>JBBILZ010000047.1:0-18052 GCA_037444665.1 Caldifarciminota bacterium
TCTAATGATAGTAAAATATTTAAGTGGCAAAGCGAATTTTTTAATTATTTAAAAAAGCATTTTGCAGGGTTTGAAAAAAGGGAAATATATTATTTGTGTCTTCTTAGTAACGACGATTTGAGCATTTATGATGAGCGATTAGAGCAGATATGTTTGCACAGCAGATATATTAAAAACATTGCTCAAAGAAAGATAGAAATTAAAGGTTATGGATTCATCGGTATGAACTTGGTAGTAGATTATTCTTTTCGCATAAAAGACAGATGCCGAAGAGATACAAGGGAATATCAGATCGGGATTCAATATGGAACTGCCTTGTTGTCCACCCACGATGGTTTCAAAAAAATCAATGATTGGGAGTTATATATCAGTGCATTACCGACAATAGAAGATGAATTGAACAATCTGCCAAAACCACTGAATATAAACAATGCTATTTATGTTATCCATATGCCACCAGCAGGTCTGAATTTGGATGTATGCTCTGATGGTCGTAAGGTCGGGTCAAGGGCAGTGTATAATTTTTTACTAAAGAATCAGCCGAGAATATCTCTACATGGGCATATCCATGAATCACCGGAAATTTCAGGTATATGGAAGGCAAATATTGGTAAGACAATTTGCATTCAACCAGGACAAACAGGGAATTTGACTTATGTGCTCATTGACCTTGCTACAAATAACATAGATATAAACTATTTATGATTTATTTTACTGCGGATACCCATTTTTATCATGCCAATATAATTAAATACTGTAATAGACCGTTTCAGAATGTTGAGGAAATGAACGAAAAATTGATTGAGAACTGGAATAAAATAATTTCGCCAAAAGATGTGGTCTATGTTATTGGGGATTTTGTTTTTGGCCATGCTGAAAAACAAGCAACAAGAATAATAGAACTCGTCAGAAGTTTAAAGGGTAATATTCTTTTAATCAAAGGGTCACATGATAAATTAGATCATTTTGACCCTTCAACATTGGGCAAGGATGCAAGCCGATTTAAAATTTTTCAGGACCGAATAGTCACAATTTCTTATGAAAATCAAGAAATCGTTTTGTGCCATTATGCAATGCGGGTCTGGCCAAAATCCCATTTTGGCACCTGGCATTTGTTCGGACATAGTCATGGAAAACTTGAAGGTTTGGGAAAGTCATTTGATGTTGGTGTTGACTGCTGGAATTTCAAACCCTTATCATTTCCTGAAATCTGCGGAATAATGAAAACCAAACCAGATAATTTTAATCTCATTAAAAATAGTGGCTCGTAATCAATGCTATTACACAATTCATATATTTACTTAGATTATATAAAATTCCTAAAGGGGATATTGATTTATTTTATGGTTTGAA
Organism: Caldifarciminota bacterium; assembly: GCA_037444665.1. Classification (GTDB taxonomy): domain Bacteria; phylum Hydrothermota; class Tepidihabitantia; order SM23-42; family JAOAFX01; genus JAOAFX01. The sequence goes on from JBBILZ010000047.1 coordinate 1,354, forward strand.
TAGTATATAAAAAAAACAGATAATTAAAAACGCTGTATTGACAGTGGGGGATGGTTATTATATAATATAAAATCTTATGGGTGATAAAATTCAGTTTGATTTTACTCTGTTTATCCAAAAACATGAGGATGGTTCATTTACCTTCAAGGTAGTAGAAATACCTTACATTGTTGCGTACGGAATCAGCCAGAACAGGTGTAAAGATGAAATAAAGTCGGCGCTGGTCAGGGTTTTATCAAAGATGCATCCTTCAGAGTTTAATGCTATAAAAAAAATACCGGGTGGGCATCTTGAAACAGTTGAGGTTGAATTCCACCCAATAAGTAAAGGGGGAACCAGAAGGAAGACGAAGATAAAATTAAAATTCAGTATTATCGTTGCTCCACACAAAGACCAATTCCTTGTAACCATCCCTATCCTTGAACCACCGATGAAATTCTATGTTGATAATATAAATAATATAGAAAAAGTGGCACAAGACGAACTCAAGAGCTATTTTCATGATAGCACAACCGAAGAGATTCTTAAATACGAGGGAACAGAGAAGGAACAACTTGAAAATATCTCTGCCCAGGTGCGCGTTCGTGGGCCACTCACGACGGTAAATGAAAAAGAAAAAGTCAATAGAGAAATAATTACTGCGGTGGGCAAAAATCTTCTTGGATTAGTTCAGGAACAAGATTTTACCCGTGCTTACGAAGTTGATGAGACGGTTGAGGAAATATTTAATTTACTTGCGTCCGAACGCCGCGAGAGCATTCTACTTGTAGGTCCTTCATTGGTTGGAAAGACCGCAATTATCTATGAAGTAGCACGCCGTATTTTAAAAAAACAATGTCCTAAAATCCTGAACAACCGGGAAATATGGATGGTCTCAGCACACTCTATTGAAGCTGTGCCGGTCTGGTGGGAGAATGTTATGAATTCACTGGTAAGTGTTGCCCGTGAAGAGAATATTATTATATATTTTGATGATATTATTGACCTTCTGGAAGGAGTGACCAGCTATGTAAAAGGTTCAGAAATGGCAAAATTCCTTAAGGTTCCCCTTGCCAATCGGGAGATTGTCATAATTGGCGAGACAACCCCTGAGCGCTATGAACGATTCCTGGGCAAGGATTTTGGATTTCTGTCATTGTTTAAAACCATTAAACTGAATCCTCCATTAGAACAGAAAACATATACGATACTCAATAAGGTCAGGAAAGACCTGGAACAGATATTTGATTTCCGAATTGAGCCCAGTGCAGCGGATGCGGCTATAGAGATAACAAGTAGATTCCGGCCATATTGGTCATTTCCTGGGAAAGCAATTCATCTGCTCCGGCACACTGCGGAAACTAATAAAGCAAAAGAGAAATCAATAACAAAAAAACATATCTTTTTGGAATTTTCCAAACAGACCGGGCTGCCTGCTGAGATTTTATCTGATGAACCTCCGCTGGATTTAACACAGGTCCGGGCATTTTTTAAGAGCCGGATAATTGGACAGGACCATGCAATTGACCAGATTGTTGACCTAATAAGCACAATAAAGGCGGGTATAAATGACCCAAACAAACCACTTGGAACTTTTATCTTTCTGGGTCCCACAGGCGTTGGTAAGACTGCACTTGCTAAAGCATTAGCCGAATACCTGTTTGGTAGTTCTGACCGTATGGTGCGATTGGATATGAGTGAATATTCAGGCAGTGATGCGTTAATTAAGCTTATTGGTATTCCTGGTTCATCAAAAAAGACCGGGACATTGACAAGGCATATTACCGAGCAGCCATTCTCTTTGATTCTACTTGATGAAATTGAAAAAGCGGACATCGCAGTCTTTGATATGTTGCTGCAGGTATTGGGTGAAGGCAGATTGACAGATGCAACAGGAACCCTGCTTGATTTCCGCAATGCCATTTTTATAATGACTTCTAATCTCGGTGCGAGCCATAAGGAACTTACTGCACCTGGATTTTTAAAAAAGAATATTTCAGTTGAGCAACATTTTATCGATAAACTTGAAGAATTTTTTAGAGCAGAATTCATCAACCGTATTGACCATATAATTGTCTTTGAACCTCTGGGCGAAAAACAGATTCGTCAAATTGCAGAAAAGGAACTCAAGGAAGTATTATTGCGTTATGGATTCGTTCGGAGGGGTATTACAATTGACATTGATGAACAGATAGGAGATTTAATTGCGGAGAAAGGATTCAGTCCCACTTATGGTGCCCGGCCATTAAAGAGGGCAATTGAAAAAATAGTCATTGCACCTATTGCCCGTTATCTTGCTACACATAAAGATGATGAGATTGGCCTGTTAAGCGTTGTGAGAGTGGGGGATACAGTCAAAGTGCGTTCCTTAAAACTTGAAAATCCTGATGTTAAGATAGTAGTTTCTGACCCATTTGTGAATAAAGTTGGAAAAGTAGACTACAGGGAATTTCAAATAATGATTAGCGATTTTAGGCGAAATCTTGATACAATACAAAGGAGTGAGAAACTGATAATTTTACGCAGCGAACTTAAGAAATTGTTAAATAATTTGAAAAAACCCAATTTCTGGTTAAAGAACAAAGAGGAAATACGAGAAACAAACCAGCGGATATATGATCTGGATAGGGTTGAGCAAAATATAAAACAGCTTTTTGAAGAGGCTAATTTTTTAGAAGATCTGAGTGATGTAGTTGGCAGGGAACGAGATGTCTGTTATCTTTCCGAACTCGCGGAACGGTTTAGAAGTCTACAGAGAAAAAAGGAGTTTTTGGAAATTGAACTTGCCTATTTGCATTTTCCAGAGGCGAACAGGGCATTGTTGCTTCTCAGCCGTCTCGGTGGAAAATATCAACAGCCTGGCGAAGTTGATTGGTTAAAAACAGTTTTTAATATGTATTACAATTGGATAAAGCAAAAAGATTATACTTATACTATATATGAATTGCAATTGCCACCAAAAGAAAAAGTAGAAGGAAAACCTGAATTCAAAGCAATTGAGCTTGATGGCGCCAATGCACTAAAAGAATATGTGAAAAGGTCAACAAATTCACTTATATATGTCTTTGCCCTTCGGGGTCCAGGTGTATACGGTTTTTTAAAAGGAGAGATCGGCTTGCATCGTTTCCGTGGCAAACTTCCCGGAGAAACAATGGATATAGATAAATTTCGTTTTGTAAAAGTTGACTGTTTAAGTATTGAAGCATCACAGAGTTTTAGCGAACGGTTAAGCGAAATTATCAGTGAGGCAATGGAAAGAAAAAACAAGGATAAATGTTTATGGACTCAAGCCTTTGAAACTATTCAAAAAGGAACCGAAACAATCACACGCGAATACCGACAAAGTGAGTCCAGAACCGAAATAATAGATAAAAAAACAGGCCTCAGAACTGCGGATTTGAAAAGAGTCCTATCAGGAGACCTTGACCCTTTTGTTATCGCTTTTGCAAAAAATAATTTGTTAAGCCTTGAAGTTCCTTAACCACAGGAATTTTTAAATGATTAGGACTAAAGAAATTATTTATTATTCGTTTAAGAATAAATCTTATAATTATCAAAAATATATTCTTGGTAAAGTCATTAACTTTTATGACCCGAAAGGCAGATTAATAAAGATGCTGGATTATTACCGATGGAACAAAAAATTGGAGTTATCAGCTGTTAGGTTGTACTTCTATGACAAACGGGATAGGTTGATTTATGAGGAAGTCAGGCAGGTCAAGGCAGGTGAAGTAGAAAAAAAATACAGCGTATATGATGATAAGGGAAAAGAATTAAGAAGTATATCTCTTTGTTTTGAGAAGTCAAAGAATTTCAGGTTAAAAAGATTTTCCTATGTAGACTATTTTTACGACAAACGAGGAAGATTGGAAAGAGATGTAATGATAATATGTCCAAACAATTTCTCACAGACAAAATATTTTTATAATAGAACAGGTAAGAATCTAACAAAGAAAATTGAAATACTACAACTTGGCAAAGGCAACCGCTGGCAAACAACTTATTATTACGATAAAAGAGGTCGCATAATAAAACAAATTTCTTGGTGCAAGAAAGGTCCTTATAAAACAAGAACTTTTAAAAAATATTTCTACGATGGGCCAAAAACAATCTGCATGTTTTCAAATGGAGAAAAAGAAGTTACTATAAAATACAAAGATTATGAAATCAATAAATCCTACGATGGAGATGGTGTATTGCAGAAATTAGTTATCTTCAGGGATAATATTCACAATAATTCATTTGCGCGTGAGAACTGGTCATATAGTTGTGATTGTCGGGGTGTTATCGCTGAACCAATACAGGCTTCAGTTGTAAAATATTATTATAAATAACAAATCATTAAAAGATGGTTCTTGTAGGGCAAGGCTTTTCTGAACCATTTCGGTAAAGCTGGTTAGGAATAATGAAAAAAAGGGCATCTTTAAAGCTTGCACATATTTTGTTTTCTGCGATGGGTTATTTTGTTTTTTGTGTTTTATTATCTGCTGAAATATATGCAGATGATCTTACTATCAGTACTGGCGAAAACTTTCTGGAGGCAGCTAAGAAATATCTTGGTGCACCATTTGTTTGGGATGGCAGGTCAAAACAAAGACTTGACTGCATGGGTTTGATATTCCTCGCATACACTGACATAACCGGTGAGAGCTGGCAGAATTTAAGTGTTTTGTCATCAAAACTGGTGAGCGGTAAAAAATTGGGTAGCCCTGTTAAAGGACTCAATGGTGTTTTAAAAAACGATATTGATTATTCAAAATTAAAAAAGGGTGATATATTGTATTTTCTGGTTACGACAGAGATTTATGATACTGACCCACCCCTTGTAACAATAGATAGTATCCCATACTATGTATGGCATATGGGAATCTTTGCCGGATTTGATACTACCGGATGTCCATTATGCCTCAATGCCAGGCCTGGTGATAAAGTAGTTATTGAACCCTTAGGAAATATATATTTTGAGAGACTCTTTGTGACACGCCTTGATGAATCTCGTGAAGAGCGGGCTGAGATGATTGAAACATTAAAAAAGTTAATGAGGGACAATCAGCCGATTATCATTTATACATTTGTAGCATTGTGTGACAATAAACATCAAGGCATTGTGCCAGTTTCACCAATATTAGGAAATGGTGAAGACCCTAAAAATAATCTATACTGGGGTGCTGGAGGTGGTGTTAAAACATATTTCAGAAAGAGTAGAAATTGGGATTTAATTGCAACCATTTCAAATATTTCAGCAAATATTCTTGAAAGGTGTATATTTAAAAGACAGGGAAAAAACATTTATATGATTGCTGATGCTTATAAAGGAAGTGCAATTAAGGATGCCATATTAGATTTTCTGAATATGATCGCAAAAGATACGATTCTTCAGATGGCGATTCCAATACCCGCGAAAAACACAAATGGCAATCTTGAAATCCGCGGTTCTGTTCAACTGGTCTGTTATGTCGGACATAATGGGTTATTGGACTTTACTCTTGATAGTTTGCCACAACCGGCTAAAAATAAAATGCCAAAAGATGTGGTCATACTTGCTTGCTTAAGTAAGAATAGTTTCTACGATATTCTGGATTCACTGGGTGGTTATCCGTTATTATGGACAGAAGGGCTGCTTGCACCAGAGGCATATACCTTAGAATCAGCGATTGAGGGATGGATAGCATTGGAAGATAATAGAGAGATTGAATCCCGTGCTGAAAGGACATACAATAGATTCCAGAAATGTGGGTTAAATGGTGCAAGAAAAATTTTCACAACTGGCTGGTGAAGATGTATGAGATAACGAAAACAAGACAGAAAAATCTCAATTTTGTTTTTGAATAGATTCTTTTCTCACGATTGCGAGGGGTGTCTGCTGGTCTGATTGACCTAAAGGATTATCACGAAAGACCTTTTTGCAAAAATCATCAGTGATTCTATTACTTGATTTACCTAAAACTGCCACACCCAGGTCATTGGCATCAATGATAACAACATCATAACCAAATCTATGTTTCAAATCCCTCGCTACTTTATTCGGATTTTTTGGTCCCAATTTTGCATACTCATTATATGGCGGTAATGTATAATGGCAGGGTCCATCAATTGCTGCTACGGATTTACCGGCAATAATATAAAATAGCCCTTTTATACCAAATGGCTTTGTAATTGCTGAAACAAATGCAGCAAAGAGTATACGCGGAATGCCTGCTTCACGCAGTGCCAATTCCATTGTCCAGGGACTGCCCAGACCAATACCATATGGTGATTTATGGACAAACTTTACCAAAAATTTTGCAAGCCAGGATGGTTTAATATCTTTGATTGGAAATGCCCTGCCCTGGGTAATCGCCACCACCCTTTCACTTAAAAAAATTATATCATCATTTTTAAGATGGGACACTACATACTTTTCAACAATCTTGTTTATATTATCACCCGATGTAATTACATGTGTCTTCACCGGCAACCGTGCATAATTTACTCCATCAACTTCTATTATTAAACTCTTTCCTTCATTGGGTTTCCAATCTTTCGTGATTGTATCCATAATCTACTACTCTGGCATTCTGGTAATTACCAGAATGCCAGAGTTACCATTTTTTAAGGCGCATCCTTTCCGCATAGTCCTCAAGAAATCTTAGCACATTTATAATTGATTTATCTTTTAAAAAATAGACTTTGCTATTACTAACGGTGTCATATCGAACTAAATCCACCTGACGGAGGTTGCGAAGCGTTTCAGAAATTGTTTTCAAAGATAGCCCAATTTCCATTGTTAGTTCAGTGGGTGACATTTTGCCTTTTGTGAGGAACTTCAAAATCTGATAGGCGGTGGGATTGCCCAAAACACGACAAAATCTTGATGCACGATATTCAGTTTCGGATAATTGTTTTCTTTTCACACTGCAATTATATTAAAATTTTTCTTTCTGTCAACAAACAACTCTGGAATTGTTAGTACAAATATTGAGGAGATTGAATAAAAAACTTTTTATAAAAGAAAGTAAAAATCTGATATTTAAAATTGAATTACCAATAAGGCTGAAGATATATTCACAGACCGGGATTACTGAAATGACAGAGAGAGCCGGGTTGAAATTTGCTAAGGCTTACGAGTCCCTCCATACCCTTGCACCAGTCAATCCTGACAGTTATATAAATATAGTCTTTCAAAAAAATCTCTGAACCAAATAAGAGATAAAATAGATTATGATTATCACAACGATTGTAGAGATTTCACCTTTAAGATTATGGAAAGAAAAATTTATTTTTTTAACAGGGAGCTCTTTAAGATGATTTTTCTCAGCAATAGATATAATAGAATATTCAATTATAAAAATAATTATCAAAGTCATCCCATACCACACTGGCGGGTTGAATAATACAATCGTTCCTAAAACCAAAAACAGATTACCGAGATATAGTGGATGGCGAAAAATTTTATAAGGACCGTTTATGACCCGGTAGTCTCCATTTATTTCATAACCCCTTGAAATAGAACCAATATAACCGCTCGCCCATAGTCTTATAATAATGCCCAAAATAATTAAAAGATGGGCGATTATGTTTTTCATTTCTGGATTTCCAGTTATAACAAGTAATGCAAAGAATGGCAGTGCAATCAACCCACGGTAACGATATAATAATCTACCAAAAGCAACAATCTTTTGCACAGTTATTATTTGATAACCGGATAATAAAGGAAATATTCGCCAATAACCTGACCTATATAATAGTTTTCTTTTATTGCGTCAACCATTAGTGGTGTAAGCCTTTCTTTATCTACCTGGCAATGGATATCAAAACTTAAGATGATTAAAGAGAATTGCCTATTTTTTAAATCATTTACAAACCTTGTCTGGTCCCAGATTTTCTGATTTGTCAGCTGGGTAAATTCAAAGGGCATAAAAATAATCGGTTTATTGTTCATTAAAAGCAGACCTGCATCTTCAGAAATTATTTTGCCATCAGTATTATGTACAACTTCAGATAATAGTTTTGAATTTGTTAACTCGTTCTTTGTGATAATGGGTTCAGTAAAAAATGGGATATGCAGGAATAAAAGAAGTTGTATAAAAAGGGCAGAGTTAATGAGCATCGCCCATGTTTTCTCGTCTTTGAAAATCTCTTTTAATCTCTTCATTGCCAGACCCATTAAAATACAGGATACTGCAATGATTTCAAAGAAGTAATTCATATTGGCACCAATCTTTCCGACTGATACCGCGACCAGTGCTGAGATAATAAAATATATAACAAAAATAGAATATTTTTTTTGAATGTCTGGAATAAAAAGAAATATTACAGAGAAAAGAATTATTATCGCATGATTCTGTAAAAACCAGATGTAGTGCTTTGCCATCTGCTTGAAGATAAAGGTGTTCATATTGTATAAAAAATTATGCCGATAAAATTCTCCCTTGGTATAAAAATTTATTAAAAAGAAGATGGCAATGTAGCATAGTAGCATCAGAACAACAAAGGTGAGTGCCCTTTTTTTGTCGGTTAAAAAAAGATATAATGCCACTGCTATTGGTGCAGAAACAAAAGTCTGTTTTGTGTATAAAGCAGCAATAAAGAAGATTGTACCAAAAATGAGTTTATCTGTCTTTTGGAACATATAAATACCCATCAGACTGAATAATAGACCCAGCATATCAACCCGGAAAAATGGATTATTTTTATAAATGTATGATGATGCAATAAAGAGCAAGGCAGATATTATGGCGATTTCGCGTGAGGTCTCATTTTTTAAGATGATAAAGATAAGCCAGCAAATAAGAATAGAAACAAGAAAAGTAATCAATCTACCATATACAAAAGAAACACCGAATAGTTTCACAAAGAGCGCGCATAAAAATTGATAGACTGGTGGATAATTACTTATGAGATATGGGTATTCATTGATTCCTCTGTATATTGATTCACCTTTACTAATAAGATGGGATTGGTTAAGAACAAAGCCTTCAGGATACGAAATTTGATATGGAAATGTAATGACTACATAAGATTGAATAAAATAAAATAGGGCATAGATTATCAGCCCTGCCATTACTATTTTTTTTAATATTCCCATTTCTTATTACTTTTTGTCATCAACAACTTTATAACAGCTGATGCCGGAGAGGGGATTTGAACCCCTATGCTGTTGCCAGCGCCAGGTCCTGAACCTGGTGCGTCTTCCAATTCCGCCACCCCGGCTTCAAAAGGCTTAATTAGTATAATCAAATATCAATTGAAGTCAACCATTTAAGTAAGAAGACGGGAATAAATTCCCTACTCCAGAAAATATTTTCATCCCGCTAAAGTCTGCCCTGATTAAAATAAGGAATAGACACCACATTCCAAAATAATTGACATCATTATTTTTTTTTATATACTTACACTTATGGATAAAACATTATTAATCATAAAACCTGATGCTGTAAAAAGAAATTTAATCGGTAATATCTTAAAGCATATTATGGATGCGGGCTTTAAGATTGTGGCGATGAAGATGCTCTGGCTCAACAAGGAACAGGGTGGTAGATTTTACGAGATTCATAAAGGAAAGGATTTCTACAATTGGCTCGTGGATTTTATCTCTTCAGGACCAGTGGTTGTTGCCTGTTTAAAATATCCTGATGCACCCAAAAAATTGCGTGAGGTCGTAGGTGCAACCGACCCCAAAAAGGCTGCTCCTGGAACAATTAGAAATCTTTATGGAACATCGGTTGGCGAGAATGTAGTCCATGCCTCAGCCCCAGACGAAGATCCTCAAAGGGAAATAAATTTCTTTTTCAGTCAACAGGAGATTTTTGATATTTAAAATTTTATGGAAAACAAGCGGGTTCTATTTTCTAATATTGGCAGTTCTTTCCTGTCCGAGTCCGGCCACAAAAGAGGTGCCATTAGCAGTCATTCCTGAATCTGATTTAATCGCTGAAGCTGAGCACACAGCAAAAGATAAACCACTATATGCCTTTAACCTTTTAAAAAGGGTCTGCACCCAGCAAAATCTAATTGAAAAAACAAAAATTCTTTTAAAACTTTACCTTGACCAGAGAGAATACAAACGGGCATTAGTATATCTTGATAGCATCAGTGGAGACATTGACTTTGAACAGAATAAAATAATCAAAGAACTTGCCTGCATCGTTTACCTGAAGCAAAAAAGATGGGAAGATGTTTTTAATCTAACCACAGATTCTCTTTTAAAAGGTATCGCCCTGTATAATCTCCAGAGGTATCAGGAAGCGATTAACTATCTATCAAACATTAGCGAATTAAAAGATTACCAGTTATTATATCTAACAAAATGTTACTACAATTTGAATGACCTAAGCAATGCGTTGAGCAGTATTCTTGAGATTGATTCAGTAAGTCCATATCTTTCTACTGAGTATCAGAATCTGCTGTTTGACCTTTTATTATCTTCAGCAGAGATTCCAGTTATCAAAAAAGAGATGCAGAGATTAAAAGACCCAATAGTAAGAAAATTCCTTCAGCTCAAAATTTATGAACGACAAAATGACAAAAAAAATTTAAGAATCCTCGCCCTTGATTTAATAAAAAATCATCCTTCTGCACCAGGTGCAAAATATTGTATTGGTATTGTGAAACCGAAAACTCCTTCTGAATACAAATTATTTGGAAAAGTTGCTTATCTCCATAGAGATTATGACCAGGCATTGAAATTTTTTAAAAATGCTACAAAAGATGACGATGTATACTATTATCTGGGAAAAATTAATCATGAACGGCAGGCATATAGCACCGCATTGACCTATTTTGGCAAAAGTCATCGCTCAGAGGCATACTATTATCGTGGATTAATCTATGAAAATAGGCAAAATTTTAATTCGGCAATAATGATATATGATTCCCTGATAAATAAATATAAAAATTCAAAGTATGCAATAAGGGCTTTAAAAAGAAAGGCATTTTTAATGGAGGATATCGGTGATACCCTTGGTGCAATAGAAAATTTTGTTCGGATTAAAGAAAAGGCAACAAGTTTTCGTGCAGGGTTTCAGTTGTTTAGAATTGGTCAGCTGAGCCGGGCACAGGAAATTTTTTCAAATTATGCAGACCCTGACTTTATCTACTGGCACATAAGAATAAAAGAAAGGCTGGGTGAACCAGTTGATAGTCTGAAAGATTATCTTTTCTGCAATTATCCTCTTTCTTATTATACCCTGGTAAAGAGTAATGGAGATATTAGTATTGATACTACCTCCCTTGATAACTGGTTAAGACAATTCGGAGATACAGCTGTCAGTTTTGACAATTTAGATTATATTCATATTGACAAGGCGACCCGCTATTTCAATCTTGATGAAAACAATTATGCGCTTGCTGAGCTTGAGTTGATTGAAGATAAATCATTTATGGATTTAATATATTTGAGTAGATTGTGCTCTGAATACGGCTTTGATTACGGAGCAATAAAATTCTGTCTCCAGTTAAAAAGACGGTATGAAAATAATAATGATTCAAGAAATTATCCAGTAGAATTCCTAAAACTTATATATCCAGCAAAATATATTTTTAATATAAAGGACTGTAGTAGTGATATATGGCTGATACTCGCTATGATATGGCAGGAGAGTATGTTTGACCCGAATGCTACAAGTTCGGCAAATGCCAAAGGATTAATGCAGATTATACCAAGAACCGGTGAATTGCTGGCAAAAAATTTTGGTATTTCAGAATACTCGCTCTATGACCCTGAGATATCAATAAAATTCGGGACAAGTTATATTAGCAATATGATAACCGAATTTAATTCACTACCCCTGGCACTTGCTGCTTATAATGCAGGTCCGATAAATGTCAGGCGGTGGCTTAAAAAGAATTCAAATGCAGAAATGGATGAATTTATTGAATTGATACCTTATACTGAAACCCGCGACTATGTGCGCCTGACCCTGGCGCGCCAGATTATCTACAAAAAGATCTGGCAGAATTTGATTGATATAAATTAACCCCTCTTGACTTTGGAATTGTTGTGTTTATAATTATTTATGTTAAAGCGCGTATTTCTTGCCCAGGATGAGTTCAGTGCGATTACAATCAAAGAAATGCTTGCAGGCCATAATATCAATGCACTGGTCAGAAGATTTGAAACGACCTGGCTTGATGGCCTGCCCAAACTGATGGAAGGTGGCTGGGGTGAAGTTCTGGTTGATGAAAAAAACCTTGAACTCGCAAAGGAATATGTCCGGGAGTTCCTTGAGAATCCAGCTTCAGATATTGACAATGCTTGAGTAATCACTATAATAAATTATGGATATGATAAATTTTTTAAAGAAATATTTGTTCTTAATTTTTATCTGCCTTATTTTTCTCCATTGCCCCAAAAGGGTAAGTGTAAAGACTTCAAAGATTGAAGTTATCTATCTTTCTTCTTTACTTGAGGATATAAAAAAACCAGAGCCATATCTTTGTAGTATTGCAGATACCGGGGCAATAAGACTCGGTTATATCAATTTTGAAACACCATTTATACCCCAACTCTTTCAGCGCCTTGGATTTTATAGACTTCTAAATGATACACCACTGGATTTTCTTGTTACAAATTATCCTGTTTACGGTTATAATTTTCTCCCCATCCACCTTGACCTTGGCTATGGTATAAAAAATATTGAAGGGATAAGATTTGGTATATGCAGTCAATACCGTGATTCATTATCCATATCAGACCAGGTAAAACTCGCAACCATCAAAGAACGGAGTGATGTATTATGGATAGTAGATAAAAAATTGTTGTCATTACCTGCAATGCAGATAGATTTTATAATTCGTGATAGAATATTACAGGACACTTTATTGAGAAATATCAAGATAGTGAAAGATACGACTCTGCAACGAAAATTTAATGATTTTAATGAATCATTGAATAGACTGCTTAATGCAAAAATAGATTTAAATACAACAACAGCTGATTATATCTTTTCCCGCATAAAACAACAAAAAAATATAAATATAATGCTCTATTCAGAAGGATTAATAAAAGACAATTCAGTAAAGAATTCTATAACCATCGGTCAATTTTTGAGTAATGTCGCCTGTGATACAAAATTTAAAATACAGGATTTGAGTGCGAATGAAATAAAAAAGATGATAAAGGATAATGGTTATCAGTATTGGGGAGATATTGCAAAGAAAAATCTGGCTCTTATACCAGACAAAGATGGTGAATATTTATTTGACTTGATTTTCTACTGATTATGAAAGTTCCGTTTAATTACAAAAGATTAATCTGGATAATATTTATCCTTTTGTACTCAGGGTTATTCTTTTATAACTGCTTAAGCCCGTACCACAACTGGTTTTTTCCCTATCTTTATACGATGTTTTTAATCCTCTGGCTCTGCAAAGAATATTATCAGAAAAATTTATTCTTCCAACCAAATTATTTTCCAGTTGAATCACACAACTATGTGCTACGCGGATTTTTTGCATTATTTTTCTATTCTTCTTTTGTGTTCGGTATTATCACCATTGTCTGGTGGCATAAGTATCGCATCAATGTACCATTTTTGTCATTAATTGGTATCTTCTTGCTCGGCTATGCTGTTTATATCCGTGAGCAGAGTGTGCGTCTGGCAAAAAATAAAGAAAGTATTTCAAAATTTTACCTGAGTGTTGGATTGGTAATAACATCAATGGTGTTTGGTTATGAATCATATTTTTTGCTTATTTATGCAATCGTTTTTGGTCTACCATTAATTCTTTTACAAATACAATATTATAATAAAGAATTAGAGATTAAAGCCAAATAAAGGAGGAACCAATGAGTATCATTGCTGGAATTTTATTAATACCATTAATCAGTGCGGATATACCCGCAAAGATTTCTTATCTTGCCGGTAATGTGATTGTTGAACGTGCCGGGAAAAAATATGCTGGCGTGTTGAATGCTTCACTTTATATAGATGATATCATAACAACATACAGTGAATCAGTATGTGAGATTCAATTTGCCAACTATTCATTGGTTCGACTTGAACCGAATTCCAGTATTAAAATTGAGAAAAAAGAAAAAACAAACAAAGGTGTTTTTCAGCGAATTTTTGCCTCAATCGGTGATGTAATAACCAAGGTGACAAAGCTAAACAAGGGCGATGAATTTGAAGTACGCACTGATGCAGCACAGGCATATATCAGGGGCACAATCTTTAAAACCAGTGTGGATAAAGAAGGTAAGAGTTCTTTCAGTGTGTTTGCCGGAAAGATTAAAGTAAAGAGCCTTGTTGCTGGTGCAAAGGAAATATTGCTGGATAAAGATTTCAAGGCAAAGATCGGGAAGGGTGAATTAAAACCTGTGGTTGATAAACTCCCGATTGAAGAGATTCAGGCGTTCGCAGATAAATACAAAGATTTTCTTGACCGTGGCAAAATACTTGATTCATTAAGACAAAAGGCAGAGCAGGAAATAAAGGAGAAGAAAGAAGAACTGCTAAAAGAAGGTAAGAAAAAAATAAAGGGTTGCATCTTCTAAACAGATATATTTTTCATAAATCAGTAAAAAGTTATGGCTACCCTATTTTCAGTAATCTTTTTAGCCCAAGCTCTGTTATTTACACAGATTGAAAGGCCAGGTGTAGTATTTCTTTCTATACCTGCTGGTGCACGGCCAACTGGAATGGGTTCAAGTTATGCAGGTGATGGAAATGACCCAGTAGCAATTCAATACAACCCTGGTGCAATTGGTTTTTTCAATACATTCCAGTTAGCAATTATGAACCAGGGTCCACCACCAGGTGCTGGTCGGTTTATAGAAACTGCCTGGTTAAAAAGTCTATCATATTTATTCTACAAACAGACTGAAACCCTTACACCAGAGCCACCCTGGCTTGGTTGGCTCCATAGTGGGATGCGATATTTATATGGTGTTGGTGTTGTTCCTATAAAAAAATATGGCACAATAGGTCTAAATTACACATATCTGAGTACAGGTTTGACTGATGTTATAGACCCGAACGGTAATTATATTGGTTCTTACCAGAGTTATGACTTTGCGGTAGGCATAACTTATGGGATGCAAGTAAAGAGAATAGGAATGGGTATCACGGTAAAGTATATCTATTCTTTCTTATGCCCTGACTGGATTGATTGGATTGAAGAGAAAGGAGACGGATATTCGTTTGCGATTGATTACGGCATCCAGTACAGATTCCGAGGTTTGAATGGAGGATTATCTTTGCTCAATCTTGGTCCAGATATTAAATATGAACCATTTACATCTTCCCGTTTACCCACAAGATTAAAATGGGGTATCAGTATTGAACCCATTGTTATGCTGGATTCACTTTTTTTTCCTGATAGACTTTCATTCAAAAACATAAAACTTACAGACCTTATAAGCGTAAAATACAACCTTGACCGTTCTTATGATTTTAAATATCTTAATGAAGACATCTGGCATGGTTCAGGATGGGAATTCGGTTTATTGAATTATATTTATTACAGAATGGGTTCGTTTGAATGGATGGGCAAATCAAATGGTCTTGGTATTAACTTTGGTATATATGCAATTGATATTTCAAAATTTTATGGTGAATCATACCATGTGCAAATCACAATAAGTACAGATAGAACAGGTTTTGCGACCGATGGTTTCGGTAAGCGGAAATTTTTTACAATTTGTTCCGCATTTATTGCTCCCGGTGCAAGCCAGTACTACAAAGGAGATGGCATAAAAGGAACATTATTCTTTCTACCTTCTTTGGTCCTGGCAAACTACTATTTTAAAAGTACCAATGAAACAACAAAATTTTCTTCTCTGGTTGGTATCGGTTTATTATACTTTGTCTCTACAGTTGAAGCATTACATTAAATAAGGTTACAATAAATACAGCCTATTGATTTTTTATTTATTATTGTTATAATCAAATTATGAAAATAAAATTTTGTCTGTTCGTAATTTTTGTAAATGGTTATTTCACTTTTGCCGACCGTGGATTGATTCCTTTGAATTCAGGTGTTGAAATCTTTGAGCCAAATCAGCGGGCAATGATTGCCTGGAATGGCGAAGAAGAAATTCTTTTATTTTCTACTGATTTAAATGCATCGGATTCAACAATGGTGCTTGAAATTCTACCTCTACCCTCTGAACCAAAAGTAAAAAAAGGTGACCTTGAGGCTTTTCAGCGTGCAGTAAAGATAATAAACCAGCGCATTTATGTTGCTAAAAAAAAGAATGGTGGACGAACAGCAGACGGCACAATTCAGCCACCTGCTGAGATAACTTTTCATGAAAAGATTGGCGCCCATAATATTTCAGTAGTTCATCTCAATGAAGAAAAAGGTTTTATTGATTGGGTAAAGGATTATCTGAGGTCACTGGGTTTTGATAAAGAAATAATCTCTGATAGCCACAGGGAATTAGTATCATCGTATATTAACGATGGTTTCGTTTATTTTGTCTTTGATGTAGTCACCCTCAATAAAAATAGCAAAACACTTGAACCTATTCAGTATCGTTTTAAAACAGAGAAACTTTTTTATCCCTTAAAGATAACAAAACTCGGCTCTGGTTATACTACAATTGAACTTATTATAGTAACACCAAAATTATTATCAAATTTTCAGGGGATCCCAGTCAAACGTATTCAACTGGCACACGAGCCATTGACCATCAATGATGATGATTTAAAGTTAATTGATGAAGATATGTATAATATGTTAAAAGATTACAGCACATTAAAATTGCGAATCTGGAAGATTGAGGGTGGAATGAGTT
>JBBILZ010000048.1:0-17482 GCA_037444665.1 Caldifarciminota bacterium
TATGTAACCTGGCAAATTGGGTTGGTTTCAATCCTTGTTTTAATGGAACTTGCTCTCAAATTAATACCATAATGACGCCCATATCGGAGTATCGCATGTTTCAATCCTTGTTTTAATGGAACTTGCTCTCAAATAGCATTTTTCTGATAAGTGCCGTATTTTCAGCAGTTTTTGTTATTTCACTCGGGGGTTTTTTTAATATTTTTGCTGTTAAAACCCCCCAAAAAAACAGCGTTTTTTATCATCATTTGCAAGCTCCAAGTTCCAACAAATTATGAAATTTCATAACAAATAAGTTGTCAAAGACCACGCCAAAATAATTTTGGCACAGCAGTCATACATCTAAGATTCTGAAACAAGTTCGGAATGACCCGCAGAAATATATTCTAAAACAAGTTCAGAATGGTATATGTCAAAGATCAGACACAAATATTTTTATAGCAACAATCAATACACCGATTACGATAACTCGTCTTCTTCGGATAATATCCCAAATCAATAATTCTAAAAATCTCATCAATCACTGATAAAGTATATTCAAAATCATCAGGTTTGTAAAGAACCTCTTTTAGTCTTGAACCATCCTTTACATAACAAATAAACCCCTTGTTTACAGGTTTGTTATAAGTCTCTTTGATAAGCATTGCATAAATGGTTGATTGTATCCGATGAGTCTCAAATGTATATTCACGATATTCAGTATATTTATAATCAAGCGGCGCCATACTACCATCAGCGATGGTCAAAACCTCATCTATCACACCTCTCACCCTCAATTTCGGAGAGGCGAGATATACCTTGAGTTCTTTTTTCACACACTCAATCTTTTTGCGCAAATATTCTTTATTTTCTTTTTCCCTACGCTCGTGGAGTTCCCGTCCCTTTAATACTTTGTAGCGTAATTCTTCGTGCTGTGGTATTTTTAAGCAATTTATAAAATAGGTAAACCGCGGACAAAACAAATGCTCAATCACCTCAGATGGTGTAATCATTGGTGTAGATTCAGTATCAAAACCCATAACATAAAAATCATACTGAGAGGTTATGTTCTGTGCTTCCTGCTCTGTTATCTGTGTTCTGTCCTCTATCATAAAAATAGCGCCCTCACCTCATCTGTAACCAAATCTTTATCAAACGCCTGCCCAAGCAATTTAACCTTTTTGAAATCATCATCACACATCGGGAAAATATAAACAGAGTCAACTTCGTTATCAATAATATCTTCACACATAATTTTTAATTCATCAATTTGATTCTTATTTAATGTCCCTAAAAAAGCACTCTTTTGCACCCGATATAGCCCTTTATCTTTACATACCTTGGCTATTCGATTTCTTGTTCTATCATTCACAATGTCATATATTACCCAGACTAACATAAATCATCACTCCTTGATTAACTCATTTGCAATCCTGTGACATTCAAACTGAATAATATCGCTCCGCTTGATATTTCTACCACTATAGCGAATTGACTCGTCCAGAAATGCAGTAAATTCCTGAATCAGTAATGCCTTACCTTCTTTATTCAAAGTATAACCGTTTTCCAATTTGTCAAAATACTCTTTTTTCACTTTTCTACCGGCAAACAGATTGACCACAACTTCATCAGCCCAGATACGAAAATTTTCGATCAGGTCAAAAACAAGAGATTTTTTATTGTAGTTATCAGTATGGATTATTCCCACATAAGGGTCAAGCCCGGCAATTATGCATGCCTTTTCCACCATTCCATAAAGTATTCCGTATGCGTAATTTAGTAATGCATTGAATTCGTCTTTAGCCGGGTTTCTGCTTCTGCCTTCAAATTTATACTGGTCAGGCATAAGAAAACTTAAACACTCAAAATAGATTCTGCCACCACTCCCTTCAATTCCCATTATTGTCCCACGCTGCTCATCAATAGTGCCGGTAATTGTATCAAGATTCTTGCGGAGGTTATCCAGTTTTTCAATATAGGCAGTAATTTCAGCGGATTTATGTGTCCGTGTGGTGCGCAATCTTTTTAAAAATTCAATCTGATTATCAAACTTTTTTTTGACCCAGGAAAGAGCAAGATGCAAGCCCGCTTCAGTATCGGCAATTTCAATCTGTCTTCGCCTTATCAAGGTTGTGCTACCAATTCGGCTATGCCAGACCCGACCGTAAGGCTCGCCAAATTCATCCAGAAACACAATATCAATATTATTCTCCATCGCCATCTTGATTGCATCGGTTGTAATATATGCCGCAGTGGTAATAAGAATAGACGATACCTTTTTGACCGAAACCTCAAAGACCTGCTCATCACCCCTTTTAACTCTAAAACAATCTCCTTCTTTATGGAGATAAGAGCCATAACTATTTATAACTAATTGCATTTTAGGCTATCCTTTCACCGACAGCCACGTATCTGCTTCACCAATGGGGTTCGGCGGCAGTTTAGCGCGGTATTCGTCTATACGATAAATGGGTACCCCAAATCTCTTTGCCAGTTTAGTTGCTAAAGTCGTCTTACCAACCCCGGGTAAACCAATAATATGAATAATCGGCAAATCCTTTTTCACAAATCACCTTCTCCTTCCATATCGATATATGTGCATATGTGCAATGGTGCAATTGTTCATGTTTCGTATTCCACACCCTGTAAGGTCCGCCTTACAAATCCTTTCAACGCAATCAATATTTTACCAATTTCATCAGGATATTTTAACCAGTAATAACTGCTATCTCCCCTTACCTCAAAACGAACAATCTCCAGATTTTTCAGTTGTGCCAGATGGTGGGAAATAGTTGATTGCGACCGCTTAACTGCTGTCACTATATCAGTTACATTCATTGGTCCATTTTTGTACAACAAATTTACTATTCCATATTTAGCTGGGTCGCCCAATACCTTGGCAACCCGCGATTCGCGGTATAATATTTCCTTCATTGGTTTTGTTTGAATGTCTCTACTCATAAATCTCCTTTCATTTAACCTTTATATCGATATATGTGCATATGTGCAATGGTGCAATTGCACCATTGCACATATTTTTTAAGATTATTCTAACTCATATCATAAACATACTGGAAGCCTTATTTATAACCTTCTTTTTTTGAAATTTCTTTTTCCCTGTTTTTGACTTTTATAATCGTCCCGAATCCCCTTGATACTGATTTACCAATACCCCAGTAATCAGGAATTTCAAAATTAACCGAGAATGTGCCCAAGAAACCGAGCATTGGAGTGCCTTTGAGTGAAGCCTTGACTGGTTTTATTCTAATAATTTTTGCCTCAATCGGGGCGGGCACTGTATAGCCAAGACTTTTGGACATAGAAATAATATTGCCTACCAAAATCTTCTCAAGCAATTTCTTACGCTCTGCATAAGTTCCTATTTTCTGATAGTTCTCATAATTCTTCTCATTCAACGCCAGCCAGGGGGTGAGGAAAGAGTAGGGAGCCATTGTATTTATTGTGCCATAGGGTGATTCCTGAAATGATAAATTTTTTTTGATAATTCTGAACTTTTGATGAAAGAATGTAACTGTTTCACCAACTAAGTTTAGCTTATTAATAAGCTTCGCACCTTCATCAATTCCTACAATTATGCATCTATCGAAGATGTATTTGTATTGTATAAGAGGGTAATTATACTTTACCTTTCCGCTTTCAGAGTGTTGATGAAGAAGTATCTCATTTGGATAAAGTCCTGCAATAGCACCACGAAGGTCTTTAGATTGAATATCTAGGTTATCTTTAGAATCACTTAACTGCAATTGGACAACACAGCTCAGAATTTTCATATTATAATTGTCCCTGATGGTGATGAGTAGTTAAATCCTACTTCATCGTCATAATATCTTGAGTCCAAGAAATAAAAATTGCCTTTGCCTTTATATGCTATCTCGTCTGGATAAAATTTGTAAGCATTTACGGATATAGAATTCATCGCAATCTCACTGGAAAGCTCTTTTAATTTTCTTCTTAGCTCCCATCTGTCTATCTTTTTTCCGTTATAATCAGCATAAATTTTTTCTATTTTTTCCTTTAGCAGACCGTCTTTATCAACTATTAAATTATATTGCTTTAATGCTCCTCTCAGTTCAGCTTTTATATCAAATTCATGCGGTCTTCCGTTCTCGAGATACTTATGTGTAAAATCCAAAAGACATTTTGTTCTATTTTCGCCTAAATCTTTGCGCTTTAGTTCATTAAAATATTCTTTTGCTAAGTCAAAAATTTGATTTTCTAAAATTTCTTCACGCTCACCAAATATCTTTATGGTTGCATCAATAGCAAGAGGATCGTAAACCATTACATTATATTCTCCACTCGGACAAAAACTGGTTTTTGCTTCAGGATCATATAATCTGATAACCTCAACAATCTTTGTCGCTTTTTTCCCTTCCCTATTACACCTGCCTGCAACTTGAATAATAGAATCTAATGGTCCAAGGTCACGGATTACATAATCCATATCAATATCAACTCCTGCTTCAATGCATTGAGTGGTTACAACTAATGTTCGTGTCGAATTTTTAATTCTCTCAATTCTATCCAATCGCTCAAAAGGAATTACATATGATGAAAAAAAATAAGTCTCCCTATCTTTTGCAACATATTTAAGATTTTCATAAACCCTCTTGGCTGAGTCCCGAGTATTAAGAACAATCATAATCTTGTCTTCATTTATTTTAGGTAGTCTATCTTTCATTTCATTGATAAAATCATCTATGCTTTTAATATCTTTATGTTTTAACAGCAATTTATATCTGTACAGTGTTTCAAAATATCTTTCAGCACCTTTGTTTTCATTATTATCATTAGCGAATGGCACGAGTTCAATAGCTGTATCTATGATTTGAGGTTGTGTTGCGGACATAAGCAACAGGTAACTCTTGCCTATATTGGTAATGTATCTAATAAAAGTTGAAAATGGATGCCAGAGATGGGGTGGCAACGCCTGCACTTCATCCATAATGATTATGCTGTTTAAAAGGTTATGGAATCTCATAAGATGCTTTGGTTTATCACTTAAAAAGGCATACAATAATTGGTCAAAAGTGGTCATCACAATTTGTGATTTCCAAATATTTACAAAAAACTCTGCTGTATCTGGTTCATACCCATTGAAATTAAAAGATGTGAGTGAATGAATTTTAAGGAACAATTCTTCATTGGGATTATTAAGAAATTTCTCATATTCTTTTGCTGACTGGTCAATTATTGAGAGAAATGGTAATGCTACAATAATTTGTGGAGTAAAACCAAATTTAGATTGCACCATATTTCGCAGTTTAATTGCCCATGATGCTGCCAATAATGTTTTGCCCATACCTGTAGGGAGGGTAAGCGTAAATATATGATTTTTCAAATCAAGATCATTCAATCTATTTAAGACTTCCTTATAAGCCTTTTCTCTATTTGTGTTTATCTTTGCCTTGCATTCTTTAAATACTTCTGACTTATATTTATCAATTATTTCTGAATCGATTAATACAGCCTTGCGCTGGTATAATTCCTTATTTTTCACCGCAAGATACGCCTTATCTGCTTCCAACAAAAGAGAATAGATAAACAGAAACAACAACCTGAATTCAATTTTCTGCTCATAACTAAGATGGGATATATCTGAAAAAAGGTTTTCAAAACCACAATCTATTTCAATCGTGTTTATTGAGTCTACTTCATTAGTTAGTCTAAATTCTTTTAGTGGTTGCAAATTCAAAATCTCATTTCTAAATGCCTTTAAGCGCACATCCATTACCAAATCATATGGAAAATCTTTCTTAAATTCAGAATGATGGAACTGTATAGCCATTAATGGCGCCAAAGCAATTGATTCATTTAAATTGTTTTCTTTGCAGTAAGTTACAAGAGGCTTATACGCAAGGATAGCAGATAGTCCTGTATGCTGATGTTCGCCATTTGGAAATTTTTTTCCTGTTCGTAATCTGTCTTGGAAATATTTTGTTGCCTTGCCTAAATCATGGAAAAGTGCCGCTCTTTTAATAAGCTCTTTCAAATGTTCTTTTGTAATACCAAGAGAAGGAAAAGAAACTTCTTTATTTTCAAGAAGATTAACTACAATCTCAGCTACTTGTGTTAAATGTTTTTCCAGAGGCAAGTCAGGATGAGATTTAATATCAGAAAATTGGCACATTTTTATTCAATGCAGGTATTCTTAAAACATTCCTCGTATTTTTGAGCGGTACTGAGCTCCCTTCCAGATTTATTGTAAAGACTGTATGTTCAAAATCTCTTGGAGGTTTAATACCGCTTAATCCTTCAAATTCAGTTATCCTCAACTTACTATCCTGTGGCATATTATTTATCTTTTCAAAATCTAATTCTCCGTGATGACCTCTTATAAAAGCACCTGTTACATCAATATCATTACCTTCTTTTACAAATTCGCAGTCTTCAACTATAGATGCCTGAAAATCAGTGCTTGCTATAAATTGTGCAAGTCCGAGATAAGGAGTAAATACAGGCTTTTGTTGGTCCATCAACTCGTGAATTTTTAAAAGTGAATCATCGTTCGCTGTGATATATACCTTATATTTGGGATTAACTATTACCTCTACAGACGTCCTTGAAGATTTTTTATTTGCGACACTACCGGGAAACTTCTGACGTGTCAAATATGGTATAGAAACTGTGCGATATTCACAACATATCTCAACACCACATTGAATTTTCTGAAAGAGGCTCAGGTCATCCTTTTCAATACCTAAAACTGAACCTATAAAGCCTATAATTGCAGTCTTTGTTGGACACGGCTGCGTTAACCTATAAACATTCGTATATGGCGCACAGAAATGAGCAAAACGCCCATGCATCTGAAATGATAGAACTTTCATTGCAGTGCCCCATTAATCAAAATCAATATCTGTAATTAGTTTGACTTTATTCTTTAGATTATTATGTAGCCCTTGTTTGAATTTTTCTTCTGTTATTAGTTCATTAGAACCAAACTTTATCGAATTAATTATTGCCTCTCTGGCATTAACTTTATCATAAAATTTCGATAAATCCAAAGTGAAATCATTAATGCTTCTATAAGCTTCTTCATCAATAGGTTTTCCGTCTCGTTCTTTAGGCTGCAATTTAACACTATTTACAAGGTCTCCAAAGTGAAAGGGCTTATTATACTCAATGTCAATTAATAACCTTGGCACCTGATTTTTACTGCGTGTATGCCTGTCGCGTGTGCCACGCCATAACGCTTTTAGAAACAATTCATGGTCTGCGTCAGTTAGACCTGTATATTTTGCAGCGTTCTCATTTGCAATTGCACTTGTTGCAAAGAGACCATACTCAATGCAATGTGTGTCGCCAATAATCCCTGCCTCTTTTTCTTCTTTACTTCCCATAACGCTGGTAATCTGTTTGTTGGATTGAACCACACGATGCAACGATGTTCCAACTTCTATCTGAATAGGACCGGTAAGGGGACCTCCCAATATCTCTAAATTACCTTTTAATGCAAGTACACTCCCAAACATGCGCAAATCTATGAAGACCTCACATAAATATGCTCTTAAAGCATTGATTATGTCTTTTTGAACATCATCTTCTGATGAATCACCAATCCCAGTTTTATCTTTTTTTCTTTCAGGTGTTTCTTCTGCCTCTTCTTTCTTACCCTGAGTTTTTCCCAGTTTGTCTATAAGCGTCTTAAGACTATTTGGCGATGGCTCCTCAAGAAAATTTTTGTATGGGGCTTTAGTTTCATCTAGTCTACCTATTATCACATCTCTTATAAGTGTTACTGTTCTTGCTAAATTATTATTGTTAAACAAGTAGTTTACTATTCTGTCGTTAAGGGTTACAGTTTCAGATATATCCTCGCCAAGCTTCGTAACTAAAATTGAATCAACGCCATATTTTACCTCAATATAGTTTCTCACCGACCTTTTAATACACACATCGGTCACATCACATTTCTTTGTATGCCTGTCAATGCGCGGCTCATTTCCGCTTGGATCTCCATTTGGATTGCTTTTGCGGACTTCCCAGAGAAATAAGGTTTCGTGGCGATTAGTTAAAGTATTGTTATTCATTTTCTCCTCCTTCTTCTATTATTGTTTCTTGTTTCTCAGACTTTTGCCAAACACCTGAGATAGTATCTCGGTTTTCTTCTGGTATCAAACTAAGAAGCTCATTTAATGCTTCTAAATTTTTATGATTTAGTTTTTCTTTGTTTCTATCTAAATAATCTGTGATTTTGTCGTCGCTAATTTTCAATTCTTTCAGTTTCTTTTTAATTGCTTTTACGATATCTTATTTCAGAATAAAATCCCCTCCAACAGCCCAACCATGACAAAATGATACAAGGGCTAAACGGTCATTATCACATTTACCTTTATCATAAAACGCAATCGCTTTTGTAAGCTCTTGAATTCTTGGGCTCGCAACAATCTTTTCCTTGTTTGTAATGTAATTCAGGGCTTTAGGATAAATATCCTGCAAAATGTCTTCATAAGTCAATGCCATTGTCCCAAGCCAATTATACGCTGCCAGCCTGCTATTATCCTTTTGTAGGTTTTCCGCATATGAAAACAAACAGCCTACAAAGAACGGAGCAAGATACTGAGCATCTTTTAATAAAGGATGCATCTCAATAAACTTGCCTAAATCAGGCATGGCGGTAAATTCAAATTTTGTATTTTCTGTCATATCTTTTACCTCCTTTTTTGAGTTACTTAAATTTTGTAACTTATAAATAAAAACCATTAAAGACAAAACATTCCCGATGTAATTTGCTAATGCATATTTATCACTATCGTCTTTACCAGTTCTGCTCGTTTTAAATGCTGATAAAAGATTGGGATAACAATCTTCTGCAATTTCTCGGTAAGACATCTCTTGTCCATAAAAGATTGCTCTTAAATATCGCTCAACTTCAGACCTACGCCTGCTCTTTTCTTTCTTATTTCTTTCCCATGATGGGTAAAATAAAGCATAGAGCAAGAATAAATCGTCTTGAATGTTCCATGTGCAATTCCAGTTTCTCGCTGTCAAAGACCACATCCTGTCTAAATAGTTGTTAGTTTCTTGTATTGCCTCTGCAATTTGCGAAAGTCTGCTTGGAAGAACATCAGGAAAGATAATATTTAATTCATCCAGCCTTCTTACATTTTGCGACTTGCCAATTGTAATACAGTTACCAAAAACAAATGTCACAGTAGCATAAAGTGGCAATTGCCCAAGTCTATATAATAACCTTTTTTCCGTAGATACAACATCACCACTAGATGGGTTCCACAAGCCTTTAAGGTTCTCATATAGCCTTCTTTTCTCTTGCTCTTCCGAAGGCATTAACTTTATAGAAGGCAAGATCAAGCATTCATTCCCGCCTAATTTGCGAGTCAATGTTTCAAGTAAACGCTGTTTAAATATATACAACAAATCTGCACAGCCTTGACAAAGTTTAAAAGCCGACGAAGGGAAATCATACGATAGATGATTTTCATATGTAGTCTGATAAAAAGATAGTTCCGCTGTACTCTGCCACTGGTCTAAAAGTTGCTTTTCTTTTTGGCATGATGGGCATACACCAACATCTTGATTAACCTCAGAAAAAATCTTATTCTTAAACCTGTCCGCACCTTTTTGAAGCCCTGCTCTTTGACGAACAAATAATAAATACCTTCTGAATAATTCATAATCTCCGATGGGTTTACCATCAATAGTTAAGCCTGCAAAAACAGATTCCCCTTGCTTCAAAGGTGGGAATTTACCTAATATTTTAGGATCACTTTTATCATTACCTCTTACTTGTTTGTTGAAATTTTCTTTATTGGTTTCTATGATTTCAACTATATTTTTTAGCCATTCTCTTTCTTCGTTTTTACCCTTATCCCAAAATAGTGGACCAGTATCTGTATTCGTTTTTTTCTTTCCATTTCCCTCTTGAATCTGGCAATAATCATCCAGTATTGTGCGAAGTGGTTCAATCAAATCATTAACAGAAAATTCACCTTTTTTAGAATAAATCTTATGAGGGGTATTTCTTATCTTATCGCTTCGCGCTCCACCAGAACCCTGCCAGAATAAATGACTCGACCAGTTATTCAATGAGTCTATTTCAATATAGTCTTTCACCTCACAAGTCTTGCTTGTTGTGTCAATATTAATAAATAACGCATATTGGGACTTGGGATTTGCATCGACGAGAAGATTGATACCATCCTTAGATGCGTTTTGAATTAATTCGTCATGAAAGACGCTCCATGACTTGCCCGCAGGTAGTAATCCTTCAGAGTGTAAATATAATTCAGTAAGCTGTTTAATATCTTTAATCATTCATCCCCCATTCTATAAACAGTATAAATGTATGAGAAGATTAGTAATACCACAACACACCTCGCCTATCTCCCTCTCTTAAGCATAATCCAATCTCCTCACTAAGAAAAAACAATTTGGCTTTTAATAATTTTGTGTAGGAAAAAAATAAATGGGAGAATGGAATAAACCAGAAAATAGAAAAAGGAATACAGATATAAGAAGATAGAGGTGAACATAGATTCCGAAATAAATTCGGAATGACCAATAGGGATGGATTCCTGCTTTCGCAGGAATGAAAAAGAAAGGGCGCAGGAATGACAAAAATAAAGTGCAAATGTATAAACAACCTTATGCATAAGATTTTTTATACATTTGCCGATAAAAATCAATATTTGGTTGAAAGGATAGGGGTCATTGCAACTGATATTTGCCATAGTTACTCCTTCAGATTTTCAAGATATTTTATTTCTCCAGTAAATAGTTTCATATATTTAACAATTTAATTTTCCCTAAATTATTTTCATACAAAATTCTCATCCCTCAGGGGCATTTAAGACTGCTACATTATTATACCCTCAAAGTCATACCCTGAGAATTATTATTTTTTTATTAACAAATTATTATACAAAATTATTGTTCAATGTCAAGTATCAAAGAAGTAATCAGGTTATGAAATTGAATATTGACAAAATCTACTTCCTGGATAAAATTAAGAATATTAAATCGGGGCCGTAGCCCAGTTGGGAGAGCGCTTGACTGGCAGTCAAGAGGCCACGGGTTCGAATCCCGTCGGCTCCATATTTATTAAATTAATAGAAAGGAGAAATAAAATGAAAAATTTTATGCTTTTTATCCTTTTAATAGGTTTAATCCTATCGGGCTGTGTCGCATCACAACCTGTGCAAAAGACCGAACCAGAACCAACACAGGATGCCAAAAACAAGGCACTGGAAGAATATTCTATTGCTTATGAATATTTAAAACAACAAAAATATGATGAGGCAATTATACATTTTAACGAATCAATAAAATTATGGCCCAAACATTATGCAGCTTATATTGCCCTGGCCCAGATTTATCGCGCTAAGCGCGAAATAACTACTGCTGAATCAATCTACACTTTTGCAAAAAAGATTGACCCAAAGGATACCCGAGCCTATGAAGGACTGGCTGCACTATATACTGACCAGAAAAAATATGGAGAGGCAATAAGTGAATACTTAACTGCCTTGCAATTTGATTCCACAAATGTTAATATCCTCAATGGTATTGGTTTCATTTATACAAAGACCAAAGACTATGATAAGGCTTTAGAGTTCTATTCTAAAAGTTTAAAATACGAAGCAGATAATCTTGTTGCAATCAAAGCAATTGCCAATATCTATGTTGAAAAAGGAGAGCCTGATAAAGCCGTGCTCTATCTTGAGACCCTTAAGGCAAAGAAACCTGAGGCAGTAGATGTAAGGGAATTACTTGCAAAGACCTATCTTGATTTGAAATATTATGATAAGGCGATTGCTGAATACACCTTTCTTCTCTCAAAGAAGCCGGATAGCTATTTTTATCATCTCCAGATAGGTTCAATTTATGTAAAACAGAAAAAATATATCAATGCTGAAAAGGAGTACCAGGAAGCAAAAAAACTTGCCCCGGATAATCCATTACCAATTCTCTATATCGCAGATTTACAGATAAGTAGAGGCAGATTAGGTGAGGCAGAAAATATGGTCAGAGAAGCATTAAAACTTTCTTCAGATAATAATTATGCCTATGTATTGCTGGGTGATATTTATGAACGAAGGGGATTCCAGAGAAAAGCAACCTGGGATAAAAAGAAAACTAAATCCAATATTGGTGAGGCAGAAGGAGCAGTCAATCTCTTATCCCAGGCAGAGAATTATTATGCACGGGCAAGGGATGATAGTCAGTTCTCGTCTTATGTTCGGACTGAGATTGAGCGTTGCGAAGTCTGGATAAAACAATTAAAAGAAGATATATGGTTTATTAAAGGAGGAAAGAAATAAAATTCTTTCTTTCCATAAATTAAGGTTGAAGGAGGAATTATGCTTACCAAACATTCTAAAGGCATCTCTGGCTTCGGTATAATCTTTTTAATAATTTTGGTCCTGCTTGTAGGTTATGTTGGTTATCAAATTTTCCGTATCCAATTCACATATTCTGCGGCAAAGAACAAGGTTGAAGATGCGGTAAGATTAGGTCCGGTAAGAGACGATGCAGAAATCCTCAATGACCTATTAAGTGAATTTAAAGAAGTAAAACTTCAACTTGACCCTGCTTATGATACAATATTCATTGACCGCACGATTCCCGACTCTTTTCGTATCTATTGTGCTTACAATGATTCTTCAAAAATCTTTGGATTCTATACCTATTCCCGACACCTTGTAATTGATGTAATAATGCCAATCAGGGCAGGACTATAAAGAAAATATGCTACATTCACCTGTATTACTGCTCAATCAAAATTATGAGCCACTCACAGTTTTAAAACTGAAAAGGGCAGTAAACCTTTTGCTATTGGGCAAAGTTGACCTTATTGAGAATGACCGCAGCGGTTATCTCCGCTCAATTAATATTAAAATACCAGTACCATCTGTCCTGCGGTTAAAATATTATGTTCAGATAAAAAGGAAAGAGATTCCCCTTAATAAAAAAAATATCTTGAAAAGGGACAATTACGAATGTCAATACTGCGGGAAAAAAGGTGGTCAGATGACAACTGACCATATCATACCCAAGGCAATGGGTGGTGAAGATTCATGGGAAAATCTTGTTTGCGCCTGTGTTGAGTGTAACAATCGTAAAGGGAATAGAACCCTCCAGGCCGCCAATATGAAATTACACAAAAAGCCGAAAAGACCAAGTTATTTTACCTTTGTCCTGAGAGAAATTGGAACAATGGATGATAAATGGCGGCCATATCTGTTCCAATCCTGACCATCACCATTATCAATATCTTCAGCAGTCTTGATAGTATAGTTCCTGAGTTTGAAGGGAATACTTTTTTTTCAAATGATTACCTGCGTGCCGGATACGGTCCTTTTAAAAATTCTGCAGACATTGAGATATTTATCAAAGGTATACTTAATAAATACAATAATGCAGGTTTTCCTTTTTGTAGTATTAAACCAGAATTTGTAGATATAGATAGTATGACCAGAAAATTGGTTTTACATATCACTGAAGGTGAACGGGTTATAATCAAAGATTATCTATTCAAAACCAACGGTAAAACAGAGTCTGGACCATTAAGAAAGATTGCCCATATTCAGAAAGACCAATATTTTTCTTTGCACAGCATTGAACGGGTAAAAAAAGCATTGTTTAAAACCAGCGTTTTCAACAGTGTTAACGAATATATTTTAAAGAAGGATGAGAATTATTTTTTATTCTTTGAACTTAAGGAAAGACCGTCCGATTATATAGTGGCAGCAGGTTCTTTTGCAGAACTCAGTAATTATTTTACGCTGAATCTTTATTCGCTAAATATCCTGGGCAGTCTGCGACAATTTAATTTTCAGTACGAGTCCAGTATTAGTGGTGAGGAGAATAAAAAATTTTTCCAGCTCAATTTCACCGAACCCATTATTCTCCACCCTGTGTTATTTAATGCTGACCTGTCTATGTGGACATATGATTCAGCAAGACTGGCAAAATTTGATGGTACATTTATTACTCCATTGAACAACTATCTCAGTATGCTCGTGTCAAGTGGCATTGAAATGACAAATTATTTGACCGATACCGGAAACTTCAATTATAAACATACCATATTACGCACGGGTTTAGAATCAGCATATTATGGCAATCGTTTTATAATTAACAACAATGTAACCTTTGATTATCTATTCCGAAAAAACGAAAGGATGCGGATAAAGTATGATGGTACCTTTGAGTATATGAATTTTATTTTCAAACCACATTTTCATTTAACAATTACGGACAATTTTGAATATTTTGACTATATCCGTCTTGGTGGTGCAAGTAGTTTACGCGGATATATGGAAGATGAATTTTTAGTGAAAATATCAACCTGGGCAAACATTGAATATAAATTATTACCAATCTATCCACTCTTTGATATTGCCTGGTTTAATGATGATTATACATATTCCTATGGTGCAGGCATTGATGCAAGGACCAGCATTGCCAATGCCTCATTAATCTTTGCCTGGCCCGAGCATGGAAAATGGAACGATGGTAAAGTACATTTATTATTAGAAAAAGCACTTTAAGGAGGACATTTTGTTATTAATATTGCTATTGAGTGCAACCCTGAATCTTGATTTACCACTGAATCAAGCAATTGAATATTTACAAATTCGGGGATTGCTGAACATCCAGACAATTAGACCGCTTGAATATAATGATATTATTTCGGAAATAGATACACTTTTCTTTTCTGAAGAAAAACTGAATAAGATTGATAAAAAATTTATCTCGTTATTTGGTCCATACCTACAGAAATCGGCGGACTTTTACAGAATATTCGCAATAAGTGGTGAAAATCAAAACCTTAAAGATTTTTATGGAAATTTTGACCTGCAACTGTCCGGTAATATTTCTGAAAATATCTCTTTTGCCCAGGGTATAAGGTTCCATACTGGCTCAGAGATTGATAGCACCGGACCAAGACCATGGAAAGATATTGTCCAGGCATATCTGAACGAAGGATTTTTAAAGCTCACAAGTAAAAATGCTACACTGGCCTTAGGAAGGCGCAACCTTTTTTTAGGATTTGGTGATGAACATTCCCTGCTCCTCTCTCCGGCAAAAGAAGGATATGATGGCTTTTTGTTTTTGTATAATGGCAAATATTATGAATTTTATTCAACTTTTTCTGTTCTTGATGTTGAGCAATTGCGATTTATATCAACCCACAGGATTGGATTAAATTTAGATAATTTTAAATTGGGTTTTTCCGAAGCCATTCTCTGGTCTAATAGACTGGAACCATTATATCTGAATTTCTTTTTGCCATACTATCTGAGCCAATGGTGTATTTACCGAAACGATAATATTATGTGGTGCTTTGATGGTTCAATACATCTCTTTAATACTTTAATATCTGGAGAATTTCTTATTGATGATTATCAATTCAGCGAACCACCGCCCGGCTATACTGAATATCCGCACAAACTTGCTTTTCAGTGCGGATTAAAAAAGATACTGTTTGAGAAATTTTATATTGGATTCAATTATACATTCGTTGACAAATGGGTTTATACACATCATATAAGCAATAATATTTATGCAAATAAAGGCATACCTTTGGGTTTTCCACTGGGGAACGATGCCGATGAGATTGCCTTCAACCTGAAATACTTGAATAGCACTGGTATCATACCTAACCTGAAATTGGATTATATAAGAAAAGGTGAAGGGAGTATTTTTCTGCCTTATGAAATAGAAAGAGGACCGGCGTATCCTGAATTTCCTTCAGGCATTGTGGAAAAAGAATTTGTTATACTGCCGGGCATTGAACTTTACTTCAACCCGAAGATTTATCTTGGTATTGCGGGAGGTAGAAAATTCTATAAAAACTTTGAGCACAATTCAGGAGAGAATAGAGAGGAAAATTTATTTAATGCCCAATTCTGGATTTTGTTTTAATTCATATATCTGATAGTATGACCGTCCCAATGCCGGTTATAACTTTTATGCCTGTGATGCCTTGAATATGCTTTCTATTGATGATAAGATTCTGATCAAAGGTTATGGCCAGGGATTAAAACTGCTTGATTGTCCAAAAATTGCAGTATATAACCTTGACCCTGGACTGCTGAAAAAAAAGCATAAGCAATAGGTGATATCATTGCCCTGTTGGACCATGATAACCTTTATTTTTTCAACCCAGAAGATTCTTTGGGGGTGGATACCATGTCTTGAAACTCTGCATTTTCCTCTTGACATTTGCCAAAAATTATATATAATTAAAGTTTAGATTATTCTTTAATAATTATTAGAATAAGAATCAAGGAGGACTTTTTATGGCAAAGGCAAAGTTTGAGCGAACCAAGCCGCATGTGAATATTGGGACGATTGGTCATGTGGACCATGGGAAGACCGCATTGACCTCGGCGATTACGAAGGCGTTGGAGAAGAAGAAGTTAGCGAAGTTTGTCAGTTATGATGAGGTGGCAAAGGCTTCGGAGTCGCAGGGTCGTCGTGATGCGACGAAGATATTGACGATTGCGATTGCGCATGTGGAGTATGAGACGGATAAGCGTCATTATGCGCATATTGATTGTCCTGGGCATGCGGATTATATTAAGAATATGATTACGGGTGCGGCGCAGATGGATGGTGCGATATTGGTGGTGAGTGCGGTGGATGGTCCGATGCCGCAGACGCGTGAGCATATTTTATTAGCGCGGCAGGTGAATGTGCCGGCGATTGTGGTTTTTATCAACAAGGTGGATGCGGTTACGGATCCGGAGATTTTGGATTTAGTGGAGTTAGAGGTGCGGGAGTTATTGACGAAGTATCAGTTTCCGGGTGAGGAGACGCCGGTGATTCGGGGTAGTGCGTTAAAGGCGATGCAGGCTGAGGGTGGGGTTGATGACCCTGCTTACAAGTGTATTTGGGAGTTATTGGATGCGGTGGATCGTTTTATTCCGACGCCGGTGCGAGATGTGGACAAGCCGTTTTTATTAGCGATTGAGGATATTTTTTCGATTACGGGTCGTGGGACAGTGGTGACGGGTAGAGTGGAGCGTGGTCGGTTATTGCCGGGTGAGGAGGTTGAGATTGTGGGTTTTGGTAAGCAGTTTAAGACGGTGGCGACGAGTTTGGAGATGTTTCGTAAGACATTGGATAGTGCGGATGCGGGTGATAATGTTGGGATCTTGTTGCGGGGTGTGGGTAAGGATGAGGTTTATCGTGGGATGGTGGTGAGTAAGCCTGGTTCAATACATCCGCATCATCGGTTTAATGCTGAGGTTTATGTTTTGAAGAAGGAGGAGGGTGGTCGGCATACTCCGTTTTTCAATGGTTATCGGCCGCAGTTTTATATGCGGACTACGGATGTGACGGGTGTGGTGAAGTTGCCTGAGGGTGTGGAGATGGTGATGCCTGGTGATAATGCGAATTTAGAGGTGGAGTTGATTACGCCGGTGGCGATTGAGCAGGGTTTACGGTTTGCAATTCGTGAAGGTGGTAAGACGGTCGGTGCAGGCGTCGTAACAAAAATAATAGAATA
>JBBILZ010000049.1:0-17207 GCA_037444665.1 Caldifarciminota bacterium
TGCAGTAAAAATTTTGAGGTTCAAAAATAACCCTGATTATAAAGAATTAATAAAAAACTGTAATATTCTCCTATTTGCGACACCCGATGATAGAATATTGGATGCCTTTAGTCAGGCAAAAAAATTTATTACCAATAAAAAATTTCTTTTCCATTTCAGTGGCTTGCTTTCTGCCGAGATATTTCCTACAAATAAGAATATTCATCGTGCTGCACTCCATCCCTTCGCAACATTTCCACGCATCAGCATTCCACCTTCAAGAAGAAGATATACCCTTTTTTTTCAGGGTGATAAACAGAGTTATCACATCGCACGCAAGATATTCTCATCTGAGAATTTTCAAATTCGTTTGCTCAAAAAAGAACAAAAACCAGTTTACCACCTGGCGGGTGTATTTTCCAGCAATCTTATTGTCGCATTGACTGAAGCAGTTTTGTGTCTAACAAAAAGATTGAAATGGCGGAAGGGCGATTTTGATGATTTGGTATTTCCGATGATGATAGAGACCATTACAAATGTCAAAAAATATGGGATAAAGAATGGATTGAGTGGACCTATTGTCAGAGGCGACATTGCATCAATAAAAAAACACCTGAAAATTTTAAAAAAGACTCCCGAACTTTATCGTGTCTATCGTGACCTTTCAAAAACAATAATAAAATATGCCCCATCTAATAAACAAAAACAACTCAAAAAAATTTTAGGTTGACTTTTCGCTAAAATAGAATAAAATTTTTTATGAGTAAAAAAATGGCTAAATATATCATATTGATCTTTATTGTCGTCTGTTTTTACTGCGCGCATAAAGGACCTCCTTTGTATGTAGATAGAATTGACCCTAAAATAAAAAAGGTCGCACCTATTAACAACCATCAATTAATGCTCTTTTTTTCCGAAGACCTTGATACTTTAAGTTATAACTCAGAAAACTTTATTGTCCACACAGAACACGAGACCTTAAGAATCTTTGTCGTATGTCCGGGTAATACTCCAGACCAGCTCTTCCTCACCACAGAAAAAATGAATCAGATAAAATATAAAATAACTGGTAAGGTTTTTGATAAATCAGGAAGAATGGGTACCTTTACTACTCATTTTGTCGGTTCGCCGAAACCAGATACTATTGCACCCTGGGTAACTCATTACTCAAGAGGTTACCGTTTAAAAAAATTTGATTTAGAATTCTCTGAGCCTGTAGATACTTTATCTTTTAAATATTATGTGATGCCCAAAAAAAAGATGCAGGCAAAATGGCAATATTTAACAAAGGTATCGTTGATACCCATAAGCGAAGTTGAGTCACTCAATTATGATACAACATATTACCTGTATGTAAAAGATATCATTGACCTGAGTGGCAATCATATTCTACATTTTGCAACCAGTATAACACCTGATACCACATATAATCCTTTATTTATCAAAGGCAAGGCATTACTCAATGATACTAGTATCAATAACGGCATCGCCATTATTGAGCGGAATAAGATTCTGGGAATCAGCCCAGTAAAACAGGGTGAATTCTCATTTGAAGTACGAGATAGTCTCAAATATCTTGTGCATATTATTATTCCTGATTTTTATGGTGCTGATTCTGTATCAACATCACAGATAAATGAAATAAAATTAAAGCCTGGAGCAATAGATTTTGATTCCCTTATTAATTAGTCTCTGCGCCCTAATCTTGGCCATTCTTCTTTATCATAACAGGAAAAAACAATTATTAATTAGAATTCTAATAATTATTTTTTTATACTTATTGATAACAAATTTTTCATTAAAAATAAAAACAAAGATAACTCCTGGTCCACCCATATTGCTCATAGATTGTTCACCAAGTTTGAAAAACTATCTTTCAGAGATAACTCAAATTAGCAGTGCACTCAATTTCAAGTATCAAAACTTTTTTTTCAGCGACACAGTCTATGATAAACAGGGTCAGATAGCAGGTAGATTTACCAATATCACAAATGCCTTAAAAACCGCGCGCGACCTCTCTCCTTCAGCAATTATATTAATCTCTGACGGAAACCATAATTCAGGCTCGTCGCCTCTGGAACTGGTGGAAAATTTTAAAGTTCCTGTCTATTGCTTTGGTGTGGGCAATACTGAATTAAAAGACCAGGCAATAGTCAATCTGTTTTATCCCCATTACGCATTTCGTAATGACACAGTATCAGTCCAGGTAAATGTTGAAGTTGGGGGTATAGAAAAAATTGGTAAAATCATTTTAAGCGGAGAGAAAATATATCTGGAAAAAACCTTTAAATTGACAAAGCCTCTGAACCGGCATTCTTTTGAATTCTATTTTGTTCCCCAAAAAGCCGGCAATAATAGATATAAAATTTCACTTACACCTCAACCTGAAGAAATGGATTATAATAATAATAATTATAATTTCTCCATTGATGTATTTGAGCGTAAAATATCGTTGCTCTACTATACGGATCACCCATCTGCCAATACCTCTTTCATCACTAACTTCTTTAAAAATAATGTGAACCTTGAATTAACACAGGCTATTCGTATCTCAGAAGATAAATTCATTACTACAGGGAGAACGGTTAATCAAAGAGACATTGATTTAACAAAATTTGATATCATCGTTTTTGACAATATAGACGGAGCCAGAATTCAGCAACACATCAAAGAACATATAATTAATGGAAAAGGTGTATTAATTAGTGGTATTATTAGCGGCGCAAGCGAAGTATTAAATGAAATCCTTCCTTTTCGCGTGGCGGGAACTCAATTAAACAAGGAATTATCCGTAAAAGTGTTATCACCATTTTCTGTTTTTTCTCCGCAAAGAGTATACGCACCAGTTTCAAAAATTAACCTTGTTACCGGGATAAATCCCCAAACAATTCTCATTGCACAGGCAGGAGATTATCCCCTTGTCGGTTATAGGCAGATAAATCGCGGTGTGATATTTCAGATTAATATTGCGGATATTGGTCTGTGGCATTTTGCCCAGTTGAATTTGAATAATCGTGACATTTTAAAGCCCCTACTGGAAGAACTTATTAGATTTTTATCGCCCTATGGAAGAAACCAGAGATTGATTTTAGAAACGAAAAAACGGCAATATCATATCGGAGAAAAAATTTTGCTCACCTTACAGTGTTATAATAAAAATTTTACTCCCGGGTCAGGTGGTGATTTTTATTTAGATTTCGGACATAAAAAAATCCCTTTCTTTGAAGTTAAACCCGGTTTTTATGAAATGATATTTTCTGCCGACACAGCTGGAGAATTCACTATATTCGCACAGGGTTATGTAAATGATGATACACTTATCAGCAATAAATTAACATTTAACATAATTGGCATTCCCTCAGAGCCTGAAGAAATATTGAATGAACATTTGCTGGAAGAGATTGCCCGAAGGACAGGTGGTGATTATTATCCCCTATCCCGGCTAAAGGAATTTCAACCACCACCACCAATTGAATATTACGAAACAAAAAGCATTCAATTTGACCAGCCAATTCTGTATATCTTAATTTGTTGTCTGCTTATACTGGACTGGCTTATTAGAAAAAAAAGAGGAGAGATATGAATCCTCAGCAACTTGTAGCACACGGTATCGCACCGGAATGGGCAGTATTTCTGACTTCAATGATTCCGGTCGTTGAATTACGTGGCGCATTACCCCTGGCTATTAATCTGTTCCACTTTCCCTGGTATAAGGCGTTCTTAATCTCCTTTATTGGTAATATTATACCTGTTCCATTTATACTAGTTTTTTTAAGACCCATTACCAACCTATTATGCAAAATTAATACTTTTAAAAAATTTTTTGACTGGTTATTCAAACGCACCAGGAAAAAAAGTTCAGTTATTGAAAAATATGAAGAACTTGGACTTATGATATTCGTTGCCATCCCTTTACCAGGCACTGGTGCCTGGACCGGTGCCCTGCTTGCCTATCTTATGGATATTGATTTTAAGAAATCAATATTTTTTATAGGTCTTGGTGTATTTGTTGCTGGTATTATTGTCACATCACTCTGTCTTATTGGTTGGCTCGGTGCAATTATTGCGGGCATTATCATAATAATTACAATTATCTTAAGATTCTTAACCTAAAATTATTCTACAAAAGTAAACTCATTCCAATACCCGTAAGTATTGGAACTGAGAAATTATCATCCCAGGGCAAGGGCAGTGCCTCAAAAATGGTAGACATCAAAGCACCGGCAAAGAGAATCCAGAAAGGCACATTAAGCAGTGAATGGAGTATTACAACAACAATCACATTTGAACCAAAATAAGCAAGACTGCCAATCAGGGTTTTTTTAAATATTTTAGGACTTTTAATATTCTGCCCGAACATTGCTGCAAATGTATCACCAACAATTACAAATGAACAGGCAGATATAACGACCGGTCGGGAAAATAAAAATGCCGTGATCAAACAACCAAGCAATAAGAATGTAGCTCCGCTGAGATTAGTAAGTTCGCGCCGGCGTAAAAATGAACCAAAAAAAAGGATAAAACCTTCTTTTACACCATTAATATGTAATCTTATAAAATCTATAATAACAATACATGCAGTAACCAAAAGCAATAATGTCCGCGCCGATGCTTGAGGCAAAAGATAGTAGAGAACCGGAATAAATATTGCCCAGAGATTTAAAAGTTTACGAAAAACCTCTGCCTTAAGCATTGCTGTTTAGAAAACGAGTCCGGCAGAAAATTTATTGGATAAACCCAAGTCTGAATGGGTAATTAAACCATAATCAAAGACCAATCTCTTATATCTCAATCCTGCGCCTGCTGTATATCTACCTCCACTCTTACCCAGACGTCCATAGATTTTATTTTGGTACGCCAACTCTATACCGGTATCCAATCTTAATTCATCAAAAGAGAGGTCTTTGACAAGGTCAACTTCAATTGTTAATGTTGAATTAATACCAGTTAGAGGGATAAGTGGTGCTAATCCAAAAGTCATCTTTGGTGAGATATACTCTTTTGAATCGTTATCCCAGTAAACTGGGGAAAGAATAAAATCACGAACTGTAAAACCTGCGTTCAAATTTTTTAGATTCAATCGCAATCCAATATCCATGCCACCGCCCAATCCGGATAGAACTGCAAGGTCACGGTAGTATAATTTTAAATTTACACCGTAGGCAAAAAGATTTCTACTTTTTGCCGCATTGAAATAAAAAATCATATCTCGTGTAGAAATTGTATCATAGGGAATTGGTTGGTTTCCATCTCCTGGTTGCTGGGCCGTATCAGGAAGGGTTGTCAATTTGATATTGCCAGCAGAAACCATTTGAAAACCAATTCCATAGGCACTATTTATCTTAGGAATAACCAATGCACCAAATTCACTCTTTATGATGCCAGAAAAATTTTCCGCATGCATAAAATGGCAGGAACGGTCAATAAAAGGTGCATTTGCAGGATTTAAGAGCAATGCAGTAGGGTCAATGCCCTGGGCAACACCTGTGCAACCCATTCCACAGATTCTACCACCCACTATCAATTCCTGGAATTCACCCGCGTATTTTGTAGCATTTGCTAAAGAAAAAATGACTACCAAAATTATAATGGGTAGTCTATTAAATTTTACGATGCAACACATTTTACAACTCCTCTCAAATATTTTTTTACTCTTGTGCCATGGCCATGTCGTGCCCTTACTGTAATCCTGAATTCATACTCTCCAGGCGGCACCACCTGACCATCGCTATTCATACCATCCCAGACAATAAGAACTTCACCAGGGGGCCTTTTTAAACCATCTATTAAAGAAATTAATTTATTTCCTGATTGATTATAAATATCAATATCTATTCGTGCCTCATCAGTGACATATAGTGCTAGTGTTGTACCTGGCTGGCGCGCAGAAAATACTGATGGAAAACAACCAACAAAAATTGCATCAATCGCAATCCAGAGGTACTGTCCACCCTCTTTTTCTGTAATAAAAACCTGACCATATCGCCTACCAATCGCAATCCCTCTTGGTGAATGGAATTCACCTTTATCAGTTCCTGTTCTACCTTCAGATATTATGTAACTTAAATTCCGGTCAAATTTATGTATCTGGTCATTCTTGTCATCGGTAACATAAATATTACCAAAATAATCTACTGCACAATATAGAAAATTTGCATCCGCAAGTCCAATTTCAAAACTATAAATTGAATTTAAGAATCTACCTGAAGTTGCAAACCGTGAAACCCTCTGTCCTTCGTTATCCACTACTACAATAAAATCATCATGGTAGTAGTTATTTCCTGCTTCCGCATCAATTACTTCAATTCCAAGTGGCTGGTAAATTTCACCATAAGACCTGCCCTCCCTTCCAAATGACCTCAAGAGTGAATCCTGTGGTGAATAAACATATATCTTGGAATTATCATAATCTGTGATATAAAGATTATTCTTTGAATCAAAACAAACATCAAATGGCTTACCCGGTAATTTTATCTCACTGACATATTCAAGCTTTCCTTTAGTATATTGTAATTTGACAACTCGCCTGTTTCCGAAATCAGCGAGGGCAATCAAACCATCTTCATTTATTGTTATACCTTTGGGTTGAGAAAACATTTTATCATTACCATAGACCTTTACCTCAGCCAGTCCAATATTATACACAATCTGCCCCCTTCCTGAATTTACTGCAAATACTGAAAGTTCATCATCATCTTTCTTTGTTTTAGGGTCATCCAGCTCCTTTAATTTAACGGCAGCAATGCCCTGGGGGTCATCATAATCAAAATTGGGTCCAATAAATAATCGTAAATAATATTTAGATGCCCGATAAAAACCAAAGGTATGCTCAAACGGTGGCACAGCCAGAGTTTGAGGCTGATATTGACTTATTAGAAAGAATATTAAATTGAGCACCATATAATTATAAGTATTTTTACTCATTTGTCAATGGTAAATGGAAATAAAAACTGTTGACATAATAGCAAAAATTTATAAAATATTATGTGCAAAATTTAGTTATATTTAATTTTTCAAAGGAATTAACACTCAGACATAAATTCCATCTTCCTATCCTGCTTATAACCAAGAAAGTTCTAATGCATTCCATTACAAAACCTCCTGAAAATTATAAAGAATCCTTCAGTATCAACGATAAATTATTTTCTGATTAGG
Source organism: Caldifarciminota bacterium (assembly GCA_037444665.1). GTDB lineage: Bacteria > Hydrothermota > Tepidihabitantia > SM23-42 > JAOAFX01 > JAOAFX01. Next base: position 7,135 of record JBBILZ010000049.1, read on the forward strand.
ATAAAATGAAGTTCTTTTACATACTCGCTATTATTTACACACTAATTGCTGCTCGTGGTATATTTCAGTTCAATGTCAATACAAAATTAGGATATTTTTTACTCGGTATATTAATGTTATACTACATTTTTTACATATTAAAAAAGAAAATCCAATTTTATCATACAGTTATTGCCGGAATATTTATTAATATTTTAGTCCAATTAACAGGCGGATTAAAATCTCCATTCTTTGTCTTTTATTTTCCGGTTTTACCCATTATTGGTTTCCGCGAGCACCAGAATAATTATTGGTTCTGCGCCGCTGCCATTGTTCTTATAGAATTAATTTCCAGCATTTTTAAACATCATTTTAATATACTCCCACTGCTATGCCTCGCAGTGGCAATTATCATCACGGGCATCATTATCAATAAGATATCTCAGCGTGAAGACCGATTAAAAAAATCATTAGCCCGTTACGAAGCACGGGATTATTTCTTTGGACCGGCTGATTTTGAAAGTAAAAATCTTATTACTTCAATTAAGGATATTGATAGACATCCGGGTATTGAAAGGCCATTGCTCTATTACATAAAGTTCATTCACAACATTTTTAATTGTCATACCACTGCCATCTTTTCTTATAATGAAGATAAACTTGTTCTTGTGCAGGGTTTTTCACGCTCCGAATTATTTAAACCTGATACAGTTTTAAATGTGGAGCGTGGATTATACCGCCAGGTTATTATGGAAAAAAAAACAGTGCTCATAAAAGAGTTTGTCCAGAGTTCTGATGAACTCGGTTTTTATAGAGGAGATGTCATCCTTTCATCTGTGATTATTGCACCAATCGTTATAATTGACCGTGTGGAAGGGATTTTTGTTATTGACCGTAAAGAGAATCATTTTACTGAAGAGGACAAAACAAATTTTGACGAAGCAGCAAAAGGTGCAGGATTTCTGATTGCTATGCTCAGGTTATATGAAAAAGAAAGGTATGAATCTCAGTATTTATCTTCAATTGCCGAACTTGCACGCAGATTACAGCGTGGCCTTGAATTGAAAGCAATTGTTAATGATACAGTTAAATCATTTCGCTCTGTTTTAAATTGTGATGACCTATCAATTGCGGCAATTGATGAACTGAATAACCAGGGCACAATTATTGAATCTACTTATTTAAAAGAAAACATAAAATTCAGTTTGGATGAAGGACTTGTGGGGCTTGTGGTCAGGCATCAGAATTATATTATGAAGGAAGATATGAGTGAAGGCAATTTAATTGTTTTTAAAAAAGGAGAAAAGAAAAATCGTGGTTCCTTTCTTGGCGTTCCAGTAAAAGGTGACCACGAAGTTTTAGGTGTAATATGGCTTGAAGACCACCGTCGTAAAAGATTTGGTGACGAGGATATTGAAGCACTCAACATCCTTTCATCACAGCTAACACTTGCCTGGCAGAGGGCAATTCTCTATGAAAGGGTTAAAGAACTATCAATAAGAGATGGTTTGACTGGACTATACAATCACCGGCATTTTCAGGAAATTCTGGAACAGGAACTAAAAAAACAGCGAGAATTGATTTTATTATTATTTGATATTGATTTTTTCAAAAAAATAAATGATACTTATGGACACCAAGCAGGTGATGAAGTTTTGAAATTCATTGGTAGGCTCATATCACAAACTGGCATTTCTGGAAGGTATGGGGGCGAAGAATTTGCAATAATTCTACCTAACTGCAGTTTGAAAAAGAGTGCTGAAATTGCTGTCCGTTTAAAGGACCACATCAATAAGTCTGAAATACAGTTCAATCAACATAAAATAAAATTCACTATAAGCATTGGTATTGCCCATTATCCAAAGGATGCAAAAAATCGGGTTGAATTAATAGAGCAGGCAGACCGCGCCCTTTATTCAGCAAAAGAAACTGGACGGAATAAAATTGTGATTGCCAAATCCCTGACTCCAGAACAAACATCGTAGTTTACAATCTGTATCACTATCCATTTTTACTTTCCTAAATTTACTAATACCCTGCAAGTTGCATTATTAAAAAACTGCCCCGGAATTCAGTTTGGTAGAAATGTGGTAAAAATATCTTTAAAAATCATAAACAAAAAATCACTTCAACAATTAAATAATTAAACAATTGTTTAACTATTTAAACGTCCATTAAAGTATTTTTTAAAAATTTTCTTGTGGTTCAGTTTTGAAATATGCTACTAGCCAGGAATGTTTATACAGAACATACATCAATACGGCAATACGACAATTGTCGTATTGCCGTATTCTCAAATTGGGTTAGTTGAAAATAAAATTCAGAAAATATCTGTAGCGTTCGGCTTCAGCCGGACGAAAACGAATCGTCCATTTAAAAATGGACGCTACAACCTCCTCTGAACATAAGACTATTACACTATACAACTATCCACCCATCAAACCATCTAACAATTTCTGTATCTCCTCTGAATCCGGAATTATCTTCAGGACGTTTTGCAAAACCCTTCTGGCATCGGTTTTATTCCTATGCTCAAGGCAGCTTTTGGCAAAGTTTACTGCCTCGGTCTCAAGTTGAGACAAAATCTTAAATCGCATATTCACTGACCAATCATCAAAATTCTTCTTAAATGGCTCACCACGGAATAATCTAAATGCCCGCAAATACTCTTTTTTTGCAAATCCCCATTCTCCTGCCCGCTCAAGTGCCTTTGCTTGTGCTAATGTTTGCTCAAATTCCTGTAAGTCCGTGGTAAAATAGATTCCTTCGTTTATTAAAACTGGCTCTCCATAACCCCAAGACACAATCAACAAATGGGTAGGTATCTTTAATGCCTTTTTAATTCTCACTAAAAGATGCGAAAAATTGCGGGATGCTGTTTCGCTTCCAGGCCAGAAATTCTTATAGACCTCCTCTAAATTTATCGCCTTTTTCGGCTCCATTGCCTTCTGGCTGAGATAGATTAAGAACGCAGCATCCTTTGGCCTCAATCTTACCTTTAAGTATTTTTGGTTCTTGTGGACCGCGAAATGTCCGAGAAGTTTGAGATTATATATCAGTGTTTTTTTATTAAATACCGGGAATCTTAATAAGCTTTTTGGTAGTCCCGTTGCTATGCCTTTTTCAATCAGGAGTTGTATTATTTCTGGGAATAGAATAGAAACACGATGTAGAATTCCCAGCAGTCCCGCCTTTTCGGCATATTTGTAGGCTTTTTTGTAATCACTTGTTTTCAAGGATAAACTGCTCTTTTTCAGTAAAAAAAGGAGATAGTTCTGGTGTATCTGCTTTATGTCTTCAGAAACTTTTGGATTGTTTATGATAGTTTCATATAAGAGCAAATCTTTCTTATTACCATATCTTTTGAGTAATGGTAAATATCTCTTTAATAAAATTATGGCCTTGTTTCTTTGACCCTGAGCAGAGTGGATAACTGCAAGAAAGAATGTTGCGAAACCCCAATAAATTCTGAGTTCCATTTTTTTTACGATCTCTAAGAATAATTGCATCTGATTCATTGCCTTGAAGATATCTCCTTTTTGCACTAAAAAATACTGGGCTCTTTGAAGAACATACGAAGGATTTGTTTTTTCTTCTTTGTTTTTTAATCGCTGCATAAGAGTATTATATTTTTCATATTCCCCCTGGGTGATATACAATCGCGATTTTAAGAATAGTACATCATCCTCGTTAAATTTATTTTCATACACTTTCAGGATGCGATCGAACTTTTGGAAATAACCAAGATTATCACAAAAAATAAGAAAGTTTCGAACAAAGTTAGAAGTAGGATACTTTTTGATTAGATACTCACATTTTCGCAACAAATCTACCGCTTTTTGGACCTCAAGACTTCTTGCATAGGCAATGCCTTTAATACAATAGATAGAGAACCTCACAGCAGGGTCTAAATTTTCCTCCGGACAAAGCTTCCTCATATGCCCCAATAAGACAAGCTCCCTTTTAATTTTACCGCTTCCAGCATAGCAAAGAGCCTCCAGAAGCCCTGTTCTAATTGCTGAATACACATATCCTCTACTTTCAAAATTCCTCCGTAGTTTCATTAATTTTTGTGATAGGAGATTATATGGAATTTTGCCAAAAAGGGAGTAGTATTTTTCCAGCCTTCGGCAAGGGGCAAGAAACTTATCCGGAATATTCGTCAAAATCTCATTTTTTGGACAAGAGGGCATCTCATTTAAGATCTTCCCGGCTTTTTGGAGATTATTCAATTCCACATATCTCCGTGCCTCTTCTAAAACATATTTTGCTTCGGGTGTCCCAGAGATATAATCTGCAAACTCCAAAGAATAACTTTCTTTTTTTAAAGCGACATACCCATATCTCGACCAGACTCTCCATACTCCTTTGATAGAAATTTCTATACCTTGTTTTTCAAGAATTTCTTTTGCCTTTCTGACTGTTAAGGCAGGTTCCCTTTCCTTAAGAAGAGCAATTCTTTCTTCTAATTCTCCTTCTGTTCTGCTTCGTGGCCTGGTATATATCCCAAGTAGACGCCTTTCACCTTCTTCCTTATACGCCTTTACCCATTTAAATACAGTTCGGTAGTTTACATGAAATTTTGAGGCGGTCTGCATCAATGTGGTATTATTCTTTAAATAATATTGAACAATAGCGAGACGAGTTTCTGGTCTTATGTACATATATGGAAACATTATACAAAATTTTATATGGTTTGTCAAGAACGAAATTGGCTGCTTAAAAATGCCGTAATATCAACAATTTTCTCGCATCCCCCAGTAAAAAGCAGACATAGTTTTTATTATATCATTATATGAAAGGGGGTGCTATTATTATGGGGAAAAATTTGACAGCTATTATGTTAAGTGCGTTTTGTCTGTTGCTCAATGCCCAGGTTCCTCTGGAGACGACTCCTTTCTGGATGTCAAATATAACTGCTGATACACGTGAAATCACGTTTGCTGATATTGATAGTGACGGCGACTTAGATATGGCGGTCAGTACCGAAGTTCCAAACGTGAATTCGACACATATCTATCTCAACCTTGGCAGTAGTCTTGAGTATTTCCCTTCAATGATACTGCCCACCGCAGGCTCTATGGGCATAGCATTTGGTGATGTAGATAATGACGGAGATCCTGATGTTGCAGTCGGATACTCTATGTCCCTTTCCGGACAACCTGTGAAACTTTTCAAGAATAACGGCGGTATCTTTGATACGATCCCGGCCTGGACAGGTACTACCGGAGCATTATGGTGTGGATGGGGGGATGTTGACGGGGATGGTGACTTGGATCTTGCGACAGTTGACATATTGAGTGACGCAGCGGTCTACCTGAACAATAATGGAATTTTGGAATCAAGCCCATCTTGGCGTGCAGCCGACGGTTATCAATGGGATATAGTGGGCACCTGGTTTGATGTGGATGACGATGGTGACTTAGACTTGGCGATTGGGTTAGATTGCAGAATATATTTAAATAACAATGGTATTTTAGAAACCATTGCCTCATGGCATCCGGATATATCTATTTTTAATAGTGCAGGGTTAACCGCTGGTGATATTAATCATGATAATCTACTTGACCTTGCAGTTGGCTGTGGGGCAAGTGGTAGTCATGCACCCAATCTTTTGTACTTTAATTCAGAATCTGGACTTGAAAGAACACCATCATGGCTCTCCGGAGATAGTTCTATGACCTGGCGTGTTGCTCTTGGCGATGTCAATGCAGATGGGTATCTGGACTTAGCGGCCGCTAATTTTATGGGTGCTGATGTTGTGTATTTGAACACCGGTGGAATTTTAGAAATAAACCCTTCCTGGAGTTCCGATGAATTAGAAGATAGTTATGGCATTGCCTGGGTTGATTTGGATAACGATGGTTTAGTGAATAGGATCGATACCCTAACTGGAGACGGGATACGAAGATTGTTTTACTTTTCACATGTTCCTATTCATAAGTTATACAGAGTATCTGTCGGCGGGGCGCCGTTACCCCTATCTGATTATTGCCTTGACCCATTCGCCGGTTGGATTTCTTTAAAGGAAGCACCAGCAAATGGTAGTGAAATTTTCATACAATATTCTTACTCAATAGACATGGAACTGGTGGTGGGAAGTCCATCTCCAGCGGCTTATCGGAATTCTATGATAGGTATTGAAGAAAAGACAAAAACCCCATGTCCAATATCATTGTTCAGAATTACGCCTACCGTTTTAAAAAAAGGTTCTAATATTTCATTCATCTTGAATAGATCAATAATAGATGGAGATTTGTCTTTGTACGACATACTGGGCAAAGAGATTAGCCACAAACATATAGGAACGATGCACATTGGCTTACATACTTGGACTGAAACAAATAAATTAGTTCCAGGAATTTACTTCCTGGCTATTAGCGTTAATGGCGAACTTGAGGTTAAAAAGTTCCTTATTTGTGAATAACTTTTGAGGAGGTGTAAAAATGAAAAAAATATTAATTTTTTGTGTACTGATGTGCAATCTTTTAGTTAATGCAGAAGAGCAGGTAAAAATGATTGAAAAGATTAAAGAAACAATAAAAATGGAAGTTTGTCCAGACGAAAATTATCTAGCCAAAATGCTCCTTCATTCACCAGAACAACCCAATCTTTCACCATTTACCCTGACTGAATTCTTAATTGATACAGCAATAATTCAACAACAGCTTCACGGCGGGCGCAATCCGGCTATTGCTTTTGATGGCACAAATTTTATGGCTGTTTGGAGGCAAGTTACCGTAGCCTATTCGGGATTATATGGCGTGAGAATTTCCTCCGAAGGCTCTATTATTGGTGATGTCTTTCGTATATCTACCATAGCACCAATTGACCAACCTGATATTATTTTTGATGGCACAAATTATTTTGTGGTATGGACCGGCAATTATAATTGTGTCTATGGAGCGCGGATTAAACCTGATGGGACTGTGATTGATACAAATGGATTCTTAATTGCAACTAACAATTCTATTGCATATACCCCTGCGGTTGATTATGGTGTGGGCAGATATCTTGTAGTGTGGGAGGTGACTGCTGGGAATTTTGATGCCTATGCGGCTCTTGTTGATACGAACGGAACAGTTCTACTCAATTTCCCGCTTGAAAATGATCCGGTTCTTGTTGGAGCCTTGCCGGATGTCTCTTTTAATGATACGGATACTATGTTTTTAACAGTATGGTACGGAACCTACGTATTTGGGAGCAGAATTTTGCCCGACGGCACAAACCTGGACCCAGGTGGATTTAGAATAAGTAATCAAGGCTCCGTCTTATATCCAAGGGTAGATTTTGATGGCACGAACTGGTATGTCGTCTGGTCATGGCTACTGAATGACTTTTCTGGAGCATGGGTGAGCCCTGATGGGATTCCATTCCACGAATTTAACCATATGCCAGGTAGTTGGAGCATGTGGGTGCCGGCACTAGTGGTCGGAGATTCTGTTCACTGGTTACAGGCATTTAATGGAGGCGGAGCCAACCCCCCAGTGGATATCTATATTACTCGCATAGATTTTCGCGGAAATGTCATTGATACCCCCTGGATTCCTGTTGATACTTCTCCGGGCTGGCAAGCGTGGGGAAAAAATACCTATGGCGACAGCACCTTTATCGCAATCTGGGAAGACCAAACAACCTGGGATATCTACGCCAGGCGGTATGCACCTGATGGAAGTCCTAAAGATTCAACGAGATTTCCTGTAAATCTATTCACTAACAACCAGAATTATCCTGGGGTCGCTTTTGACGGAACTAATTTTCTTGTAGTATATGAGGATACAAGAACAGGGAGTGGCGATATATATGGTGTAAGGATTACGCAGGATGGAATTATTATTGACCCTGTTGGATTTTTAATTTGTCAGAATGTTGGGAGTCAGTATTGGCCAAGGGTTGCATTTGGTGATTCCCTATACCTTGTAGTCTGGATATCAGATTCAGCTGTCTATGGTGCAAGAGTCTTACCAGATGGAACAATTCTCGATCCAAATGGGTTCCAAATTACCCCTACTAATAGCAGTATGCCTTCTGTTTCATATAACAATGGTGTTTTTCTTGTTGTATATAACCATGATTACAACGGCAGTGGCGTCTTCGGAATTTGGGCAACAAGGGTATCTCCTAATGGCACTGTGCTCGACCCATCTGGTGTTGAGATAGAACCCGTCCCAGGTATTAATCAACAGTTATGGTGGCCTGAGATTGCACCTCATAAAGATGGATTTTTTGTTACCTGGAATTACAGCGCTTATCCAGGAGATAGTTCAAGGATTGATGGTGCGATTGTTCAGGCTGATACTGGCTCAATAAATCCTGGTCCTACAATTCGTATCTCAACACCGGGGTTAGGTTATGATCCAGAAAATAGATGGCATGGAATAGCAGGAACCCCAGAAAATACTTTTCTCGTCGTATGGGGGAAGAACTATAATCAAATTTACGGCACCCTTTTAGATTCTTCTGGAACAGTTCTTTCTCAGATACCAATATGCACAGTCCAACCGAATATTGTGGAACAGCCGTCAGTTGTATTCAATGGGAAGGACTTTGTAGTTGTGTGGCAAGATTCGCGTCAGACGGCATGGCAATACGACCTATATGGTGCCCGAGTATCGCCCAATGGAGTAGTCTTAGACACTAATGGTATTGAATTTGTGAATAGCGAATACTCAAGATTTTATGTAGAACTTGCTTCAGCAACTCCGGATCCAGATACTGGTGCTAAAGTATTACTTGTATTTAATGGTTATGTCAGTGAACCGTACAATGGAAATCGGGCACTAGGCGCCATCTATCATCCACCAACCGGCATTAAAGAAAGTTATATTCAAAAAATTCCAACCGAGCACAGGATTACCATTTCACCAAACATATCGTATCAAAAACCTTATGTCTTGAGCTATTCGTTTCCTCGTCAAACTGAGATTAATGTGAATGTCTATGATATTACTGGACGGTTGGTGAAGAATGTCTATAACGGCGATATCAAAGAAACAGGCGAGATAAAATTTAGTTTACAAGAAATGCCTCAGGGTATCTATTTTGTCCGGGTGAAAACAGAGAATAAAATAAAGACAATGAAAATCATTTGGCTTAAATGAAGGTAGAAAGGCTATAGGCGTAAATAAATAATCAGGAATGAGTTAAAATAATAGAAGGCGGAGGTTATGTTCCCCACCTTCGCCTTTTTGATTAAAATTCTTAATTGAATTCAGAATAACAGATGGATAAAATTAATTTTGATCGCTTACCAAAGGAGGCCTTTTGGAGCATCTTTATCTGGATGTGTTAATCGCCTGTTTAAAAGAGATTGTTAGGGCGTTGAAAAATGAGCCTGAGAAGGCACTGGTTGATTTGCGGGAGATTGGTAAGACACTTGATAGTATTGTGGTATCCTAAATTCCAATTTTTTAAAGATTATTTGGATTTTGGGTTATTGTGATTTTTTCGGATTTAGAAATTCGGATTTCGGATTTATCCGAGTTATGGGGTTATCATATCCTATCAGGTTTTACTGATATTCCTGAGATTTTGAATGGTGTTAAAACCCATCATGAGTTCTATGACGGCTCGGGCTATCCTGAAGGCTTAGAAGATGGTGAGATTCCTTTGATTGGCAGAATCCTTGCGGTTGCTGATGCCTATGATGCGATGACCTCAAAAAGACCTTATCGCAAGGTTAAAACAAAAAAAGAGGCGATTGAGGAATTAAAAAGCCTTTCCGGGATTCAATTTGATAGGAATGTAGTAAAAACATTTTTGAAAATCATAGAAGAAAATAGTTCATTTAAACACTTAAACAATTGTTTAATTATTTAACTGTTTAAATGTTCATTAAAGTATTTTTTAAGAGTTTTCATGCGGTTCAGTTTTGCAATATGATGCCAACAGGAATGTTTATACAGAACATACATCAATACGGCAATACGACAATTGTCGTATTGCCGTATTCTCAAATTGGGTTAGTTGAAAATAAAATTCAGAAAATATCTATAGCGTTCGGCTTCAGCCGGACGAAAACGAATCGTCCATTTGAAAATGGACGCTACAACCTTCCCTGACCATAAGACCATCAGACTATACAACTATCTCAA
>JBBILZ010000050.1:0-17116 GCA_037444665.1 Caldifarciminota bacterium
AACCCGTTCGGTCAGGTCATTTGCTGCCTTGCTCAGATAAGAAGGTGGAAAGTCTTCAAATCCTATTTCCAGTAAAAAATCAATCATTGTTTTCCTGTTTATTTATATAGAGTTGCGCTGCCTCTGATGTAAGTCCTCTTACCCGGGCAATCATCTTTGCCCTTTCCGAAACGCTTATCGTGCCCCTTGCTTCAATAAGATTGAAGATATGGGAACATTTTATCGCATAATCATACCCGGGTAGAAAAAGTCCTTTTTTAAATAGATTCTTTGCTTCATTTTCAAATTCATTGAACAGCAACAATAGTCTTTCCGGATTTGACTCTTCAAAATTGTAGCGCGAAAATTGTTGTTCATTCTCACGATATATATCGCCCCAGGTTAATTTGTCATTCCATTTTAAATCAAATATTGATGATACACCCTGGATATTCATACAGATTCTTTCCAAACCATAGGTGATTTCAACCGGTATAACATCAAGGTCAATCCCGCCTGCTTGTTGAAAATAGGTGAACTGGGTGATTTCTAAGCCATCAAGCCATACTTCCCAGCCAATGCCCCAGGCGCCGAGCGTGGGACTTTCCCAGTCATCTTCAACAAACCTGACCTCATGTTCTTTTAATTTAAAACCGATTGATTCAAGTGATTCAAGATAAATTTTTTGAATATCTTCGGGCGCTGGTTTCATAATTACCTGAAATTGATAATATTGCTGAACGCGATTCGGATTTTCTGCGAACCGTCCGTCTCTGGGTCTTCGGCAGATCTCAACATATGCCACATTCCAGGGTTTCTTGCCTAAGATTTTTAAAAATGTGGCAGGGTTAAATGTCCCGGCACCAACCTCAGAATTGTAGGGTTCAAAAATAAGACAGCCCTTTTCCTGCCAGTATTTTTTTAAGTTCAAAATCAAATTTTCAAAGGTAGTGACCTTTTGCATGTTTACAGACCCAATTCACTGCCGATTTTTTTCATTCCATCCAGACAGATTTGAATAAATTGTTCAAGTTCTAATCCAAGATTCTTACAGGCTGAAATCTGCTCCCGATTGGCGCCAGCCGCAAACCTTTTTTCTTTAAACCTGCGGATAACAAAGTCCGTATCAAGTGATTGTAATTTTTTATCAGGATGCATAAGGGCAGAAGCCACAATCAAACCAGTTAATGGGTCAGTAGCAAATAAAGCCCAATCTAATTTTGATTTTGGTGCAAAATGTCCGGCATGAACCTTGATTGCATAGATAATGTCCTGGGTAAGTCCTTCTTTTTCAAGGATTTCTGCGCCAATCAGACCATGGTGTGCCGGGTCATTAAGTGTCTCTTCGTAATCAATATCGTGCAATAGACCCGCCATACCCCAGGTCTCCTGGTCTTCACCAAAATGGCAAGCAAGTTCTTTTAAGCAGGATTCTGCAGCCAGACAATGCTTAAACAGATTTTTATTCTTTAATCTCCCTTTAAGTAAGTTTAGTGCCTGTTCTCTATTCATAAATATTTTATTATCCACATTTTTTTAAAAAAGTCAAGGGGGAGATGCTTGATGCCAGGCATTGACTTTTTTCCATTTTTGCATATAATTAATTATGAAACGAACTTATCAGCCGAGTAGAAGGAAGAGAGTAAAGACCCATGGCTTCAAGGCACGGATGAAGACCAGGGGTGGCAGAAAGGTTTTAAGCCGAAGAAGAAAAAAAGGTCGCAAACGCCTGGTTGTCGGAAAATAACCTTGTCCGAAAACAGGGTTAGGTTTGGTCTTAAAAAGAATGAGATAATTCGTAATAAAAAAGAGATTAGAAATTTATTATCAACTGGAAAAAGGTTTACCTGTGATAATTTAGTTATAATTTACAAACCTGCCAGCGAGCCTAAGATTGGTTTTTTTGCCTCCGGGAAAATCAGGAGCGCAGTAAAACGGAACCGGGTGAAAAGAATTTTAAGGGAGGCATATCGCATGAATAAGGAAATATTTAAGGGTTTGAATATAATTTTTTATGCATATAATGTACTTGATGCTGAACGAATTCTGAATTGCTTTCAAGCATTCAGAAAGGAGTATATCAATGGTAGATAATTTATCAAGCATCAGGCAATTTAAATTTGTTAAAATTCTAATCTTTTTGATTAAGGTCTATCAGCGAACCATAGGCGTGTTACTTCCCGACTCCTGTCGTTTTACTCCAACCTGTTCTGAATATACTATTGAGGCTTTGAACCAGCATGGAATCTTAAAGGGTGGGATAATGAGTTTTTTTAGAATCTTAAGATGTAATCCATTTCTACCCGGTGGTTATGACCCGGTCGTCTCATCTAAAAGGATAAAAGATAATGGGTAATGACCAAAAACGAACATTAATTGCTTTCTTGCTAATTATTGTCATCCTTCTTTTGTGGAGTTATATGGCTAAGCCACCAGGTAAAAAAACCACAACACAAAAAGAGATAGAGAAAATTGATACAACTAAAATGCAGCCTCAGAATATGGATTATGAACACGCAGTTGGTGACACAATAGTTGTTGACCGGAAATTCTATAAAATTGTATTTTCAACTGCTGGTGCGGGTATCAAAAAATTATATATAAAAGAATACGATGTTGACTTAGTTCCAGAGTCTGGTATATTATGTGTGACAAAATTATTTGATTCTATTCCTGATTTTAATTATAAACTATATGACGATTCAATTGTTTTTACACGGGAAATAGATAACAAAAGATTCACCAAAATTTATCAGTTCAGTGAAACATCCGGGTTTATATTGCGCACTGATTATCCTCAATCCATTAAACAGATTTTGAGTTTTAAAGCAGGGCTTGGAATCACTGAAAAGAAGAACAGATCTGATGACCTCAGGCACTTCAATGTCTTTGTGCGAACAAATAAATTGCAGAATATCACCAAAAACATTAAAGAACAATTTATATATAAAGAAGACTGGCAATGGCTTGCTTTAAGAAGCAAATATTTTGTGTTAATTATCAATAATTTGGGGACAAAAGGTTATACTGAATTCAATAGAATTGCCCAGGCAATAGATTATCAGACAATCAACTATGCCTATTTAGGGTGTGCAATGGGTGGTAATACAAATCGTTATGGAGTTGAAATTTTTGCTGATTATAATGTTAATTTTTTGGTATTGTTTTTGCCTATAAAGCATTCAGAACTGGCTAAATACAATAAAGGTTATGAACAGATTACCAGTGGTGGAATCTGGGGACCAATTGAACGTGTAATTATCCTGATTTTGAATTTCTTTTATTCAGTGGTAAAAAATTATGGATTTGCAATTATAATCTTTGCGCTATTGTTCAAAATTATTTTCTTCCCTCTGTCACGACAGATGCTGATTTCCCAACAGAAGATGCAAATGGTCCAGCCAGAACTGAAGAAAATACAGGACAAATACAAAAATGACCCACAGGCATTAAATCGTGAAATGATGCATCTCTATAAGACCTATAAGGTTAATCCATTTTCTGGTTGTTTGCCATTATTGATACAATTCCCCATTTTTATTGCACTGTATCAGGTGCTTTCAACATCTTTTGAATTTCGTGGTGCCCCTTTTATTTTATGGATTAAAGACCTATCAGTTAAAGACCCCTATTATATTTTACCCATTGCAATGGGTGTATTGATGCTTTTGCAATCCTTGATGACGACCGTTGACCCACGCCAGAGATTTATGGTCATTATGATGCCCCTGGTAATGATTTTTGTATTTTTAAATTTTCCATCAGGGCTGCAGTTATACTGGTTTACATATAATTTGTTATCAATCTTAGAACAATTTATGATAAAAAAGAAAATTTTGAGTTAGCTTTTGTCAGTTGAACCATACCGCCTTTATAGGCTGGTATTTTTGGTTAAATAAATAAGAGGAGGTATAATGAAAACGATTGAGGCAATCGGAAAAGACCTGAATGATGCGATCGCTCAGGGAATAAAAATATTAGGCGTTACCCAGGATGAGGTAACCTATGAAATTCTTTCTCAAAATGAGTCAGAAACCAAGGTCAAAATAACAATAAAAGAGCCTCGTCAGTATTTGCAAATTCTAACTAATTATCTCCTGAACAGTATGGGATTTAAAGCGAATATCAGTGTGAACAAAGATGAACAAGGGTTTAATATAAATATCAGGACCAGACATCCTGACGCATTATTGATTGGTAAAAATGGTGAAAATCTCTGGGCATTTCAATATATCATATCAAGGCTTACGAGGAGATTCTATTCCAATATTAAGGTATTGGTTGATGTTAACAGTTATCGCCAGCATCGTACCAACTTTTTAAGAAAAAAAGCAGAGGCGATAGCCCGGATTGTTCTCCAGACAGGTCGTGAAATGGCTCTGGATCCGATGACACCCCGCGAAGAGAGAATTGTTGCCGGCAAAATAAATGAGCTGAAAGGTGTTAAGTTATATGTTGTTGGTCGTGGTGGAAATAGGACAGTAATAATTGCTCCAGCCAATGAAAAAAGAGAAGAAGATAAAGATTAAAAAATGTGATTGATACAATTGTTGCCTGTGCTACACCCACAGGTTATTCAAGTATTGCCGTAATTAGAATCAGCGGTGATGAAGCAATTAATATTGTAAGAAGGGTATTTGTTTCCGCACAAAATATTTCTGTATTTCTTTCGGGAAATATCTATTATGGCAAAATAGTTGATCCATCAAATCAAGATGTAATTGATTATGTTCTGACCAGCATTTTTTTTGCACCAAATTCATACACTGGAGAAAATATAGTTGAAATTTCCTGTCACGGAAATCCCCTGATTGTTGACCGCATTATTAAAATATTATTAACTGAAGGGGCAAGGATGGCGCAGCCAGGGGAGTTTACAAAGCGGGCATTTTTAAATAACAAAATAGATTTAATACAGGTAGAAGCCATCCTGGATACAATTTATGCACAATGCGATATGACGCGAAAACTTGCCATCTATCAACTGGAAGGTAAACTATCAAGTTTTCTTGAAGAATTGAAACTACGCATTGTTTCTCTTTTGACTATGGTGGAAGCAAATATTGATTTTCCTGAGGAAGAAGATGTATGTTTAGATTTAAACAAAATCTCAGCAGAAATCAATGATATCCAGAAAATCTTGCAGACATTATTAGATGGTGCTGAACAGGGTATAAAATTGAAGCAGGGTTATCTTGTTGTTATCGCAGGACGTCCAAATGTCGGCAAATCAACACTATTTAATACATTGGTTGGTTATGAAAGGGCAATTGTTCACGAAACACCAGGCACAACAAGAGACTATATTGAAGAAGAAGTAGAGATAGAAGGAATTTTAATTAGATTGATTGATACTGCCGGAATTTTTTTGAATGGTCAGGGTCCGGATAATATTGCCAGCAAAAGGAGTGAGGAACTCTTCAAAAATGCTGATTTAATACTACAAGTTTTTGATGGAGCAGAACCATTAAATGAGCAGGACACATATCTTTGCAATCTTATTAAGGATTACAAGAAAATTTTTGTCATTAATAAAATTGATTTGAATATTGCATTAAAGGAGAGCGATGCATTGAATGATGCAATAAAAATTTCAGCAAAAAATGGAGAAAATATTGATAAATTAAAAATAGCCATTAAAGAAAATCTTTTTCCCCGGAAAAGTGATGAAGACATTTTGCTTATGCGCAGGCGCCATATTGAAGCAGTAAAAGATTTAAATAATATTTTTTCAAAAATTAGCGTATCACAACCCATAGAAACCATTGCCTTTGAATTACACAATGCCCTTGATATTATCGGCTCACTTACGGGAAAAATTTTGCGGGAAGATATTCTGAATAAAATTTTTGAAGAATTTTGTATTGGGAAATAATTATTTTTTGATGACAGTTGCTCCTGGTTGCAAGGTAATTTGCCATAAATCATATAGGGAAGTGCTGTCAAATTCTGCTACTTTAAAAAGATAGATTTCATAAATTTGTTTTTTGTTTCTTAATGTATTAAAAAGGTCCTTGTAGTAAACAGGCGCATCAATAAATTCAATGGAGTCAATTTTACTGGCTTTTGGTATAAGTGATGCAACCCTGCTTTCAAATTCTTCAAATACTGTAGAATAGATAAACAAAATATGCTTTTGTCCAATAAATAGATTCTGGTCTATTTTTATAAATTCACGATTTTTCAAAAATTTGTTATTTAGCAATTTTGGTGGTAGGGAAGTGGTTGGTTGCAAAATTTTGCCGTTGAGATAAAAAACAATATTAGGTGGTACTAATGTTAGTATATAATTTGTTTTATATCTCTCGCACACGGTATCAACTTTGCTGCTGATAAGGGGTGGAACATTTGAATGGTAGGTCAAAGTATTGAATCCTATAATGATATTAACCGAAAATATTAATCCTAATATAAAATATCGCATTTTTTTGAATTGGGATAAATATCGGGCAGCGAAGATTGATAATAATGGTATCAATGGTAGGGCAAGCCGAAAGTAAGGATAATAAAACCCTAAAGCAAAAAATAATATCAAGATTATCGTTAAAACAAAATAATCAATTTTAGTTTTTATACGATAAAGGATTGCAGAGATGAAAATCAAAGGTGAAAAACGAATCAGGTAAAATAAAAATTTTAAATGGTTGATTCCTAATAGTTTTCCGTGTCGTTGTGTTATTCCTGTAATAGAAATAATTTTCACAAAAATAAAAAAATAGGGGAGAAGGAGTAGAATGGGGATAATGATAGTAAAGATGTACCAAAATCTATTTATCTCCTTGTATCTGCGGATGCCAATAAATAAATAGATTAGAAAAAGAATAGGGCCACTGTATTTTGTGTAACAGGCAAGAAGTGTAAATATACCGCAATATATATAATACATCTTCTGATTTTTTTGGATGCCCTGATAAAAGAAATAAATGGATGCAATAAAAAATAAGAGAAAGGTAGCATCACTGAGCCCGGATTTTGAAAAGAAAATAAAGTATTCAGTAGAGATAAAGAGTATTGAGGCAAACAATCCGGTAGTCTCGTTGTATAATTCTTTTGCCAGAAGAAAAGTTATGCACACTGCTATTGCTGAACAGATTATGGAAATAAAAGGTAGTATCCAATCCCTGTAGCCAAATATTTTAAATAGGCTGGCAATAATTACCTGATATAATGGAGGGGTCTGGAAATTAAATGGTTTGCCTTCAGACCCTGCACTTGCCAGCCATTTTGACTGGAGCGCAAATGCTCCTTCGTCCCAATCTATGAGACTGAGATTTTTGAGATTAACTACATTGAGAAGAATTGTTATTACAACAATTAAAAAGACAAAATAAGAATTTTTCATCCTCCATTATTCCTCACGCCAGAAGAGTATCCGTCCACAATTCGGACAGCAAACAATTTCATTGCTTTTGGTCAGCATCTCAGTGGGTAATTGCTGGAAACAACCGAAGCAAAATCCATTTTTTACTTCGGCTATCGCAAGTGGATAACGTTTTTTTAGACGTTCGTATGTTTCCGCATATTCTCTGGGAATTTCTTTTAGCAGACTTGCCCGCTCTTTTTTTAGACTCATTAAACCTACTTCTTCATCAATCTTAAAACCAATCTTTTTATCTGCTTCTTTGTCTGTAATTAAATTGTCCAGATCAAAAAGTCTTTTCAGCAAACGCATAATGTCTATTTCTTTTGGCATAATTACCTCTTTTTTGACATTCCTTTTTCAATCTCATTTATTTTTGTTATAAATTCATCAGGCGTATTGATTTTGCTGACCAAGTTTGCCCTGGTTATTTCTTTTGCAATCTGAACAATCTTTCCCAGGGTTATTAAGTATTGATTTCCTGGGTCCTGCGGCGGTGCGATAATCAAGAAAAACAGGTTCACAGGTTTTTTATCAATGGCATTGAAATCAACAGGCTTTACAGTCCTGCCTACCGCAATCTCCAATTTACTAACCGCAAGTGACCGACAATGGGGAATGGCAATGCCTTTACCAATACCCGTAGAACCAAGTTCTTCCCTTTTAAGCAGAGTTGTGTATATTAGTTCAGCATCGGTTTTACTTTTTATCATATAAACAAGGTCTTTTAAAACCTCTTCTTTTTTTGTGGACTTTAATTCCAGATTTATTCTTTCTCTGGATAAAAGACTCGCAAGATTCATTTAACCTCCTTTAAATGCACCATCACATCCTTTCCGGGCATGAACAACCTAACAATTCCATACCCGTTCTTAATGTCAAGGCAGTTCGGTTAATAAGAAAGAGCCTTGCTCTGGTCAGGTCTTTATTATCACCAACCACCCGATGCTTCTGATAAAAGTAGTGGAATAATCTTGCCAATTCAATCAAATAATATGTCAGCATAAATGGTTCCAGATTGTTTACTGCATCTGCCACTACTTCTTCAAATCGCAAAACATATTTTATCAAATCAAATTCTTCTTTTTCTTTAATCATACCCAAGGTTTCGTCTTCAGCTATACTGATGCCCTGTTCTTGAGCATATTTAACGATACTCATAATACGGGCATATGCATATTGGACATAATACACTGGATTCTCTTCAGAAACAGTGCGTGCCAGGTCAAGGTCAAAATCAAGATGCTGGGAGCTTGAGCGCATCAGGAAAAAGAATCTAATAACATCCACAGGAATTTCGGCGAAGAGGTCTTCAAGCGCGATAAAAGTTCCTGACCGTTTAGACATTGAGATATATGCACCATCTTTTTTTAATCTCACTTCCTGAACAATAATAATTTTAAGGATATTATCTGGATAGTCAAGTGCTTTAAGTCCGGCATAAAGACTGTTTATCTGCCCGAGATGGTCTGGTCCGAGTATTGTGATTAGGCGGTCATAACCTCTCTCTATTTTATTTAAATGATATGCAATGTCAGGTAAAAGGTATGTATATCTTCCATCTTTGGTGATTATCACGCGGTCGCGGGCATCCTTAAACATCGTAGTTTTAAGGTGGATTGCGCTATCCTGTTCAAAAAGGAGTCCTTTGTCTTTGAAAATTTTCAAAACTCTTTCTACATAACCCTTATTGCGAATTTCTGATTCACGAATCCAATTTTTAAAAACAACACGGAAATTTTGTAGCATTGTTTGGTGTTGCTTAATAAAATGGTCTACAGCATCAATTTTTATTTTTTCAATATCGTGGATGTTTTGCTCGTAAAAATGCCGGGCAATAGGTATAAGATATTCACCATGATAGCCATCATCTGGGATTGAATAAGGTTTACCTTCAATTTGTTGCATCCGCTGTTTGATACTTTCAGCAAGCAGGTCAATCTGTCTGCCTGAGTCATTAATATAATATTCCGCATCAGCATGGAAGCCACAATAATTTAATAATCTCACAAGAGCATCGCCAAAAGCAGCAGCACGACCATTGACAATATTTATTGGTCCAGTTGGATTAACACTTACGAATTCTACATTTATTTTTATTCCCTGTCCGATGTTACATTTTTCATATTTTTTGAACTTTTCTTTTAGATATTCAGGGTTTAATACAAAATTGATAAAGCCCGGAGGATAGATAATCGTTTCGGTAATGAGGGGCGAATTAATCTTTTTTACAATATCTTCGGCAAGTTTTAATGGATTCGTTGATTTTTTTGCAGCAAGGCGCATTGCGATATTGGTTGAATAATCGCCTTTTTTCTCTGCTGGCACATAGTCAATCTCAATTTTTTCTTCTGAGCATACATCCTGTAAAATTTTTTTTATTTCGTCACGAATCATTTATATTTTTACCTGGGGAGCATCACCCCACAGTCGCTCAAGTCCGTAAAATTCCCTCGCTTCTTTTGAGAATATATGGACAATGACATCAATATAATCAAGCAAAACCCAGTTTCCTTCTTCCAGACCTTCATTGTGGTTCGGTTTTTGAAATTCAATCAAATACTCCGCAATCGTTTTGTTATGGATATTAGATAGACCTGTGGCAATAACAAAAAAATCTGTAATTGGTGAAATTTCTCGCAGATCAAAAACTACTATATCCTCTCCCTTTTTTTCGCTAATAATATGGGCGAGTGATTTTGCCAGATTAATTGCTGACTTATCAGAATCTTTTTTCAACATCGGGGAATAATTTTTTGTAATCTTCACCAATGATCAGGGTTATATCAAGATACAATGCCGGGTCAACATCCTTGCCGATATTTTTACAACCGATACGCCGTGCAAAATACTTTCCATTTTCCATGTTCTCATCTGCCCTTTCAATTACGACTGTTTCTTTATAGATTGATTCAGTTGTTCCAATCTTGACAACATTAAATCCTTTTTCGCGTAAAATATCACTTACCTTGATAGCAAGACGATTAATGTTACAACCATTAAGAACCTCAACCCGAAGATTACTATTTTTTTTGTATATCTCTTCAGGGTCTTCTCGGCTACGCATATAAATGACCGATGCTCCGAACAGAAACATTATGATAATAAGAATAATCAGCCCTGCTTTTCCCGAACTAAAATTCTTCTGGATAAAAGAAATTTTTGTTTTGTTTAAATTCATATTTTTAATTTCCTTTTATTACCATCTTTTATCCAGATAAATGGTCCTATTGTCATATCATCTTTTATATAGGTGTTGCCTTCAATCAGGGTAAATGGTCTGATTTGGACAAATTTGCCAATTTTAACAGTCAAATCAATATTCGTGGTATTGGGGTCTTCAATATAAACACCATTGAGCATCAATTCAGAGAGCCATCTTTTTTTCACAATTTCCCTTACCCGTGCAAGTTCTAACTTTGTATTGATACCCTGAATTTGTTCTTCATCAGCAATTTTGAAGCCGATGACCTTGTTTTTTGCCCTGATAAAATTATGGACAATATCTGTAAGATAAAATTCTTTTTGTTTATTATCTGTGCTGATTTTAGATAGGGCATTGGAAATTAATTTTCTTGAACCGAAATAGATACCAGTATTTATTTCTTTTATCATTCTTTCTTTTTCCGTGGCGTCAATATGCTCAACTATTTTTATAATATTGCCATTCTTATCTCGCACAATCCTGCCGTAACCAGCTGGTTCAGTCATTTCGCAGGTGAGAACGGTTAGATCAGCATTACACTGGAAATGGTTTTCAATCATATCCTTGATTGTTTCTATTTTTAATAAAGGCACATCGCCATATAGAATAAGAATATATGGATGTTTAGTGATTGCCAATCCTTTTTTTGCTGCATCACCAGTTCCCCGGGGAATCTCCTGTATCGCATATTTAATATTTTTACCCAGAATGTTTTTAACTGCGCCATAATTTTTTCCACAAACCACCACTATTTCGGAACAATTCAAACTATGCGCGATATCTACGGGAAATTGAATCATAGGTTTTCCCAAAATTTTATATAAAATTTTTGGGGTTCTGGTATGCATCCGTTTACTTATTCCGGCGGCAAGGATTATGGTCGCAAAATTATCTGGAGTGGATTTTAAAGGCACAACTAAATATATTCAAAATTTAATTGATGTCAAGAAGGTTGATTTATCTATGTTGTTAGGGTGTTGATTTTAAATGATTTTTAAATATAATATCGCTAATGTCCTATTTTCTCCAGCAACTGATTAATGGTCTGCAATTAGGTTTTGTCTATGCATTAATTGCCCTTGGCTATACTATGGTCTATGGCATTGTGCGTTTAATCAATTTTGCACATGGCGATGTTTTTATGGTCGGTGCTTATCTTGGTTTTTATGCGCTGGCGAAATACTGTCTGCCTTTTCCATTAGCCATCCTTTTTGCCATGGCTGGATGTGCTATCATTGGTATTACAATTGAGCGCCTGGCTTATAAGCCTTTAAGAAATGCACCGCGTATCTCGGCATTGATTACGGCAATGGGTGTTTCCCTTTTTCTGGAATATTTTACAAGTCTAAAATTTGTTTTTGGTCCTAATTATATTGCATATAAAAGACCATTTGAAATCTGCACATATCAGATTGCTGGAATATGTATATCAAATATTCAAATCCTTGTATTCGGGGTTGCAATTATATTGTTAATACTTTTGCAATTTATTGTTTTGAAGACGAAAATCGGAATGGCAATGAGGGCGGTTTCCTATGACAAAGATACTGCAAAATTGATGGGTATCAATGTAGATTTTATTATCTCTTTTACATTTGGTCTTGGTTCCGCGCTTGCCGGCGCAGGCGGAGTCCTCTATGGTATTGCCTATCCCCAGATCTATCCATTTATGGGTATTATGCCCGGACTCAAGGCATTTGTGGCAGCGGTTCTTGGTGGAATTGGCTCAATTCCCGGAGCAATGCTTGGTGCGTTGATTATGGGTGTTGTTGAAACAATGTGTTCAGCATATATTTCATCTACTATGCGTGATGCATTTGCTTTTTCTATTTTGATTATTGTTCTTTTAGTAAAGCCCACAGGCATTATGGGAAAGATTGAGGCAGAGAAAGTATGAAAAAAGAGAATCTCCAATCAATTATAATCGTATTTGGTATCTTCCTTGTTATTATGATACTAAATATTACCGGTCTTTTGAATCCTTACTGGCAGCAAATTATTCAGTTTGCCGCAATAATGACCATCTCTGCCCTTGGATTAAATCTTATCTATGGCTATACAGGTCAATTTTCTCTGGGCCATGCGGCATTCTATGGACTTGGTGCATACTGTTCAGCATTGGTCACAAAAACACTCCATAATTTAGGATTTATTTCTTTTGTGGTTGGTCTCATTGTAGCAATTATCCTGGTTGCAGTCATTGCCCTTTTAATTGGTTTGCCAATTCTACGCCTGAAATCAGACTACCTTGGTATTGCTACACTCGGCTTTGGAATTATTGTTAAGGTTTTATTTGACAATGCTGATGCAGTAATCCCGGGGATGGGTGGTTCCAGGGGTATGCTCGGGATACCAAAATTTACTTCATTCCCGCTTACTTATTTATTTGTCATTCTCGCCATAATTGTTATCCGTAATTTTGTTTTTTCAGATATTGGACGCGCCTGTATTTCTATTAGAGAAGATGATATTGCTGCAGAGTCTATGGGAATCAATACGACAAAATACAAAACATTGGGCTTTGTATTTGGTTCAATCTTTGCTGGTGTTGCGGGTGTTCTTTATGCCCATCTCTATTCTTTTCTACACCCTTCAAATTTTGATTTTCTGAAGTCCATTGATGTGCTATTGATTGTAGTCCTTGGTGGATTAGGAAGTATTTCAGGTACAATTTTAGCTGCAGTATCATGGACCTTTCTTCTTGAAGGGCTGAGAGTAATACTACCACCACAGATTCTTGATTGGCGTTTAGTGATTTACCCGCTTGTGCTGATAATCATTATGCTTTTAAAACCTATGGGTATTGGTGCTGGAATGGAATTCAGATTTTTAAAACCGTCCAGTTTTAAAAGGTAAAATGGCAGACCAGAATAATAGTGTGGTTTTAAAGGTCAATCGTTTAACAAAGTATTTTGGTGGATTAAGGGCAGTATCATCATTTGAACTGTTAATTAATGAAAATGAGTTGGTCGGACTTATTGGACCTAATGGTGCAGGAAAGACAACTGTATTTAATCTGATTACGGGTATATATCAGCCCGATTCTGGAGAAGTATATTTAAGAGATAGAAGGATAGATGGTTTAAAACCATATCAAATTTGCGAGATTGGGATTGCCCGAACCTTTCAGAATATCCGTTTGTTTAATAATCTTACTGTGCTTGATAATGTGAAGATTGCCTGCCATAATGATGTGAAATATGGTGTAGTATCAGCAATTTTCCGCGATAGTAAATTTAAAAAAGAAGAAACACAGATAGAAGAAAAGGCTTATGAGATTTTGTCTATCTTTAATTTACAGGGCCGTGCCCAGGAACTTGCTCGTAACCTGCCATATGGTGAGCGGAGAAAATTAGAAATTGTGCGTGCACTGGCGACAAAGCCAGAACTATTATTACTTGATGAACCTGCTGCAGGAATGAATCCACAGGAGACAATCAAACTTATGGAGTTAATAAACTTTATTCGTGAGCGTTTTAAACTCACTATACTTTTGATTGAGCATCAGATGAGAGTGGTAATGTCAATCTGTGAGAGGGTGTGTGTAATGGACTTTGGTGAAAAGATTGCTGAAGGTAATCCAAAAGAGATTCAAAATGATGCGCGTGTCAAAGAGGCATATCTCGGAAAGGATACATAATAAATGGATAGGTCAAATACACTGCTGGAAGTTAAAGGATTAAGTGTTTGCTACAATGCAATTACAGCATTACACAATATTTCTTTTAAGGTATGTCAGGGTGAGATTGTTGCGCTAATCGGTGCCAATGGTGCTGGAAAGAGCACAACCTTGAGAACCATTTCCGGCATTGTTCGGGCAAAGTCTGGACAAGTCTATTTTGAGAATAAAAATATTACAAACCTGCCCGGGCATAAGATTGCTGGATTTGGTATCGGGCATGTGCCTGAAGGAAGAAAGCCTTTTGCCAATCTGACCGTGTATGAAAATTTGAGGCTTGGTGCATATCTGTTAAATGACCAGCATACAATTAATAATACAATGGAGCGTGTATTCAGGTCATTTCCTCGTTTAAAAGAGCGCCTTTACCAGGCTTCAGGAACGCTTTCAGGTGGTGAGTTGCAAATGCTTGCTATGGCAAGGGCACTGATGTCCAGACCCAAACTATTGATGCTTGATGAACCATCAATGGGTCTATCACCTATTTTAGTGAATGAGATATTTAATATCATCAAAGAGATAAATGAACAGGGCACAAGTATTCTACTTGTAGAACAGAATGCACATAAGGCACTTTCAATATGCAATTATGCCTATGTGCTTGAAACGGGCAGGATAACTATGGAGGGCAGAGGCACAGATTTACACAAAGACCCAAAGGTCATAGAGGCATATTTAGGAGCATAAATACAAAATTATTTTATGTATCCAATAATTAACTGGAGAAAAGATTATCTAATAAGAATTATCTTTTTTGTTGCCTTATAATCGTTGGTTTCAAATCTACAGAAATAGACACCGGCAGGGACTTTTCTATTATTATCGTCCTGACCATTCCACAGGATGCTATGAATACCAGATTTTTCAATTCCGTCTTTCAAACATTTTACCTGTCTGCCAAGTATATCATAGATTACAAGTTTAATCTTTTCCATCTTAGGAAAACTATAATTAATCAATAGATTCTTTGTGCAGGGAACAGGATAGAGATTGAAACTGATTGATGTTAATTGAGATTTATTTTCTGTGACATAATTGGTTGGTGTAAAGCGATATTTATTGCCTTTAATCGGTGGTGAATACCGTGACGGATACACAATCCATCTGTCGCCAGGCTGGGATGGGGGGATAGAACGGGAAAACCGTATTGGTTGTCCACAGAGGTAGATAACCGATTGTCGCGAGTGTATCACCATTCGGTGCAATTGCACCTACCCATATTCCTGCACCATAGATATAATTATGTCCAGAATTTCTGGGCCACCAGGCACCTGCAGTTCCATTTATGCTTTGCCCAAATTTTCCATAATTGGAAATGCATACCTGCCATTGACCAAGATTATTCACTCTGATATCCCAGATTGCCCAGGAGAGATTAAAAAATATAATAATCATCAAAGCCCACTTTATCCTTAGCATATCTTCCTCCTATTTTAGTTCAACTAAAGTTTAATTACTTTTATCCGTTTACCCGGAACAGTAATAAAATAAATACCTGAAGGCAATAGTCTTCCACCATTGTCATCGCCATTCCATCTGACCGCATTAGATTGTCCAAACGTACGAAATGATTTAACAATCCTTCCTGAGGCATCATAAATTTTTAAGAACGGCTGAATAGTATTGAAAGATTTTTCCGTCATTGCAGGAATAGAGTATCTAATGGTCGTCGTTCTTCTAAATAATGATGGTGATGCCTCTAATTTTGGTTTCAGACTGATAGTATTATTGAATTCATTTATTCCCACGAGATAAAAATTGAAATTGGTCAGTGGCTCAATTGAATGGAGCACCGCTGTCATTTGACTATCGGGCTCATAGTTAAATGTGTTTACCTTAACCCAGTAACTTGTAGGTAAGAGGCTATCAAACGAATAGAACCCTGTTGATGCTGTATAAGTGGTGCAACATTCATAAAACGGATGGGATACATAGATGTCAAAGGTGGTTCTTGTAATGACCTGGGCATTTATGATTGGTGAACCCGAACTATCATATACATAACCAGAAATCCTACATCCATGATAATCATCATTCGCATAACCGAAGGTAGGAGTAGAATCAATATACCAGTCTTTTAACCAACCATCAATTCCAAGATTTAAATAGAATTTTGCTGCAGATGTGCCAGGCGGTGGTACCGGGACAATATAATAATAACCATCATAGGGATAGATTACTGTATCACGAGGGGTAAGACTAATCATAAATCCAGAATCAGGTGGTAAAAAGAAAGGTCCGCTGAGCACTGAGGTATCAATTATTGCATAACCAGTGTCAGGGATATAGATTGGTGTATCAATTATTGCCAGACCAGCAGGTGTCAATAATGAATCGTTCAAGAGTGAACCACCCATAAAATTTGGATGATATTCAATTCTCTGGGTTGTATCGGTTTGGAATTCGTTGATGATTTCAAGTTTAATAGGATTAGAAACGAGGACAATGGGCACAAGAAAGACTAAAAGACAAAACTTTTTCATAGCTCCTCCTCTCTCAAAGTTGAGAAAAATTAACTCCAACCCTTAAAACCATCATCTCTCAGTTTTTAATTTCTATATATATTTTAACAAAAAAAATTTATTTGTCAAGGGGGAATAACACTGACTCCTCTTTACTTTTGTTTTCTCTATTTAGTTTTTCCCAAAATTCTAACGGTATTGGTCAGACTTTTGGAGTAGGGATATTATTTAAAATACAGAAATGTCCAAAACTTGTCCTAAAATTTACGAGGCTAAAGCCTCTATTCCAGATGTATGGGTAAGACCACCATTATCTGTTTTCTTACAATATTTTTGTAGTTGCCTCATTTATGAGGCTTTCTATTTTTGTAGGGACAACCCTTGTGGTTGTCCGGAAGCGTTTTCGGACAGGGACAAGCCCTGTCCCTACA
>JBBILZ010000051.1:0-17066 GCA_037444665.1 Caldifarciminota bacterium
ACATTTCGTCTACACTGGTGAGAGAGAGGGTAAAGAAAAAATTAAATATCAATTATCTTGTTGTTCCCGAAGTACTTGCCTATATCAAAAAACATAATCTTTATGTTTTTGCCTCTTGACAAAAGTCAAATTCTGAATATAATTAATCATACTTTCGGAGCAGAAGTAAAATTTACGAATAAGATTCCAATTACCGAATAATGGATTCTCAACGAGGCAAGATTATAAATAGGTTTATTATATAAATTAATAAAGGAGGCAATAAATTTATGGAGATAACAGAACTTAAAAAGAAAAAAGTCGCTGACCTCCATCAGATTGCAAAGGAACTGGGTTTGACAAATTATACGGATTTGAAGAAACAGGACCTGATTCATGCAATTATTGAGGCAGAAACAAAAAGAACTGAACTTGTGCCGGTTGAAGGCATTCTTCAGATTCATCCTGAGGGTTATGGTTTTTTGCGGTCACCAAATTATAACTATCTTCAGAGTCCAGATGATATTTACCTTTCAATTTCTCAGATTCGTAAATTTAACCTCAAGGTTGGTGATAGTATTAAAGGCCTTGCGCGGCCACCAAGAGAAGGAGAGCGGTATTTTGCAATGATAAAAATTGAATATATTAATGACATCTCGCTCGCTGACTTCACCGAAAGAATCCTCTTTGATAATCTTACACCGCTCTATCCTAATGAAAGAATCCATCTGGAAGTAGAGGAAAAAAATGATATGTCAATGCGCATTATTGACCTCTTTACACCTATTGGTAAGGGGCAGCGTGGTTTAATTGTCTCGCCACCCAGGGCAGGTAAAACAATCATTCTGCAGAAGATTGCCAACTCAATAACCATCAACCATCCTGAAATAAGCATGATTGTTTTATTGATTGATGAACGGCCAGAAGAGGTAACTGATTTTGAAAGGTCAGTACAGGCAGAAGTCATTTCTTCAACATTTGATGAAACTCCAGACCGACATACTGAGGTTGCTGAGATCATCCTGGAAAGAGCAAAGCGTATGGTTGAATCAAAAAAAGATGTGGTAATCCTGCTTGATAGTCTAACCCGACTTGCCCGGGCACATAATGCCATTGTTCCTCATTCCGGCAAAACCCTCTCTGGTGGACTTGATTCAACTGCTCTGCAAAAACCCAAAAAATTCTTTGGTTCTGCCCGTAAAATTGAAGAGGGTGGTAGTCTGACAATCATTGCTACCGCATTGATAGATACTGGTAGCCGTATGGATGAAGTGATATTTGAAGAATTCAAAGGTACGGGTAATTTAGAGATGGTCCTTGACCGTAGACTCTCTGACCGTAGAATTTTTCCTGCCCTTGACCTTTATAAATCCGGAACCAGAAAAGAAGAATTACTCCTTACTGAATTTGAATTGAACCGTCTGTGGATTTTGAGAAAATTGCTTTCAGAAATGAATACTATTGAGCAGATGGAGTTTATCACTGAAAAGATGAGACGTACAAAAAATAATAAAGAATTTTTAGAATCAATGAGTGGAACAGAATAAATATTAATGGAGGTTTAAAATGAAAAAAGACATACATCCAAAATATGTGCCCTGCGTAATAACCTGCGCCTGCGGCAATAAAATTGAAACCTATTCTACCAGAGATAAAATTTCGGTAGATATTTGTTCACATTGTCATCCATTTTTTACTGGTAAACAAAAAATTGTTGATTCTGCAGGTAGGGTTGAAAAATTTGTAAGAAAATATCAGCAAAAACCAAAGGCATCAACAAAAAAGACAAAATCAGGTGATTAATTTATGAAAAAAATTGAACAATTAACATATTTGACCATTAATGAAATCAAAGATTTGAAGAAAAGATACGATAGTTTAAAGGAGTATCTTTGACCCACGAAAGATTACTACTGAATTAAAAAAACTCCAGGAACAGATAAATCAGCCCGATTTCTGGAACAATAAGGAACGGGCACAAAAAATAATGACCGAAATTGACCAGAAACAGAATTGGCTGAAATCATTGGAAGAGATCGGCAATGGAATTTCATTTTTAAATGAACTTCTGGAACTAAGTGATATCGGTGAAGAAATATTAAAGGGTGCAGACCTGGAGGCAAAAAATATTGAAAAAAAGATAAAAAATTTAGAACTTCAGATTCTTTTAGGTAAAGAGGACGATAATAAAAACTGCCTTTTGACCATCCACCCTGGTGCTGGTGGGACTGAATCCTGTGATTGGGCAGAAATGCTATTCAGAATGTATACCCGCTATATACAATCAAAAAATTTTTCTTATACTATTCTGGACCTGCTGCCTGGTGATATTGCAGGAATTAAAGATGCAACTATAGAGGTCCGTGGTAATTATGCCTACGGCTTATTAAAAGCAGAGGCAGGTATACATAGAATGGTGCGATTATCACCATTTGATGCCAATCAAAAAAGGCATACCTCTTTTGCTTCAGTATTTGTCTACCCGGAAGTAGAAGAGGTCAGTTTTGAAATTAGCGAAGATGACCTGAAGATTGAAACTTTTCGTGCTGGTGGACATGGTGGTCAAAATGTGAATAAAGTATCATCAGCAGTGAGAATTACCCACATTCCTACAGGAATTATTGTTCAGTGCCAGAATGAACGTTCTCAATTTCAGAATAAAACAACCGCCCTTAAAGTCCTGAAATCGCGCCTTTATGATTACTATAAGCGAAAAGAAGAAGAAAAATTGAATAAACTTGAGGAGCAAAAAACCGAAATTGCCTGGGGACATCAAATACGCTCATACATCTTTCACCCCTATAAACTTGTAAAAGACCACAGGACCGACTACGAAACATCCCGGATTGAAAAAGTAATGGATGGTGAAATTGATGAATTCATTTATGCCTATTTGAGTATGCAGGCAAAGAAACATTAATGTAAAAAAAATAATATTTCCATAGTTGACAGTTGAACTTATTCTTATATAATCTATTATGTTAATATTTCTAACTCTTTATTTAAGTTTTAACAGCGACTATCAAAATTTCATAAATTCGCCGGTAAGTGAATCAATTTTTGTAACACTCGTCAGGGATAAAACAAAAATAATTGAATATAAAGACAATCCTATTGTCCTGTGGTTCTGGCGGAGTAAAACCAATGATACAAGTGTTGATACTTTCTTAAAAAATATTTCTCTCCCAAGAAATTTTTATCTCTCTGCGGTCTTAAGATGGGAAGCCCAGAATACCAATCTTATTGGTGAAAAATTTGATAAAATTAAACTCGCCACACATTTTGATTCATTATCAATAGAAAATTTTTTTTCAATAATCTCACTGGGCTTATCTACCCGAAAATTTGATTTTCTGAAAACCGCATTTACATTACCAATCCTTGCTGATTTTCGTAATCAAATTTTCTTATTAAGCAATCTCTCCTTACTTTTTATTACTGCCTTACTATTTACCTGTATTGCTTTCGTTTTGATAAAATTGATACATTATCTACCAGTCCTTTCACATAGATTAGACCCCATGAAGCATAATCAATTTAAGGGTATCATTGGATTCGCTCTGTTGTTGATCCCTGTTTTTATTATAAAAAATCTTTATCTTGCATTTGGTATTTATAGTATTATTCTGACATTTATCTTTAGCCTGCGTGAAAAAAACTGGCTAAGAATCAATCTCATTTTAATAATTCTCTTTTCCGCCGTTATTTCAATGTTTAATTACATACCTTTCTTGCGGGGCACAGATAAAGCCTATTATTTATACCAGATGGTAGCAATGGATGGTGATATTAGAATTAATCCCGAGACAAATATTGAGAAAGAAATTCTTGCCTATGTATTGAAACAGCATGGTCGTTTTGATGAAGCAATGGGACTATATGAAGACCTTTACTACAATCAGAATATTCATAATTTGAGTGTTATGAATAATCTGGCGAATCTATATACCCTCTATGACGAAGATAGTCGGGCGGAGGAATTATACCTTAAGGCGTCAAGGGAAGAACGGGGTGAACCTTATTTCAATCTGGCGCTTTTAAAATATAAAAAGATTGAATATCTCGCCGCAAGTGAAAACATGGAAGAGGCAAGAAAAAAAGGTTTTATAAGTGGGAGTAAAGAACCTGTGGATATTCTTCCTGCAAATAAAGATTTTTATGATTTAATAAAAGTAAATAAATTGAATGTTTCAGGACCCATTTCTACATTTTCACTTATAATGTTTTTAATCATCTTTATTGTTACTTTTTTACCCTTTAAACTTTCACCGCCCTATCATTGTGTTATCTGCGGCAAGGCAATCTGTAAGGGTTGTACTGAACAGATTAATGAGGAACCACACTGCAATGATTGTCTCACTAAATTGAACGCCACTAAAAATCCAGAAATAGAGGAAGAATTAAAAATTTCGCTGGGCAGAAATCATAGGCTGAGCAAAAAAATAATTGCTGTTGGGTTAAATATTATCTTACCCGGTGCAGGTTTGATTTACAAAAATAAAAATTTCTCAGGGTTACTTATCGCATTTTTGGGATTAATGGTTTATATACCTTTATTATTCAGAGACCATTTTATCAAACCCGCCGGCTGGATTGCTTTATCAATAACACCGTTGATTCTATTAATTGGTGCAGTTATCTTATTTTTCTGTTACCTCATCTCATTCCTATTATTTGGAGGTTCTGATGCCGATTGAAGGTGATCTAAAAAGTATTAACTTTTCAAGTATATTACAATTGATCTCTCAGGAACGTCTTACCGGCGTTTTAAAAATAAAGCGCAAAAATGAACTGGTTGATATTGGTTTTATTGAAGGATATATCACTGGCGCATTTTTTGAAAAGGGTGAAAAAACAGAGCGCCTTGAAAATTATCTGGTGCGGTCGGGTATTATCAAAAAGAATCTTTTTGAAATGATCCAGGAAATTCACGAAGAGACAAAAAGACCAATAATGAACATTATAATTGACGATAAATATCTGACCATAGAAGAGATTGAACGGATTATAAAATTCAAAATTCAGGAAGTGGTGGATGAAGTATTTACCTGGCAGGAAGGAGAATTTAAATTTGAGCAGGGCGCAGTAATTTATCCAAAAAGTATTATAAGAATAAAACTGAATACTGAAAATATAGTGATTGAATCGGCGCGGAGATTTGATGAATGGCCCAGAATTATTAATCAAATACCTTCTTCTGACCTGGTATATAAAAAAGTAGAGAGACCAGAATTGAAATTAAAATTACCGGATGATGAACTACAGGTCCTATCATTAATTGATGGCCAGCGCAGTGTTAATGACCTTATTGAAATATCAGGGCTTGGAAAATTTCATACTTATTCCTGTCTCTATCATTTACTAACCACCGGTCAGATTGAACTTTCATATGCCAAGCCCACACCCAAGATTGTAAAGCCCAAAAAAGAGATTTCATTAAAATTTCTCTCCACTCCCATAATGATTCTTCTCTTTATTGCGGTCGTTTTCATTGAGCTATTGCTCGGTAATTTTGTCTCCAAAAAATTGAATTTTTCATTTTCCATATTTGAGCAATCCTTTTCTGAAAGCGATTATTATGACTATAAAAAGGTATTTTTTTATAAACATAATCGCCTCCCCTCTACTCTGGAAGTAAAGTCTATTTTTGAAAAGGAATAGTGACCTATGTTATATAAAAATGCCGGTGTAGATATTGATAGATTAAATTTAATAAAAAAAGGTATTGGCAAAGAGGTAGTGAAAACCTTTAAGAAAAATTCTAAATCCCGATTTGGATTATTCGGGGGTATCTATGCCTTCGGCGATAAACTTATTATAAGCAGTGTGGATAGTGTTGGCACAAAAATACTTATTGCCTGTGCTACAGGTATACATAATACGGTTGGTATGGATATTGTAAACCATTGTGTGAACGATATTCTTACTACCGGCGCCAGACCATTATTCTTTATGGATTACATTGGATTTTCCGAACTGAAGAATTTTGTTTTGGCAGATATAATGAAAGGACTCGTCTCTGCTTGTAAACGAGAAGAGATGGCTCTTATCGGTGGTGAAACTGCACAATTGAAAAGATTTTATCCCGAGGGGATTTATGACCTTGTAGGATTTATTGTTGGTATCGTTAACAAAAATGAATATATTGACCCCGCAAAAATTTTGCCCGGAAACTTGCTTCTTGGGTTAAAGTCATCCGGATTGCACACCAATGGTTATACACTCGCCCGAAAAATTTTGCTCAGTAAATTTTCTTTATCCAGTTATATAAAAGAACTCGGTTGCACAATCGGTGAAGAATTATTAAAAATCCATCGTTCTTATCGTCACGCACTTGAACCCAGGTTGAAATTTATCAACGGTATGGCACATATTACTGGTGGCGGGTTCTATGATAATATCCAGCGGATATTACCGAAAGGCAGTTCAGCAATTATTAAGAAGAAATCCTGGAAAGTTCCATCTATATTTAACTTGATTCAAAAGATTGGTAAGGTGCCTGATGCAGAGATGTATCGTGTCTTTAATATGGGCATCGGGATGGTCGTTATTATAAAACCTGAAAATTTGAAGTATTTTAAAATTTTAAAACCTTTAATTATCGGTGAGATTGTGAAAGGTGATTTTGGCGTCAGAATAGAATAGCATTAAAGAGCAAAAGGTTCTCTATCTTCGGTTTTTTGCCTATCTAATAATTGAGTAAAACCATAAACCTGCATTATCTCTTCATAAAAAAATGTTGCATCACATTCCGGGCATATATAATTCCCATCCTGATTCATTACTAAATCATTATATTTTGAAGTAAAAAGACAAAAAGGACAGAGAATTCTATCAAACCTTGCCATTGAAAATTATATTTAAATCCTCAGCGAAGTCAACACCATTAATGTGGTAGCATTTTTAAACGATATTTTACTGCGAGACGCCAGAGTCCAAACGGAATATAGAACCCTAAAATTGCGCATATTGAAACAATGGTAATGATTAAACCCGTGTTAAATGGTATTGATTTATATTCAAATACCACCTCATGATTACCTGTCTGGACATATACTCCACGGAATGTGTAATTGACACGATAAACATTTTCCATTTTTCCATCAACATATACACGCCAATCAGGATGCCAGTTATCACCCAAAACAAGAATTCCTGGATAAGCGGAACTTGTTTCAACAATAACCTGGTTAGGGGTATAGTGTTTAATCTTTGCCTCAACCATTGGTAATTTGCGGTCAGGATGAGGATAATTGACACTATCTTCTATTATTACGAATTCTCGGGGACTAAAATTTGGCGATTTCATAATGTCCAGAATTTTTTCTGATGGTAAAACAATATAATCAAACACAATAAAAGCACGGGGCAAAACGCTATCATTCTGATATACTGAATTTTGATACCCGTGATAGATCGGCTTGAATCTTGATAGATAATTTTTTATCATCTGAAT
This sequence comes from Caldifarciminota bacterium, assembly GCA_037444665.1. Lineage (GTDB taxonomy): Bacteria > Hydrothermota > Tepidihabitantia > SM23-42 > JAOAFX01 > JAOAFX01. The sequence continues at coordinate 7,436 of JBBILZ010000051.1, forward strand.
AATTCTCTGCGAATTGGGGTCATAACTGGAAATGTCATCAGGCAGGTTTGGTGCAACAATATATTTTAAATTTAACATATCAACAAATTTAGGATATTGAAAAAGATTCTGGGGATTGAACATAACACTTGTCCCGGCGCCAATAAAATCTTGATATCGTTGAAGAGGATTGGCAATATAGCCACCCGCACTCTGGATATTATGATACAAAAGATAAGAATCCCGGTCATGTTCTCCACGGCTACCATACTGAAAGGGAAATACGCGGAAAATAGTATTGTCATTTTTTAGAAATCTTATGATATCATCAGCCTGGTAATAGATTTCAGGTGCAGGACCGGTGGGCAGGTATTTTGCCATTACGGGCAACTGGTGTATAAGTGTGAGTAAGGCAAAGATTAATGTGGCTGTGGAAATACGAAGTTTATGATTAAGAGAAAAATATGTCATAACCAATCCCAACACAACAATTATTGAACTTATAATTGCACCATTAAAATAAGAAGAAAGATTTTTTTCAAAATAAGCAACCTTCTGTCCTGCTCCAGCCCGTGCAATTGCAGGTGCAATCAAAAACATAATGATAAGCAAACAGAAAAATAATACCGCACCGGCAATAATAAATTTCTTTTTTTCTAATTTTCTCTGAACTACCAGTTCTTCAAATCCAATACTACCAATTATTACTATACTGAAGGAAACAAGATAAAAAGCAAGACTTGGTGCACGCATAAGTTTGAAACCAGGAATCAGGGTATAAAAAAGGCGATGGATTGGGGTTGCTGACCCAAAGCAGTAAAAAAGTGCGATGAGCCCGACGAATGTGAAGAATCTTATATAATTTTTCCGCCAGCAGAAAATCCATGCCCATATTGCAAATACTATAATGAGCACGCCGAAAAACTCGGTGTGGAGTTTCATCATATTTGGACCCCAGTAATGTTCCAATCCTCCAGAAAAACCTGGCACCAGTAAATCAAAAATTTCAACTGGTGGAAGGTGCCAGGATGCAGCATATTCATATCCCCTTTCTACCCCTCTGGCAACCGTCTTCATTCCTGCCAGCACCGGCAACCAGATCATTGCCATAAGAAGGCAGATTAGCATTATTGAAAAAAATCCGTATCCAAATATTTTTACAAAATCTTTTTTTACCAGTGTTTTCCGATGGGTGATTAGGTAATGGATGACATAACCGACCATTACAATTAAACCATAATATGTAATCTGAAAATGTCCCTGATAAAATGCAAAGGCAATGACGATGCTCAATAGGATAAAATAATTTATCTTCCGCGTGCTCATTGCGCGGTGCAATAAAAAAAGCATTAGACCAAAAATTGCAATGCTTGCGGCACGCCCAGTATGTCCTGCCTCAGGTGTTGTAGCAAGATTGCCAATCCATTGATATACAAATGCACCGAGTACAGCAGTATATTTGGATAGACCAATTTCCTTCAGGTACAAATACATTCCCAGACCCGCAATAAAAAAAAGTATAATAAAGATTAAACAATGAACAACCTGAGGCGGAAACAAATACCTTAACTGGGCAAGCGGTGCAAACTGTCCACCCACTGGTGCACCAAGTGTCGGGAAACCACCAAAGACCATCGGGTTCCAGAGTGGAATGGCTTTCTGTTCAAGTGCATATTTTTCAAAGGGATACCCATCCAATAGATAATCTGAGCCGGCAATCATTTTGTCAGTAGTCAAAAACTGTGCAAAATAGATAAATGGAATTATAAAAAGTAATGCAATGATGATTTTTTCCCAGTGGATATCTAAAAAATTTTCTTTCTCTATTTTTTCTGCGGGTCTTTTTGCCCTATCCTTCTTCCCCATTGTTTAAGTATAATTAAAATTAGCCCTGTGTCAAGAAATTGAATCCCTTTTATAGATTTTTGATTTCAACTGACTACTTTTTCTTTTGCTTTCCAGCTCTAAAAGTAATTTTTTCTTTAAATAATGTAGCAATGTGTTTTATATATTTCTCTGCGGCAGCAGACTTTGCCTCTTCCTGGGCAGCAGCAACTTCTGTGGCAGGTAATACCTCAGTTAACTTGTTAAAAAGTTCGTGTGCCATATTTAATAAATTTTTATCTTTAGTTTCATGGGTAAGAACAAAACAAATAAGCTTAAGTGCCAAGGTTTCATTACCCGTTACTGATAATAAATCTGCGAAGAGATACATAATATCATTTAAATCTTCTATGTAATTATTTTGCAAAATCATTTGCACTGCTTTAAAAAGATTTTTTTTTGCGGATTCGTAATCTTTTGCAGCAATAAAAACTCTACCCATATTCATATATGATTTCATTTCACCACTGGTATCATTAAGGCTCTGACTAATCTTTTGCCATTCACTGAACAAAGTGAGGGCATCTTTATATCGTTTTTGCATAAATGCTACATCACCGAGGTTAATCAAAGAAGTAGCAATCCCCATGCGGTCGCCTATTTCCTGTCTGATTTTTAGACTTTGTTCAAACACCTCTTTTGCATCATCAATCTCATTAAGCGCCTTATGCACAAGACCAAGATTATTCAGGGTATTTGCAACATTTATTTTATCGCCAAATTCCTGATCAAAATTTAGTTCCTCTAAAAAAATTTTCTTTGCTTCCTTATCATTACCAGTCGCGTGTAACACAAGCGCGATATTGGTATTTGCAAAAGCAACCCCTTTTTTATACCCTATCTTTTCCGCAATCATTTTACTCTTTTCAAAAAGTTCTTTTGCCTCATCAAATTCCTCAAGCACATATGAAATAACACCAAGATTGTTATAGGCACCTGCGATTTGTTTATCATGATTTAATTCCTTCGCTATCTCAAGCCAGTTATTATACATCTTTCTTGATTCTTCAAACCTGGAACGCATATATAAAACATTACCGAGCGTATTAAAACAAGCGCCAATATCCTCCTTATTTTTATATTTTCGCGCTATTTCAAGACTGCGATTCAATAATTTTATTGCGTCCTCATAAAAACCAAGCTGGTATAGAAATGTCGCCTGCTTGTTGTAAATTTTTCCCATTAATGGATTTTCAATAATTTTACTATGTTTTACTCTTTTCTCTTTTTTCCCTAATCTATCAATGATTCTTTGCAAACTTTCAGCACCTTCTTTTAACCAACCATTGGAATCATATATCAGAAAAATGCCCATCAATGATTTCTCAATTAATTTCTCATCTCCTTTTTCAACAATGCCTGACCAGGCAGTACGGATATTATCCAGTTCGTTTTTTACTTCGGTTACTATGCTAACATCCTGAGCGCTCTGAAAATCTTCTTTTATCCTGTCCACAAATTCAGCATAAAATTCATAAAAAAGATTCGTAGTCTGTTGCTCAACCTCTGGCATTGTCCGCAATTTTTCCCCTGCATACTGACGTAATACACCAATAATTTCATAATATCCTGAAGAATCACGCAAAAGTAGAGATTTATCAATAAGTGAAGTCAAAAGAGGAAGTGTTGCTCCAGCAATTTTTTCTGCAGCAGCCCTTGAAAATTTTCTGGGGAAGACTGAGAGCCGCGCCAATAACTCTTTTTCACTCGCATTCAGCAGATTCCAGCTATATTCAAATACCGCCCTCATACTATGATGCCGTTCAGGCAAGTCGCGCATTTTGCTTGTAAGAAAATCTAAATTTTTTTCTATTTCCTTTGTAATCTCCTCAAGCGATAGAATACGCAGCCAGGAACTGGCGAGTTCAATGCCCAAAGGAATGCCACTAACAAGCTGACAGATCCGCACAATATAACCCATCTCTTTTCCTGATGGTGTAAAATCTGTCTTTATGCGACGGGCACTATGTAGAAAGAGTTGCACCGCACTAAAATCGCCAATATCTACTTTCTCACCTGCAGGAAATTCCAGACCCTGCACTTGATGTAACCATTCTCCCTGCAGATTGAGCATTTCGCGTGATGTTACAATAATTTTTACCTGCGGAGCGTGCTTGAGAATCTCAGTAATTATGGACGCTCCTTCAATAATATGTTCAAAGTTATCCAAAATTAATAATATTTTTTTCTCAGACAGATAATTTAGAAGTTGCTCTTTTGGGTCGTGCCGACTGTAAAATGAAAATTTTATCTGGTCAGCAATTGCTGATATAAGAAATTGAACAGAATTCAACGGAGCCAGAGAAATTAAAAAAACTCCCTGCGGGAATATTTCAATCATATCTGCTGCTGCCTGTAAAGCGAGACGACTCTTACCTATACCTCCAGGACCAATGATTGTCAGAAGTCTACATTCAGGCATCTGCAGTAAATGTTCAATTTCTAATAGTTCCTTTTCCCTGCCCAGAAATGGCGTAGTCTGGACAGGTAAATTATGAATATAGGCAGTAAGTGAACGTATCGGAGGAAATTCCTGGAGCGGCTGGTCAGGGCTTAATAAACAATAGATGAGTTGCGGTTCACCCAAATCCTTAAGCATATGCCTGCCTAAATCCTTGAGTTTTGCATCTGGAGGTAGTTCACAGACATTCATAACTTCTGGTGTTAGAAGGATTTGACCGCCCCATGCTGCAGATAATATTCTTGCCGTGCGATTTATAACTGGACCAAAATAATCATCTTTCCGCTTCTCTGCATATCCTGCATTTAATGCAATGCGCACCCTCAATTCACCAATCTCTCCCCAGTCAATACTGGCAATCTCTTTTTGAATGTCTATCGCGCATTTAATCGGTTTACCTTGTTCAAAACATGCGAAGAAACCATCACCAGTGTGTTTAATAACCTTTCCACCATTGACTTCAATATTTCGCTTAATGATCTCATCGTGAATAATCAGGGCTTTTGACATACCTTCTTTATATTGTTCCCATTTTCTGGTTGAACCTTCTATATCAGAGAAGAAGAATACCGGCATCTTAAACCTCGCCCTTAACATAGAAATGGCATTCTATGTTTTTAATATTCACCATCATAAACATTATATATAAATTTTTATATCTGTAAATGCCATAATATGTTTCTTCTGCTTTCATTGACAAGTTATGTAAATTGAATATAATATCAAAGTCTGGAGGGCTAGTCCTAACTGGTAAGGCAGCGGACTTGAAATCCGCCGGGAGCAATCCCATGGGGGTTCGAATCCCTCGCCCTCCGTTTAACTAAAAGATGGATACGGGCTTCGCAACCGTATAACGATTAAAAGAATGGTCTTTGGTTATAGAGCATGGCTGCCAGTATGGTTTAAGGGCGTGGTTTGTTTGATGAGAAGTTTTTTCTGGTAGAGCAAAGATTAAGGATTAAGAGATGATGTGTGAGAACAGGTTAACGAGGGGGATTAGAAACAGATGGTTGTTAGTTTGTGGGTTGGGATGCTTGACCCCTCACCCTTACCCTCTAGAGGATTAAGGTGAGGGGTGACGAAACGCTTTTCGCAATCGTATAACGATTAGAAGAATGGTCTTTGGTTATATGGCATGGCTGCCAGTATGGTTTAAGGACGTGGGTTGCTTGATGAGAAATTTTTGTCTGGTAGAGCAAAGATTAAGGATTAAGGGATGATGTGTGAGAACAGGTTAACGAGGGGGATTAGAGGTCTCCACGAACTTTTCGGTTATGTTTAGAAAAGTGAGTGGAGAAAAGGGGGAAACTTCCCCCTTTTGGAGAGGTGGCCGAGTGGTCGAAGGCACCCGCTTGCTAAGCGGTTTCCTGTCGAAAGATGGGACGGGAGTTCGAATCTCCCCCTCTCCGTTAGCACCATTTTTTTCTGAAAACTTATGAATATAACAAAAATAAACAACTTAAGAAGAAAAAGCAGTGAGATTCGTCTTTATATTTTATGAATCAAGAGATTAGAGTAAGGATTGCACCAAGCCCGACCGGTTTTTTCCATATTGGGAGTGCACGCACCGCATTATATAACTGGCTCTTTGCCCGTCATAATAATGGCAAATTTATTTTAAGAATTGAAGACACTGATATTACTCGTTCTTCAAAGGATATGACCAAAATTATCTTTGATGCCCTGACCTGGCTCGGACTGGACTGGGATGAAGGTCCGGACAAAGGTGGTGAATACGGACCATATTTCCAGTCTGAACGTAAAGAAATTTATAAACAATATGCCCAAAAACTTATTGCTCAAAACAATGCTTACTGGTGTTATTGCACTCCTGAAGAGATAGAAAAAGAACGTAATGAATTTTTCAGTAAAAAAATGAACTGGCAGCACCGCTGCCGTGATAAATTTACTCAGGATGAAATTGCCCATCGTGAAAAATCAGGCATCCTACCTGCATTGAGATTCATTGTTCCTCTTGATAAAAAAATTCTATTTAATGACCTAATACATGGAACTGTGGAAAAAATTGGAGCGGATATGGAAGATTTTGTAATCATAAAATCTGATGGGATGCCAACATATAATTTTGCCTGTGTGATTGATGACCACTTAATGAAAATAAGCCATATCATAAGGGGAGTAGAACATATTGCCAATACGCCCAAACAATTATTACTGTATGAAGCATTAGGTTTTTCAGCTCCCCAATTTGCCCATCTTCCAGTAATCCTTGGCACTGACAAAAAGAAACTTTCAAAAAGGCTTGGTGCCCGTTCAGTTCTGGATTATAAAAATGAAGGGTATATTCCAGAGGCGCTAATAAATTTTCTTGCTCTTTTAGGCTGGTCTCCTGGTAATGACGAAGAGATTATGGACTCCAGACGATTAATTGAACTTTTTTCACTGGAACGAATCAATCCTGCCAATGCAATATACGATGAAACAAAATTAGACTGGATGAACAATCACTATATCATAAATAAAATAGATGAAAAAAAATTCCTCGAACTAATTATTCCTTATGTCTTAAACAGTGGCTTTATTACTGAAGAAGATTATAAAAAAAAGAGAGAATGGGTAGCACAAATTTGTTTATTAATGCGCCCGAGGTTAAAAATTTTAAAGGATATTGTTAAAGCAAAATATTTTTTTACAGATGAGTTTGAATATGAAGAGAAAGCATTACACAAATATCTGAATGATGCAAGTATTACACGCGTTAAAGAATTTAAAATCTTGCTGGAATCTCTAAACAATTTTAATGCAAAAAGTATAGAAGATAGTTTAAGAAATTTTTGTGCAGAGAAAAGTTTAAAACCTAAGGACTTAATTCATCCACTGCGTGTATATATTACCGGCACTGAAGCAGGACCTGGACTCTTTGAAACAATGGAACTCATTGGTAAAGATAGTTGTATGAAAAGAATTTCCCGAACCATTGAGAAATATGACCAAAGAACAAACTGAAACAAAGCAACCTGTATCAATAATTGAAGCCTATTTAAGTTTACCCGCATTTTTATCAATCATTTCTTCTTCAATTGAAACATTTAAAAAAGAGACTATTGGTTATTTAATCGGTGTGAAGGGTGAGAACAAATTTGTTGTTGAATATGCAATCCCTTACCAGACTGCTGATAGCGGATTTGCCCATGCCACCCTGGATATGAAAAGGGTGGAAAGGGTTAATGCAATATTACAAAAACTTTCTGAAGGACTTGAATATATCGGAGATTTTCACTCCCATACTATTTTTGGTAATGCGCGCGCAAAAATAACACCATCATCCGAGGATTTATTGACCACAGTACCAGGGGAATTGAATATCATCTGCGCGGTGAATCTAAAAAAAAGGTCAATAAACTGGCAGGAAGATAAAAGAGGGGTGCTCATTGGAACGATAGATGATTACAGAATTGAAATTGGTGGTTACTTTGTGAAAAAACCTGGATTTGGAAAAAAATACCAGAGGGTCAGGATTAAATGTCCCTCTATAACTGGCATTGACCTTAATAAAAAATAAATGGAAATCTTTGGTATCGGAATTGATATTATTGAAGTAATGAGGATTAAATCAGCGATTGAAAAAAATAAGGCATTTATGAATCGTATCTTTTGTGCAGAAGAGATTAAATTCTCTGAGCGCGGGGTCTTCCGCTATGAAGAACTCGCTGGCAGGTTTGCAGTAAAAGAGGCTGTGCTAAAGGCTTTAAAAATTGGCTGGCGTCAGGGTATCGGATTTAAAGATATTGCCGTGCTCAATGAGAAGAGCGGTGCCCCATATGTAATTCTAAATGGTCGTGCAAAAGAAATATGTGATAATTTGGAGATAAAAAAAATCTTTGTCAGTATCAGCCATACAAAGACACTGGCAATTGGTCTGGCAATTGCAATGAAATAAAGTGAAAGGAGTTTTATGAGCAAGATTGCCTTTTTATTTGATGGTCAGGGTGCATTTAAACCAGGCATTGGTCGTGAACTTTATAATAAATACCCCAGGGCAAAAGAGATTATTGAGCAGGGGTGTGCTGTTCTTGGTTACGATATCAAAGAATATCTGTGGGGAGAAAAATCAAAAGACACAAGTAGTATGACAAGTATTGCCCAGCCCGCAATAAGTCTTGTTTCTCTTGCTTATGCCGATATTCTAAAGGAGATGGGAGTAAAAGGTGATATATCTCTCGGGCACAGCCTCGGTGAGGCGACCGCAATAGTCTATTGTGGTATTACAAATTTCCAGGATGGTATTTTGATGATTAAAAAACGGGGTGAGGTGATGGAAAAAGGCGGAAAACAGGGTTCAATGATGGCGATAATCAATCTTGATATAAAAATCCTTGAAAATGAATGTAAGCGTATCACTGATGAAATAAAGGAACCAATTGTCGTCGCCAATATTAATGCACCAAACCAGATTGTAGTATCAGGTTCTAAACAGGGATTGAAAATGATTGCGCAGTTCGCAGCGCAGAATCGTGGAAGAGCAATTCCCCTTGATGTAGGTGGTGCCTGGCATAGCCCTTATCTTCAGGAGGCATCTATAGAATTTAGTCAATTTCTTGACCATATTGAATTCAAAAACCCTCAGCACCCGTTTTATTCTGTTGTAGAGCAAAAAATTTTAACCAATGGAAATGAAATTAAAGAATCTATCAAAAGGCAGATGCTATCACAAGTTAACTGGGTTCAGGCGATTGAGAACTTAAATGCATCTAATTTCACATTCTTCTTAGAAATTGGACCAAGCAAGATATTAAAAGACCTCGTTAATAAAATTGCCCCATCTTTGAAGAGCGATTCTACTGCCCTTTACTCTGACCTTGAAGTTCTCGCAAAGAGTATAAATTGATATAGAGATGAAAATTGGACTTATTGGTTGCGGACGGCTCGGGTTAACCCTTGGATATTTTCTAAAAAAGACGGGCAAGCTTTATGGTCTTTATGATATAGATAAAAAGGCGCTTACATATGCAGTAAAAATTTTGAGGTTCAAAGATAACCCTGATTATAAAGAATTAATAAAAAACTGTAATATTCTCCTATTTGCGACACCCGATGATAGAATATTGGATGCCTTTAGTCAGGCAAAAAAATTTATTACCAATAAAAAATTTCTTTTCCATTTCAGTGGCTTGCTTTCTGCCGAGATATTTCCTACAAATAAGAATATTCATCGTGCTGCACTCCATCCCTTCGCAACATTTCCACGCATTGGCATTCCACCTTCAAGAAAAAGATACACCCTCTTTTTCCAGGGTGATAAACAGAGTTATCACATCGCACTTAAGATATTGCCGCCTGAGAATT
>JBBILZ010000052.1:0-16884 GCA_037444665.1 Caldifarciminota bacterium
AGTTAACATTTTCCAGACAGGTTGGAAATTGTTAACTTTTGTAGAAGATGTTTTTTTCCTTATCAGCAATCCCGGATATGAAGCCCTCCACTTCATTTTTGGAAAGATTTGTCATTTATGGTAAATCTTCCTATTCTTTTCATTCAACATTTCACCATGAGCCAATAAAATAAATGCCTAAAAGTCCAAAATGCCTAAACGCCTAAAGAAAATGCCTGAAAGAATAAGATGTTGTTTTGATTAAATGGTTTTTATGTAGTTATATCATTTGTCTGATACCTTTAATAAGTTCAATTGCATTGGTATATTTACCAATTGATATAATATAGAATCCATCTACAAAATCTTTTACTTGTTTGACCATATCAAGTAGCATCTCGGCTTCATTCTTTACTTCTATATTTGTTATATACTCATACGGAATTCCCAAAAATTTCATTAATGAGAATGCCCTTTTTTTGGTGTATAAAAAAGAAAGCCCGGCAATAATCTTAGCTCCTTTGTGTTGATTACGAAAATTTTTGAGAATCTCAATAAATCTCTGCGGTTGAAAAACTGGTTGGGTAAAAAAGACCTCTGCCCCACACCGACACTTTTCGCCTATTTTCATAAACTCGCCCTGAATATTTGGAACATTAGGGTTAAAACTTGTGCACAGACAAAAGTCTATCGGCGCGACTATCATACGTGCTGAAGTTAAACCCTGGCGTAGATTTTTTGCAACTTCCAGTAGACGAATAGAATTCAATTCAAACATACTTCTGCCTTCAACTGGTGAATCACCAGTGACACAAAGGATATTTTCTATACCCAGAGCCTTTGCACCAAGCAACTGGCTTTCAAATGATAAAAGTGTAAAATGTCTTGCAACAAAATGGGGAATTGTTTCTATTCCAAGTTTTTCTTGAAGGATATGGGCAAAACTAACAGAATCTGGTCTAAGTTTGCCAAGTGGATTAGAGGGAATATTAAGTGCATCAACATACGCTTTAAATGGTTCAAGTTCCTTTAAAAGATTTGAATAATCTACTGAAACAGGCAGGAGAACTTCAAGCGTGATTATCTTTTTATTTTTGAACTTATCTCTGAGCATGTTCAATTTTTTCCAACACTTTTAAACCATCAAAGGCATTCTGCACTGCTGCAAATGCACCAATCATCTTTGCAAATCTATCACTTACATTGGGCCCACCAATAATCACAGGAATATTAATTTTGTTCATCCTGCATAATTTAATTACATTACCCATTTCTGGCATTGTTGTAGTTAATAGAGCACTTAATCCAACTGCAATTGGTTTATATTTTTTTACAGCCTTTACAATCACTTCACCCGCTACATCCTTCCCTAAATCAATCACTTCATAGCCAGCAGATTCAAAGACCATGCCTGCTATGTTTTTACCAATATCATGAATATCACCTTTTACTGTTGCTAATATTATCTTACCTTTTTTTGCTTTGCTTGTAAAGTATTTTTTCAATAAATCAAGGACTGCCTTTGCTGTGTCTGCTGCTCTTAAAAGGTCTGGTATAAAGAACTTACCATCTTCATAATTTTTTCCCACTTTTTTCATTCCAGTTGCAATATAATTATCAATAATTGTCTGGGGTGATATTTTTTTTGCAAGCAATCTTTCTGTCAGTTCTATTGCACGATTGGTATCTCCATTAATAATCAATTCTACTAAATTATCTTTGCCAGTATCTTCTTTTCTGATTTCCGTATTATTCACTGACAACATTTTTGCAAAATTCAGGTATTCAATGTTCTTTTTATAAAACAATGCCTCAGCTCCTTTGATCGTTGCCAATAAAGCATTATCCATTGGATTAATAATTGCAAAGTCAAGGCCTGCTCTGATTGCGTTTGCAAGCAACACACTATTTAAAATAGTCCTTTGAGGCATTCCAAATGATACATTAGAGATACCAAGGATTGTTCTGTATCCCATTTTGTTTATTATGGCAACCGTGTTCAAAGTATGTTCAATCTGTTCTGACTCTGTAGCAGCAGAAAAAACAAGGGGGTCAAAGATAATATCATCAGCAGGGAATCTTATTTTTTTTGCAATTTTTAGAGCAAGTCTGACATTGTTGAGCCGTGCTTCAACATTTTTAGGAATACTTTTACCAATAAGGGATATGACTACCTTAAAACCGAATTTTTTTACAAGAGGTAGCCATTTTAATAATTCTTTTTTCCTTGCTGCGACAGAATTCAATACACCAATACCAGGATAAAATTTAAGCACATACTCTGCTGCCTTAAAATTTTGTGTATCTATAAAAACTGGAAGATTACTTGACATTATGACCTCATACATACCATTTTTTAGTGTTTCTATTTCATCTATACCTGGAACAAAGGCATTTACATCAAGGCAGTGGGCACCATTATTTTCCTGTTGTATTGCTTCCTGCGCATAAATTTTAAAATCATTTGTCTGAATACTCTCTTTAATCTTTTTTCTTCCTGAAGGGTTGAGCCTCTCCCCTACAATTATCAGAGAACCTTTTTCCAGTTTTATTATCTTTTTTGGCGAAGCAAGATAAAATTCTTTTCGGACAATTCTTTTTGCCGGAGCAACTTTTTTCTCTTTTATCATTTTTATATATTCTGGGGTGGTTCCACAACATCCACCAATAATTTTAGCACCTGCCAGCACAAAATCTTTAAAATAGTCAGCCAGCTCTTTATCAGAGATTGTATGAGTTATTCTATTCTTTTCTATCTTTACCTGTCCAGCATTAGGTTTTGCAATTAAAGGCAAGTTCGTAACCTGTGCCATTTTTCTGATTATTTCTAATGCTACTTCTGGTAATGTGCAATTCACACCAATCGCCTTTGCTCCAAGTTTTTCAAATGTGATGGCAATAGATTCTGGATTTTCACCGAACAGGGTTCTGCCATTATTTTGAAACGAAAAACTTACCAGTATATCATCTGTATAATTTTTTGCCGCAAGAAACGCTGCTTTTGCCTCAATAATTGAATTAAATGTTTCAATCAAGAAAATTTTTAAATTTGATTTGTAAAAAGTTTTAAAAATTTCATGATAGATTCTATAAACTTCATTAAAATCACCATCGCCATAAGGTTTTATTAAAATTCCAGTGGGTCCCACATCTCCAAACACATATCCTTTTTTCCCTGCGGCACGACAGGCAATCTTTATTCCTGCCCGAATAATTTCTTTATATTGGGCATTTTTGAAATTTAATGGATTGGCACTGAATGTATTGGTAAGAATGACATCACTGCCTGAATCTATATAGGCTTTTTGTAATTTATAAACCGCCCCAGGGTTTCTTAAATTCAAACTTGCTGGTGATTCACCAGGTTCAAGCCCTTTATCAAAAAGATTTGTCCCTGTAGCACCATCAAGATAAATAATTTTTTTGTTTAACAGATATTCTAATAATTTCATATTGCTATTTTATCTAATTTGATTTGAATGTCAATAATACTATATCATTGACACCATTTATAATATCAATATAATGGAAAAATGGCAGATATAACAAAGGGCGTGCGTTCATTCACCCTGGGTACAGCCATCAGCAGGGTTACCGGCCTATTTCGCGAGATGGTCTTTGCCTTTCTCTATGGCGCAAATACTGCCACAGATGCTTTTCAGGCTTCATTCAGGCTCCTTGACCTCTTAAGAGACCTCTTTGCCGAAACAACCCTATCATCAGCCATCATTCCGATACTGACCGAAGAAAAGGCTCAAGGAAAGCGCAAACAAAATTTACTCGCCAGTAACATCTTTAATCTACTCTTCATTGTCGTAGGTATTATCACACTGGTTTGTATCATTCTTGCCCCATATCTGGTGCGCATCATTGCCTTTGGTTTTGTTAACATTCCGGGCAAACTTGACCTAACTGCACGACTTGCCGTAATAATCTTTCCATTTTTATTATTTATTGCCTTTGCTGCCTGGGCAATGAGTTATTTAAATACTGAAAATAAGTTTTTTATTCCAGCGGTTGCTCCTGCCTGGTTCAATGTGTTTTCAATCCTTGTGCCGATTTTGCTTTACGCCTATCTTGTAAACCGTGGGGTAAATCCCATATTTGGTATGGCTTATGGTGTTCTTGTGGGTGGTATGATGCAATTTTTTATCCAGGTACCGGCGTTAATGAAAAATGGCTTCCGCTATTCTTTCTATTTTAATTTAAAAGACCCGGCATTAAAGAAAGTTATACTACTATTTTTACCTGTTGCAATAGGGCTCGCTGGTTCAAGAATTAATGTTATGGTAGATACAATAATGGTCTCTTTTTTAGAAGAGAGAAGTATTACCTGGCTCCATTATGCATTCAGAATAATGCATTTGCCAATGGGTTTGTTTGGAATTGCAGTAGGAGCAGTAGCATTACCATCGCTATCAAAACTCGTGGTGGAAAATAATTTTGTGGAATTGCGTAAAACCGTGACCGAATCGTTAAAGCTTGTATTTTTACTAACAATTTTCAGTTCGGTTTTTATTATATTTTTTTCACACCCACTTACCGAAATTATTTATCAGCGTGGCAGATTTAATACCTTTGATACTACTGCCACTGCATCAGCATTAATTTTTTATGTTATCGGCGTCCCATTTACATCTGGCTTGCGTAATGTTGCTGCTGCATTTTATGCACTCAAGGATTCAAAAACACCAATGTATGTGAGCCTTGCAATGGTTGGTGCAAATGTTATCCTTAACTATGTTTTAATGAGATTGATGAGTTATCGCGGCATTGCCCTTGCTACATCCATATCGGCATTTTTAAATTTTGTGATTTTATTGAGAATACTGCCCAGTAAGATTGGTAGCATTGAAATAAAGGACCTGGTGCAATATATTATATTAATAACTATCATCGGAATAATAAGCAGTTTATCGGGGATAATTTTATTTAACTATCTTGTAAAATTTTTATTATGCGGGCTATTCATTAAAATAGTAATTTTTATTGCGATTACTTTTTTGGTAATTCTTATTTTTTATCTGCTGTGTAGGCTATTCAAAATAAATGATGCAGTAAAATTTTTCAATCGTTTCTTTAAACGCTGAATCTATGGAGTAAAAATTATCTCTAACAGGTGGGCATTGGCAAACTGAGTATAGATAAATGAATAACCAATTTCATACTCATCAAAAGATATTGTTAAACCACCAGAAAAATTAATATCAGCAAAAGAGAGCCTTTCCACATATTTTTTTGGTGAAAGGTATTTCATTCCGCAGAAGATTTTAAGATTATCATATTCATATAAAAATCCACTGCTCAATTCAAAATTTAAACCCCGTGCTTCAATAAAAAATGAAAAATCTTCAGGTAGTTTAAATCTAATACCAGTGCCAATTATTATGGGAAGGTCAACCTTTTGTAAAAATTCTGCACCTAAATTATCAATCCTGGCACTGACCGCAATGCTTTTTAAATCAATAAATGAACTGATGCCTCCGGCAATACCAGTATATAGCACTGAGTCAACCCGTGATTGAAAATTTTTTAAATTTAAACCAAAACTACCAGCTCTTTTTGCAATTGCTATCATTAAATCATAAGGAGCAAATTGGTGCGTTGGGAATCCATATTCATCATAACCCTGTATTATTCCATAATTAAGATAATTGATGCCTAAACCATAATCCTTATATTCCGCTCCCAGACTGAGTAAATTCGTTTCATTAAACCAGCGACTCACAGTAAAATTAAATTTTGTCGTGCGAATTAATGCCGGGTTATGAAAAGCAGAGAGTCCTTCATTAATTAAAAGTGTAATACCACCCAAACCATTTGATTGCACACCGGCAGGCAATCTTATGGCATTGTCAATATAAATATTTATTATTAAAAAAAGCATCATTTTATTACTGCAAGTTTTTCACGATAATTGTATTGGTGATATTTTGTAAAAATTTGAACATTAACAAAATAAATACCGACATTAAATTTATCAGCGCTTATCATCGTGCCTGATGGATTAAAGCCTTCAATTTCATAGACCCTCTGGCCAAGAATATTAGTAACTGTAATTTTGAATTTTTGGAAATCATCAAAGTGTGGTAATTTAATTTGAGCTTGCCTAGTCATAGGATTTGGATAGATCACAACCTTTTTGTATTCAAGCGGACTTATATACCCATCCAAAATAATAACCGAAATCGGCAGATGGTCAGAGGCATAATAGAGTGCAGTTGCAATCTCATCAGGCACTGCATAATTTGTGCCACTATTTATTGATTTATTAAAATGTTTACTATCATTTCCAAAGACAATATATGATTCAACCGGCAAAAATAGTCCAGCAGTATCAAGCAATCCAGGTGAGCAGAGAACAAAATCAAAGCGGTCATCAAGCCCACCAGTAGCGCCCGAATCATCTAATTTTTCATTCCTTGTGGATTGGGTATGGACATAGGCATAATTGCGATTTTCGTGCCAGATACCGGGGATTCCCAGTGGATCGCGCAATCCTCTGGGACTTATTTCAATACTATCCACAAGTTTACAATAAGCAGGTTCGTTGTAGTAAAAATTACAATCACCCATTACCAGATAATCTATATTCTCTGGCAGGGAATCAAGATGAGTTCTTAATATTGATGCCTCCTGTAGTCTTATCAGTTCATACTCTTCTCCAGATTTTAAATGAATAGAAAATATAAATAGTTCTTTATTTGACTCTTTTATTTTTATTCGGTAGCGTGCAATATCTCGTAAATCCGTAGGTATATAAACCGCATCAATGAACTCTACTTTAGTGCGACAGTAGAACAGACCATTATCAGTATCAGGACCATCATTGAATGGCGCAAAAGAAAAATTTGCCGTATTATGATTTAAAATAGAATCCCTGAAAAGTTCCATACCCACCTGACTCTGCATCTCCTGAACTACGAGAATATCTGGTTTCAGATAATCCATTATCTGACGAAAATATTTTATACGCTGATAACCAGCAATATTAGGAAAATTTAGAAGATTATAACTCGCAATTTTTAGTTGTGCAGAATAGCAAAAACAGCATATTAAAATTCCAAAAATTGATTTTCTGATAAGACAATTTAGCAATACATTCTTATTTGCGGGCAACATCAATGATTCTTCCTTCAATATCTTTACTGACTGGTGAATGTTTTTTAATATACTCGGCAATAATATTTCTTAAATAAGTGAATGTTTCCTGTATCTCCTTACCTTCTTTAAATACTACATAATCACCACCACCAGCAGCAAGGAAGGAATTAGTTACGATTAAATATTCTGCATCTCTTTTCAGAGGTTCACCATTCGCAAGTGTTACCTCCAATATCCTTTCATTAACAGTTTTTTTTGAGTTGTATTTAAATTTTATACCTGAGACCTGAAAAATTGCATGGTGTCCATTTACTCCGACCTCAAGAACCTTTAATATCTGTTCCCCGGTCATTTTCATCAAGACCGCAGTATTGGAGAGTGCATCCACATTATAACAATCACGATAAGTGATCTCTCCCTTTTCAATATTCGCCCTTATTCCTCCCGAATTATGGATGGCTATATCTGCGCCATAATATTCACGCATTGCATCGGTTATAAGATTACCCATTGTTGATTCTTCAAAACCAGCGCGTGTCAGCTCATTCTTTGCATAACCAATAACTTCATCAAATCCCTTTTTTGTTATCTTTTCCCAGTTCGTTAAAATCATTAAAAGGGCAGTATCCGATTCAATCTCGTCAGTCAAAAGGTCAATAAGTTCACCCCCATATTTTTTTATCTTTTTGTTTTTTTTATCAATCACTAAATCAAGGAAACCGATGCTGGTCAAGTGGCTATAATTCTGACAGATAATTGTGTGGTTGATTGAATCTTCATAAGGTTGCTCAAGGGCAGTAGCACTATGTGAACCAAAAATTACATCAATATCTGCGACATTTTCAGCAAGACGCTTGTCATGGCGTAAACCAATTCCAGTCATAGCAAATACCAAGTCTACGCCCTTTGATTTCAATGTATCTACAAATCTTTTTGCAGTTTCAATCTCCGGTAAGACAGTATGATTTTTAAAGCGCTCTGGCGTGGTCATTCCCCTCATATATTCAGTGAGTAATCCAAACACACCGATTTTCAATTCACCAAATTCTATGATTGTATAGGGTTTTAAATAATCAACATTTTTTTGTGTTTCATCGTAAATAATATTACTACAGATAAACTGTGCATTCACACTTTTAACAAATTCTTTGAATACATCAACACCCATATCATAATCATGATTACCAGGAGATAGAAGGTCGTAACCACAGTAATTAAAATAATCTATAACTGCCTTACCTTGAGAAAATTCACCAATGGGTGAACCCACAAACATATCCCCGGTATCAAGCAATAGAAAACCATAACCAAGGCTATCCGCCTCTCTTCTTTTTTCTTTAATCAATGTTGCAGCAGCAGCTGCATTTCCCAGGGGTGGCGGAAAATACGAGCTCATCCACCAGGCAGTGCTGGGTAATAGACTTCCTTCTATGTCATTTGTATACAAAATATAAATATGTTCAGGGACATCAGTTGTTAATACATATATCAAAAGACAAAAAAACATTACAGTTTAAAGCCGAAAGAGAGTAAAATATAATTTTGTGTTTCATCAAAAATATATTTATTTTCTATACCCAAGCCTCCGAAATCTGTATTTGCATAGTCTCTCTTTCCAAATGCGTAACCCACATCAAAATAATAATTCCCTGTCTGCCCGCCAAAACCGAGCGTAATGTTTGTAGTCCAGACTGCAGGCTCAACATAGTCGGGAAAGATACAAAAGCCATACCGTAAATGGTAATTATAAAGAATCGTGTGTTCCACGCCAAATTTATAAATTAACAGAGGCTCATCCCAGAGTTCATAATCAATCTCTGCCAGAAACTTTGTGGGAACACGATGAGGAGGTTGATAATAAGCACCAAAATTATGGCAGCTAGGAAAATGCAGTGATGCGGTATCACTGGTCACATTTGCTTTATGAGAATAATAATAACCAAGGCGAAAATGCGATGATGGAGCAAAAATCAGACCAAACTTTGTATTATTCCCAGACCAATTGTGTTTTATATTTATTATAGAATCTTCACCCTGCGGAAATAGTGTTCTCAAATCCCGCTCTGTTTCGCCAAAAATAAAACCCTGTTCCACACCGATATTTATTCCTTTGAAATTAATACCCACAAGCGGTGCAGTAGAGTTAAGGGAACCTGTATAGAGATTATCTACAGTTTTGATAATTTGATAAAAATCATCGCGATAATCATAATGGTAATGATAATTGAAATCCTGATAACGATAATATCTTACACCAAATCTTAAGAATTTTATCGGCAGCAAAAATCCAGCCGGTGCAAAATCCAAATCAGTGGTTCTATTTATTGAGATTGTGGCAATACCGATGTTGTTACCATAATCATCATATACCCGCAAACCTCTTTTTTCTGCACCGCTATATAAAATTCCATTAAAATTGAAACAGACCCTATCTATTAAACCACTACTTGCAGGATTGAGATTATTTTCAAGAACTGTAAGATTGCCACCAAGTCCCAGAGAACGGGCATCATAGAAAAATATGCGGTCGCCATTATTCAGAACGCCGGGCAATGTAAAATTTAAAAGAATTAAAAGTAGCATTATTGATTTTGCTCAACCTTTTATTTTATGGCACTAACACCGCAGCAGCGATAACTGTAGTCCAGAGCCCGTATTTGTCTCCTATTGCAGTCTGGGTCATATTCATTGTTTTAACAATCTTTGTGGAAATCTTCCATAATTCTTTTCTTTCATCATAACTTGTATCCGGGTCAAATGGAACACCGAGCGTTGTAGCAAGCATCTGTGCGGCAAGGTCTTCAGCCTTATCACCTGCTTTTGGTTCGGTTTCGCCATAGGAATGGTATTCAGAAAGATAACCATATTGGTTTCGATCCGCTGGTATTGCTACACCGATTGATGCGGCAATAAGACGATGTGGTTCATTTGTGCTACATTCTGCAACAATTGTATACACAATTTCACCGGGCGACAAATACTGCAAGCCTTTTGTCTTTGAAACAATCTTAGCACCAGGAGGCAAGATACTTGAAACCCTTACAATATTGAATGGTGCAATTCCCGCATCCCTGAGTGCTGACTCAAAGCTTGCTAATTTTTCTTTATGTTTACCAACACCCTTGGTTAGAAAAACTCTTTTTGGTATAATCATTTTCTCTTCTTATCTGGAGCAGACCAGAGTCGAACTGGCGGCCTTCTCGCTGCGAACGAGACGCTCTCCCAACTGAGCTACTGCCCCATTAAAATTTTATGATTATAACAAAAATTTAATAAATGTCAACAATGATGTTAAATAAATTTTGGCGTTACAATATTTTACCTCATTGTAGTTGCCCGATTTATCGGGCGTAAATTAAATTTTTGTTCAGGTGGAAAGGGGGATTGAAAATGGTTATTGGTTATAGGGCATAGATGCTGGTATGGTTAAAGAACAAGGTTATTGGATTTTAAAAAGACCTTGACCTCTTGACGAAAGACGAAACGGGCTGCGCAACCGTATAACGAGCGACGATTTAGTGAATAGTCTATGGTTGTAAGGCATGGCAGCCAGTATGGTTATTGGTCATGGCTGAAGATATTATACAGAGAGTAAAACTGAAAAGGATTAAGCCATCTAAGGTGATTGACTTTGTCTCTCAATTGTGTATAATCTATTATGGACGAAGTGAGAATATGGCAGCAAGAAAAATTATTATTAAAAGTTGTTGACGCATTAAAAAGGAGAGACTTCAATGCACAATATTTTACTACAGTAAATGAAGTGGATGATTTCTTATTAAAATCTATTCCGGTTGATTCAAGCATCGGTATTGGTGGTTCAATGACCGTAAGAGAAATCGGTATTATTGAACGATTTGAACAGAGAGGGAATAAAATTATCCATCACTGGCAAAAGGGGTTGACCGAAGAAACCGATAAAGTGGTCAGAAAAAATGAGATGCTCGCTGATTATTACCTGACCAGCGCGAATGCCATCACCAAGAACGGAGATATAATAAATATTGATGGCATTGGCAACAGGATTGCGGCGATGATTTATGGACCAGAGAATGTATATATCATTGCGGGTTATAACAAGATTGTATCATCTATTCACGATGGCATAAAAAGGAGCAAAGAAATTGCAGCAGTGATGAATGCCAAAAGAGTAAGTGCGAAAACACCATGCGTCTCTACTGGTATTTGCACTGATTGTAATGTTAAAGGCAGAATCTGCCGGGTAATATCAATAATGCAATTCCGGCCCCTGCAAACAAATATCTCGGTCCTGCTCGTTAACGAAATCCTTGGGTTTTAATATTAGTTAAACTATTTCTTTCTCTTTTTTACTGGTTTTGTTTTATAAAGAACATTTGCCTGAGCCGCGGCAAGTCGGGCAATGGGCACGCGGAATGGTGAACAGGAAACATAATCCATATCCACTTTATGGCAGAAGTGAATGGAGTTTGGGTCTCCCCCATGCTCGCCACAGATTCCAACTTCTAAATCCGGTCTTGTCTTTCTTCCCCGTTCAATCCCGATCTTTATCAATTCACCGATCCCTCTGGTATCAATTGACTGGAATGGGTCACCGGGTAGAATCTTTTTATTTAGATAATCAGGCAGAAAACCACCGATATCATCCCTTGAAAAGCCAAATCCCATCTGGGTAAGGTCATTCGTTCCATAAGAAAAGAACTGGGCAACCTGTGCAATTTCATCAGCAACAAAACAGGCTCTTGGAATCTCAATCATTGTCCCATACATATATTTTATCTTTTTCAAGCCGAATTTTGTCAGAACTTCTTTATATACGCGTTCCACAATCTTTACCTGGTCTCTCAATTCATTAACCTCACCAACAACCGGCACCATAATTTCAGGATATGGGGCTTTGCCCTCTTTTATCAGTTCGGCAGTTGCTTCAAAAATTGCCCTTATCTGCATTTCACTTACTTCAGGATAGGTAATGCCAAGACGAACACCACGATGTCCCATCATAGGATTTGATTCGTGAAGATTCTCTGCACGCTCGTTTAATTCATCAAGCGTAATATTAAGTTCTTGTGCCAGTTTTTCTCGCTTTGCAGGTTCATTCGGCACAAATTCATGGAGTGGTGGGTCGAGTAATCTGATAACAACTGGATAACCATCCATTGCCTCAAGTACACCCTTCATATCATTTTTTACATATGGAAACAGTTCTTCAAGTGCCTTTCTACGCTCTTCCACAGTTTTGGAAACAATCATTTTCCGCAACAAGAAAAGAGGCTCATCAGAACCTTTTCCATAAAACATATGCTCAGTTCGCATAAGGCCAATGCCTTTTGCACCAAATTTCCTTGCCCTTTGAGCATCTGCAGGTGTATCCGCATTTGCCCTGATACCTAAATGTTTTACTGCATCGCAAATTTTTAAGAAATCCTGTAATAGAACATTCTCCTCAGCTGATGCGAGCATGGGCAATTGACCTTCATATACATTGCCTTTCGTTCCATTTAAGGTCAGCCATTCACCCTCTTTAAAAACTTTTCCATCCACCATTAAAACCTTCTCATCATAATCAACCTGTATTGCACCACAACCAACAATACAGCACTTACCCCATCCTCGGGCAACGAGTGCAGCATGCGATGTCATTCCTCCCCGCGCTGTGAGAATTGCCTGTGCTGCCCTCATACCATCTACATCTTCAGGATTGGTCTCTTCGCGCACAAGGATTACCTTTTTACCTTGTTTTGACCACTCAACTGCATCCTTTGAAGTAAATACAATCTGTCCATTCGCTCCACCAGGACCTGCTGGCAAACCCCTGGCAATAGGTTTTACATTTCGTTCTGCATTGGGGTCAATCATTGGGTGCAATAATTCATCAAGTTGTCCTGGAGTAACGCGCATTACTGCTTCTTCTTTTGTAATCAACTTTTCCCTTAGCATATCAACTGCCATCTTTACTGCTGCAGGGCCATTCCTTTTACCTACCCTACACTGGAGCATATAGAGCGTGCCCCGTTCAATCGTGAATTCAATATCCAGCATATCCCGATAATGACGCTCAAGTTTTCTCTGCCATTGATAAAGTTCTTTATATGCCTCAGGCATAGCCTTTTCCATTGAGACCAAATCTTTGTTATGTTCGCTCTTGGAATATTCATTGACCGGAGCAGGTGTTCTTATTCCTGCCACAACATCTTCTCCCTGAGCATTGATCAGATATTCACCATAAAATTGATTATCACCATTGCCCGGATTGCGTGTAAAGCCAACACCGGTTGCAGAATTTTCGCCCATATTACCAAAGACCATTGCCTGCACATTGCATGCTGTCCCCCAGTCATCAGGAATTCCTTCAATCTTTCTATAGGCAACTGCCCTCTTCCCATTCCATGATGCAAAGACTGCCTTTATACCACCCCAGAGTTGTTCTTCCGGGTCATCAGGAAAATCTTTTCCTAAAACTTCTTTCACCTTTTGTTTGAACAAAACACACAATTCTTTCAAATCCCGTGCAGTTAAATCAGTATCATTTTTATAATTTTTCTCTTTTTTCATTTCATTCATAATCTCTTCAAGTTGGTGCCTGATACCTGAATTATCATCCTTTGGCTCAATACCTGCTGCCTTTTCCATTACCACATCAGAATACATCATTATTAATCTACGATATGAATCATAAGCAAACTTCTCATTTCCATTACTCTGTTTTATCAATCCAGGAATGGTCTTCTCAGTGAGACCAATGTTCAAAACCGTCTCCATCATTCCCGGCATTGATGCACGCGCACCAGAACGAACTGAAACGAGAAGAGGATTGTCCGGGTCACCAAATTTTTTTCCTAAAAGCATCTCAATCCGCTTCATTGCCTTATTTACTTCGTTTTTCAAAGGTTTTGGTAAACTCTTTCTATTTTTATAGTAATAATTGCAGACATCAGTTGTGATTGTAAAACCAGGAGGAACTCTGATGCCAAGATTTGTCATTTCAGCAAGGTTTGCACCTTTACCGCCGAGCAGATTCTTATCCCTTGCTGAACCATCAGCCTTTTTGCCTCCAAAATTATAGACCAATTTTTTCATTTTTCTCCTTTCAATATTACTATTCACTTTGCGCTGATTAAAAAACTTTCTGCGCCAAGACTCAATAAAATCTATAATTTAAGACAATTTTTAATGAGTCTCACGAGAATATTGCCATTCTTTTCTTTTAACTCATAAGTTACTTTTACTGCAGGTTTATTTATATTTAAAAATTTCCGTAAATCTACTGGTGTTCCAATAACCACAACATCGGCAGGAGTATTATTAATGCTCTGATTCAATTCCTCTATTTGTTTTTGTGAATAGCCAAGCGCTGGAATGAGCGGTCCAATTTGGGTATATTTTTCATAAGTTTTTTTTATAGAACCCACCGTATATTTTCTTGGGTCAACAATGCTTTTTGCATGATATTTTTTTGCTGCGATTACACCTGCACCAAAACTCATTTCACCATGGGTCAATGTTGGACCATCTTCAACAACTACCACTCTCTTGTTTTTAATGAGTTTAGATTTATCAACGACCACAGGAGAATATGCTTCCAATATGATAGCATTTCGGTTTAGCATTTTTAGATTTTTTTTCATTTTTTGTACAATTTTCGGATTTGCTGAATCTACTTTATTAATAATGATAATATCAGCCATGCGCACATTTGCTTCACCTGGATGGTATGTAGATTCATTGCCTGACCTTAATGGGTCAACAACAACGATGTGCAAATCTGGTTCATAAAATGGTAAATCATTATTTCCACCATCCCAAACAATCACATCGGATATTTTTTCAGCAGCTTTCAAAATTTTTTGATAATCAACACCAGCAAATACCGTATTCCCTCGTTTTATATGGGGCTCATACTCTTCCCGCTCTTCAATGGTGCAATTATATTTATCTAAATCCTGAAGCGTTGAAAATTGTTGGCTCTCCTGCTTTGTTAAATCGCCATAAGGCATCGGGTGTCTGACCACTGAAAACTTAATACCATATTTATTCAAAATATCACAAACCCTTCTTGTGGTCTGGCTCTTTCCTGCGCCGGTGCGTGCCGCACAAATGGAAATAACCTTTTTACTTGACTTTAAAATTGAAGATTTAGGTCCCATAAGCCAGAAATCAGCGCCCGCAGCAAGCACTTCAGATGCCTTATGCATAACATACTGGTGTGAAACATCAGAATAAGAAAAGACTACCACATCTATTTTAAATTTTTTTATCAAATTAGTCAAATCCTTTTCAGAATAAATGGGGATTCCAGTTGAATAATATGGTCCAGCTAAGTCTGCTGGATACTCTCTACCTTCAATATTTGGTATCTGGGTAGCTGTAAAACCAATAACCTTATAGTCGTGATTATATTTAAAAAAAGTATTAAAATTATGAAAATCTCTGCCTGCAGCACCCATAATTATAACCCGTCTCATAGAACCTCCTTACTATCTTCCCTTAAACCAGAAAAAAACTGGGCACATAAATAGGCTCTCTATTAAAGCCCTGATATCCTTCACTGTTTTCTGTCCAGTGAGTAAAGGCTCCTTGATTAATATGTTTATGTCTATCAGACTTATCCTGGTAGCATATTATATCCAGATTTAAGCAAAAGTCAATAAGCAGGTAAATCTCCCTATCTTCCCCTGCTATAAAAGGTTTGTCAATATAAAAATTTCCTCTTTACAATCTCCTTTCTATAAATATAATTTACTGTCCGAACTATACCTAACGGCTAAAACCAGCCTGCTATTCGGTCATTCAAGACCAAGGTATCTGTTCGGAGTGGCTGGGCCGCCTAATCTTTGAAAGAATCATTTTATGATTAAGGGAGAGAAGAGGCTTACCCAGCCATTCTTCTTTTTGTCATACAACTAACATAATCCATTTGCCACTGCAACATCTGATAAACGATCGTAGCAATCTTTCGTGCTAAAGCCACCCTGGCTACACCCATCCCTTTATTCTTTACAATCCGGCGATAATAAAGCCGTAATACCGAATCCAAATCCTGAGATTTAACCGCTGCCGTCGCTACCTCTATATAAGCATACTTCGAATACACATTTGCCTGCTTGCAAAGATGCCCATTCCAATATTTACCCCCACTTCCGTATGTCCGAGGCACTAACCCCGCATAGGCAACATAACGCTTAGCAGAAGGAAACCGCTCAATCGGACCTGTCTCGTAAAGAATCGTCAACGCCCAAATCTTACCCACACCAGGCACCGTCAAAAGCCTTTGTGCCTCCCCAGACAAAACTACCTGCTCTTGAATCCTCTTATCCCAATCATTAATCTGAACCGTCAAAGCATCAATAATCGTAAGAAAATTCTTTATGATTGCATCATAAGGCATACCCAATGATACCCCCGCTAAAAACTCACGGCCAGACCCACCCCAGATATTAGTATAAGGAAAAGTAATATTGAACTTTCCCAGAATACTCCGAATAATGTTCTTACAAACCACCCGCATCCTTACTAATCTGGCACGAACGCGAAACATATTGTCGTATCAATAGACATCCTCCTAATGATTATTGACAGCTTTGGCTATAAAGATATAATTACAATGATTGGAGGTTCTCTTGAAAAACAAATGGATAAAATGGATGTTTAAGAAGATTGAAGAAGCAAAAAAGAGATACGAGCATCTTGAAAAACGAAAAATTAAGAGGGAGTTGCTTAAGAAGCATCGCGCTGATATTGAAAGAAGGTTAGCATGGATTAACTACTATTATAAATTGTTAGACCAAGGGAATAAGGCAGCCAAGACGATGGTCTGCAATA
>JBBILZ010000053.1:0-16526 GCA_037444665.1 Caldifarciminota bacterium
ATATCACTCTATTTTAGAAAAATATAGTTAACATACATGGAGATGCAAAATGGTTAATAGATTATTAGTTTTGCTAATACTTACATTAATACCACTTGTATTATGGGCAATACCAGAGGTTCAAATAAGACAGAACGATGTGCCCTTTGTAATCGGACAACGAGCAAGATATGAGCAGAACTCTGACCTATTTGAATGGACCCCTTTTGATTCAATGCGCACCTGGTGGGATTTGACAGGTTATCCTGGTGGTAGAACCGCACGTGTCCATCTTCTCCATCCATCACAGGGAATATCACCTGCTCCTGATACTTTTCCCAATGCCCAGATTGTAGAACTTGATACTATGGGCGATAATAGTGTCGTATGGTCATACCTCTCTGGAACAGTGTATTATTATTATATAGAAGGCATTGATTTTGAGACTGGTGGATACAGATTTATTGGTAATTACAGACCCGACTACAAATGTTATGCCTACCCAATCTACGATGGTAGTGGTTGGAACACA
This sequence comes from Caldifarciminota bacterium, assembly GCA_037444665.1. Taxonomy (GTDB): domain Bacteria; phylum Hydrothermota; class Tepidihabitantia; order SM23-42; family JAOAFX01; genus JAOAFX01. The sequence goes on from JBBILZ010000053.1 coordinate 512, forward strand.
GCATGGACCTGGACCTATTATCTTGATGGCTGGCTACCTTATACTGCAAATGAACAACATCAAAAGGTTGTTGTAGCAAAAGGTAAGGTCAGAGTTCCTTTTAGTGGAAATCATTTTTGGCCCTGTCTCGTGATAAGAGACTATATGGAATATACTGATAATTTCGGCACTCAAGATACGCGCTGGATCTATGAATGGGTTGTGCCCGGACGTTTTGGTGGAGCCAATGGTGTAGCTGCTGCCCAGAGCACGAATGGCGCAAGTCAGAATTTTATGATTGTTGAAAATTTTTTAATGTTGAGCGACCTCTTTGTGCCAGGATGGGATGTCTATGGCCCTGAATTCGTAAACACAACAATCTTGCCTGATACTGGATACCTCGGCCCTTATATTGTGCAATCAACAATTACTGATTCTACAGGGATCGGTGCTGATTCGCTTTTTTACAATATAAATGGTGGGCAATTCATTGGCGTAAGCCATGATAGTATTGTAGGTAGTGTATACTATTATACAATTCCAGCAGTCAGCCAGGCATGCACACTCGGTTATTTTCTCTGGGCTGAAGATTCTTTCTGTGTAGCAAATGGAGTTGATCTATGGCATACTGACCCAATCTGTGCACCGGAAAGTACTTATTACAAATTTGTTGTATCAACAGGCATTGAGGAATCACAAACTTTTCAACCGCAGAATAGAACTATTTTTACGCTTTCTCCAAATCCATTCAGGAATCACCTCATAATTAAATTCGAAATACGAATCCGCCACGATGCATGGCGGACGAAATTCGAAACAAATTCTAATTTTCAAATCCCAAATTACAAACTACAAATTTACGATGCGACTGGCAGGCTGGTGAAATCCTTTAACTATCCAACTATCCAACCATCAAACCATCCAACCAAAATCATCTGGGACGGCACCGACGATTTTGGTCGCATCCTTCCACCCGGGGTCTATTTTGTAAAATTAGAATGTCCTGAAAAAGTCTTAATGCAGAAGGCGGTCAAACTTAAATAGAACCCTACCACATTTATCTACAAAACTGTAGTTGCCCGATTTATCGGGCATAACTAAATTTTTTCTTCTCTGTAGGGACAGGGCTTGTCCCTGTCCGAAAACGCTTCCGGACAACCACAAGGGTTGTCCCTACAAAAATAGAAAGCCTCATAAATGAGGCAACTACAAAAATTTTTAAAATATAAGCGAGAGTAAAAGTGGGGAGGACTCAGTGCTTTTCCATATTGACTTATCAGAAAATATGTGAATAATTAATTCGGGAAAGGAGTAAAAATGGATATAAATAAGGTTGTCAAAACTATTTTTATATTATTATTTTTTATCATCACTACCAATGTAATTAAGGCCTCAAATCTTACCGAACTATTGGCAATAAGCAAAGGTGATATGGCTTCAATACAACTCAACCTTTATGCTCCAGCAAACTGGCAGGTCTCTTTACTACAATATGATGTTTATCTTTATAGTTTTTTTGACCGCAAAGATTCCACAATTGTTATTGAACTCTATGGTATGAAAGAGAAACCAGACGATGCCCAGAAGGCGATAGAGCATTTTCGTGGACTTCTCAAGAGTGAATTCATTAATTTTTTCAAAAATAATTATGGTATCCCAATTGATGAAATGAGTGAAATTAAATTTGTATATCGCAATCGGAGCGAGGAAGGTAGGAAAGAAATCTATTTGTGGAAGCAGGGTAAATATTATTACCCGCTAAAATAATAAAGATTAGATCTTAAATTTCCAGCCCAGGTATAATTCCCGCGCCTTGGGGTCATTAATCAGAGTCTGGGCATCTCCAGACAATAAAATTTGTGATTCATATATGAGATATGCGCGGTCAGTTATCTCAAGGGTCTCTCTTACATTATGGTCAGAGATTAATATTCCAATCCCTTTGTTTTTTAAACTTAGAATTATGTCCTGAAGTTCAGCCCTTGCAATCGGGTCAATACCGGTAAATGGTTCATCAAGGAGTAAAAACTTAGGATTACTGATCAAAGCACGGGCAATTTCTACCCTGCGCCTCTCACCACCAGAAAGCGTGTATGCCTTCTGGTCTTTCAAATCCAGAAGTCTAAAATCTTCAAGCGTCTTTAATGCCCTGGCTTTTGCCTCACTAGTCTTTACACCAAGTATTTCATAGATGGCAACAAGATTATCCATAACTGTCATCTTTCTAAAGACACTTGATTCCTGGCACAAAAATGATATACCCATACGTGCCCTTTTGAACATCGGCAGGTCAGTGATTATATTATTGTTCAACAAAATATCACCTGCATCACTAAGAATCAATCCCACAATCATATTGAATGTAGTGGTCTTTCCTGCACCATTGGGACCGAGCAAACCCACAATTTCTCCAGCATTGATTTTAATATTGACTTTATTTACTACAATCCTTTTTCCGTAGATCTTTGTAAGGTCTTTAGTCTCCAGCATCTTCTTCTTGCTCCTTTAAGTATAGTTTCCCCTTTGGGTTACCTTCAACCTGGACTTTGAATGCCCTTCCTTCCTGAAAAAGAATCTTTATACTATTACCCTCAATAATATTGTGGGAACCCTGTTCTGTCCAATAACTTGCCATACCAAAAAAAATCTTAAAATAATCAATGGTTTTGTTCTTTAATCCAAATTCTCCAGTCATGCCTTTTAATTCGTTATTTTTCTCAGTCACTACGGGTTTCATCATAGACCCATTATCCTTTTTGATATTATAATAGATTGTATCACAGAATAGATTGATACTATCAATCACACCCACGACCGAATCATATCCATAACATAATTCTTCTCTATTTTTAATCAGAAACTCTTTTGCAGTAATGGTCATTGGTGTTTTATTTTCTCGTAATATTTCAAGCCTTGGCATCTTTATCAAATTTCCAATCTCTGTGTTTAAATCGTATGAACCTTCACCACCATAGACAATCAGGTTATTTTTTAAATCTTCCAACCGGACATTATGATACATCTTCACAAAACGTTTTTCTCCATCGTAATTTAAAGAATCTGCTGAAATGATTCGGTCTTCAGAGATCAATCTTACATTACCACGAAGCACACTTATTTTTTCATTAAGATAATATATTGCATTCTCTGCCCTTATCTCTCCGTTATTATCTTTTATCAAAACACTATCTTTCAATATTACTATTCCCTCCGTCTCATTCAACCGTGCCTCATTACAGGATATTTTTGTATCTTCCTGTTGAATTTCTACATTTCCCAAAAGATAGACAATATTTTTGCCATTCTCCTTAATAATTTCTACACGCTCAGCATTAAAAGGAGTTGTAATAAATAAAATCAGTATTACTATCATTTTATTTTAGGGAATTTAATGGGTGATGCACCCTTTATATCACCGATGATTTCAATTTTCTGCAAATCCGGTCCAGTTTTTAAACCATTGCCCTCAATTACTGTGCTATCTTTTTTGATTATCTTTACCCTTGCATCAGTGAGAATTGATTGCGAATCATTGAGCCAGAACAATGAATCAGTATACAGGTAGGTAGAATCATCGGTTATCAAAATCACACTATCACGCACCAGGATATTATGGGTTTTGGTGCTTAGTTGTCCAGCATTACCTCTGAGTAATGCATATTCTTTTTCAGACTCGTCGTAAAATTTTATTATCACAGAATCAACATCTATCATTTCTTCATAGACATATGCTGATACTGCCCTCAGGTTCCATTTCTTCTTTCCTTCCTGAGTTTCTGTCAAAGTAAAATTGGAAAGGGTAATACGCGGAAGATGTTTTTCAATATTTTGTGGAAGTGATTCCTCTTTGCACGCCAGAATGCCGAGCATTAAAAAAATTAAAATTTTTTTCATAGACTGGTTACCATTCTGCGCGATCGGTAAAACCACCAGTAATCATAAGGTCTTTCATTCACCAATGTTTTAAGATTACATCCTATTTTCATAACCGTAGTCCCATTTTCACAATACACAGCAAATGATATTAATGGAACCTGACATAAACGGGCAAGTTTTTCAATCTTTTGATATTTAGTAAAGAGGTGATTTCCATCAACAAGCACAGCAAATATACCACCATTTTTAATGAATTTTACAATCTGGAATACCTGGTCAGGATAGAAAATTTTGATATTATGGCGTGAACGCCAGCAATAAAAAAATCTGTCCATTAATTTACCCACGAGGAAATTATTATTATCTGTATAACGATTTACAAGTACTCCAACATCTTTATTCAAATAACTTCGGAGAATTTGTGGCATTAATTCCCAGACGCCAAAATGTACAGAATAAAGAACCGCACCATTTTTTATGAAGTTTGTATCTCCGATGATTGTCCATCTTTTATCACAATGTAACATTCGGGCAATATTTTTTGCAGCCGTCTTAAGATTACTACTGATATTTTTACCCATTCTTTGTATAAAATACCGACGCCGGCCATGATTCAACCAGTAAATCATAATCAGTGTCAAAAACATTGAAATTTCTAAAACCGCTTGCACAGGTTTATCTTATCCAGATTTCTTCAAAGACGCTGCAATAAAATGATAAAATATAGGATTGGGTGCCAATGGCCTTGAAGTAAATTCAGGGTGGAATTGAGTGCCGATGAAGAATGGGTGGTCAGTCAATTCAGCAATTTCAACAAGCCTGGCATCAGGAGATTTTCCCGAAAAAACCAACCCTTTTTCATTTAACATCTTAAAATATTTGGGATTTACCTCATATCGGTGTCGATGCCTTTCTTCAATCAAATCTTTCATATATATTTTACGCGCCAGTGTTTTTGGCTCAATCTGACAGGGCCAGTTTCCGAGGCGCATTGTGCCACCCATATTTTTTATCTTTTTCTGCTCGGGCAAAATATCAATAACCGGATATTCTGTCTTGTCATCAAATTCTGTAGAATTTGCCCCTTTCATATTACAAACATTGCGCGCAAACTCTATCACCATACACTGCATTCCCAGGCAGATACCGAAAAATGGTTTTTTATTTTCACGGGCATACTTTACCACACGCACCTTACCCTCAACACCCCTCATTCCAAAGCCACCCGGGATAAGGATACCATCAACATGTGAAAGCGCATTGGAAAGCACAACATCATCAATTCTATCAGTATCAACCCATTTAATCTTGAGCCGTGCGTCATTGGCAACTGCCGCATGGTAAAGTGCCTCAATGATACTCTTGTATGCATCCCTTAATTCTACATATTTTCCACAAATTGCAATTTCAACACTTTTTAAAGGATTTTTTGCCTTATCTACAAAAATTTTCCATTCGGTTAAATCATAATCTTTCTTTTCAATGCCAAAATATTCTAAAATTAATTGGTCAAGTTTCTGTTGATGGAAGATCAACGGAATTTCATAAATGCATTCAACATCAACTGCATCAATTACCGCGCGGGTCGGCACATTGCAAAACAGTGAAATCTTTTTTCTTTCATCCTCAGCGAGCCAAGAGTCACTACGGCACAAAAGAATATCAGGCTGTATCCCCATTGAGAGCAAAACGCGAACTGAATGCTGGGTCGGCTTTGTTTTAAACTCACGCGTGCTCTTGATAAAAGGCACCAGGGTCAGATGGATATACAGAACATTATTCCTTCCCAGGTCAAGCCTCATCTGCCTTGCCGCTTCTAAAAATGGCTGCCCTTCAATATCGCCGACCGTTCCGCCAATCTCTGTTATCACTATATCAACCTTATTCTGATTTGCAAGCTTTTTAATTCTTGATTTTATTTCATCAGTAATATGAGGAACAACCTGAACAGTCTTGCCCAGGTATTCACCCTGTCTTTCTTTGTTGATGACTGAATAATATACCTGACCGGTGGTAATATTATTATCACGACTCAACTGTTCATTTAAAAATCTTTCATAATGGCCAAGGTCCAAATCGCATTCTGCACCATCAGCAGTAACAAACACCTCTCCGTGCTGGTATGGGTTCATTGTTCCAGGGTCAACATTTATGTATGGATCAATCTTTTGCAATGTAACTTTAAATCCATAAGATTTTAAAAGTAGACCAATAGAAGCGGTTGCAACTCCCTTTCCAAGCGAAGAAACCACTCCTCCAGTGACAAAAATATACTTTGTATCCATGGGTTTAAGTATAACTAAAAAATCAGTAAAGTCAAGATATTTTGCTTATGTTTCGGCGTAGATTATATTCTTTTATCTTTCGTCTCAGTGTATTGCGGTGGATTCCCAGCTGGCTTGCAGAAGCACCGAGATTCCAGTTGTTTTTTTCCAGAACTTCTTTAATATGATTTTTTTCCAGCTCTCTCAAATCCCCATTTTTTAAATTATTAGAAGCCGATCCTAATTGTAATGGAACATCTTTAATACCAATCCAATCTCCACGGCACAAAACCAGTGCCCGTTCAATAATATTTTCCAGTTCCCGAATATTACCGGGCCAATCATATCTTAAAAGAATGTTGAGCGCCTCTTTTGTTATTCCCTTTACCTGTTTACGACCCTTTGCGGCAAATTTTTTGATAAAAAGATCAACCAGTGGTTTTATATCTTCTTTTCGCTCGCGCAGAGGTGGTAGTGTTATGTTAACAACATTGAGGCGGTAATAGAGGTCCTCACGAAAAGTTCCTTCAGTAATTTTTTTCTTTAAATCCTGATTTGTGGCGCAGATTAAGCGAACATCTACTTTGATAGGCACATTCCCACCCAACCTTTCAAAAGTAAACTCCTGTAAAACTCTTAATAATTTTACCTGCACGGTTAAGGGCAGGTCGCCAATTTCATCAAGAAATAATGTGCCTTTATCAGCAAGCTCAAATTTTCCAATCTTTCTCTTCTCAGCACCAGAGAATGCCCCTCGCTCATATCCAAACAATTCACTTTCAATCAATGTCTCAGGTAGTGCAGCACAGGATATTGGAACAAATCTAAAATTCTTGCGCGGACTCGCTTCATGGATAAGCCGTGCAACCATTTCTTTACCTGTTCCTGATTCACCAAGAATCAAAACCGAAGCATCAGATTGAGAGACTCTGGGAATGAGTGCCACAATTTCCTGCATTCTGGGGCTCAGGGCAACGAATTGCTCAAAATTGAACCTTTCAATAACCTGCTCTTTTAATGTAGCAATCTCCTGACGGGTTATCTCATCTTCATAGATATGATTAATCAGAAATTCAAGTTTTTTTAAGTCAATCGGTTTGGTAAGATAATCAAAAGCACCAAGTTTTATTGCCTGCACTGCAGATTCTACAGTGCCGAAACCGGTCAGAATAATAAAATATGTTTGCGGGTCAATCTCTTTCATCTGTTTCATCGTTTCAATACCATCAATCTCCGGCATCTTTAAATCAAGGATAGCGAGGTCAAAACTTGTGGTGCGATTTTTTTCTATTGCCTCTTTGCCATTACCTGCAGTCGTGACTGTATAGCCACAATTTCGCAAAAAACCTGCAAGCAATTCACGCTGTGATTCTTCATCATCGCAGACAAGGATGTGCATGGTCTAATTATATAAATCTGCAATCAAAAATCAATAATGGATTTTCGGGGATTGATTAAAATTTTAATATTCTTCAATGTCTTCAAAATTATTCTCTTCTATAGAAGGTCTTTTTTGCTCTGCCCGGTAGTTATTAAAATTGTAACTCAATCCGAACATAATTACTGGGGATATTCGCGTAAATTCATTATGGATGTAAAAATTTGTTCCTGTTGTTGTATTATCAAAACCAGCAGTCTTTAAAAGGTCGCGCACCTGAATTGTCATATTCAAAACCTTCGGAACCAATTCCTGCCTCAAGCCGGTATTGACCATAAAAAATGGTTTACGCTCTCCCTGTGCCATAACTTCAGCACCCTGATACATACCAGTTATCTGCAATCTTGTGTTTTTACCTATCCTAAATGTGTTCATACTGCGCAATCCCCAAGTCTGGTTCTTTTGTGAAAGAACCTCACCATCAATTACCCCTTCAATACGGTGTTCGTATAGATTTGCCGAAATATTAAGATTTAGCCATCTAAATGGGGCAAGGTCCAGTGTGGGTTCAATACCATAGGCATAGTCCTTACCGATGTTTTCTACGGTAAAAAGCATTATTTCGCTGTTATAAACACTGGTAATATGTTCAATTTTATTGTGGGTGAGACGATAATAGCCATCAATGGCAAAAAGATTACTACCCCATTGCCTTTGATAACCAAGTTCAAATGCATCAACAAATTCTGGTAATAGATCCGGGTTCCCTCTGCTTATGTGATACGGGTCACGCTTCATTTCAAATGGCTCAAGGTCAAAATTCCGTGGCCGATTTACTCGCCTTGTATAACTTAACATTATCTGGTCAGCAGGAGGAAATTTATATGAAATATGCAGGGTTGGATATATATCAAATCTACGAATATTTGTATTTATGTTTGTATCTGATACATCAATAAAACGGTATGTATATTCTTCTCGTAACCCAAATTGGTATCCAAAATTTCCTGCCTCACCAGAATAAGTTGTATAAGCAGAATAGATATTATGGATAAAATCAGCACTGTGGTGATATTCTTCTTTGTATTCATATTGTTGAGAAAGTGTGTCATATATGTAGACATCCTGATACCCATTACTATAATGAATAATACCCTGCGCGCCTGTTTCTAATTTACCATTTTTGCCTCTTAGGATATTCGTGGGTCGTGTATAATCAAGATTAAAGATAAGCCTTTTCATTGGACCACTTTCTTCTGATCTCCAGCCACTGGTAATCATTGAATCTAAATTACGCATTTCATAAGTTGATTTATCATCTACATCATTCAAATTCATTGTTAATCGTGCTGACAACTTATGGTCTTTATTAAAGTTATAAAGATAGTCACTATTTAATGAATAGAAATACCCACCCCGCTTTAACTGGTTATTAGAAAAATACAATGCAGTATCGCCAGGTATTGACCATTTATTATATTCGGCATCATCGGTATGTTCCATTCCTCTTTTTCTCAACTCAAAATTCATACCGAGCTTACTTTTAGCACTGGCTAAATATTCAATCCCTGTCTTAATACCATAAAATTCTCTTAACCAGGAATTACTTCCTTCAGTTGTAGAGTAAAAAATTGTATCAGGGGTCCAGGTCTGAGTGCTTTCCTGACGTGTGCCTGGATTCTTAAAATTGTTATAATCAATTCCCAAAAATGTGCGTAATTTTTTGTAACGATAGTTTATCAAAAAATCACCAGCATATCTTTGTCCAAATCCTAAATTTGCATTGGCAATCCCATTGACTCCTGATTCAATATTTTTCCTTGTGATTACATTTATAATACCTGCCAGTCCTTCCGGGTCATAACGGGCAGATGGATTCGTGATAATCTCAATTCGGTCAATTGTGCTTGCAGGAATCTGTTGCAAGGCATCGCTTGGTTCAAGTATTGATGGTCGGTTATCAATTAGCACACGAAAATTTGTGCTACCGCGCAGGCTCACATTGCCTTCAACATCAACTGAGATAGAAGGGATATTCTGTAAAACATCAACCGCAGTTCCAGATTGGCTTGTATAATTTTCTTTTACATTTATTACTTTTTTATCAATTTTGAATTCAATTGGCGGTCTTTCAGCCGTTACTTCCACACCCTCAACAAAGATTGGTTTTGGCTCAAGTTTTATGATACCTAAATTAATAGTGGGTTCCTGCGAGGTAATAACTACAGTATCTATCTTTGTTTCAAAACCAACAAAAGAGAATTCAATAATATAATCTCCGATATTCACCCCACCAAGATAGAACTTTCCCATTTCATTCGTTGCCGTGCCGGTAATCTGCTTATGTGCTCTATCATAAAGAATGACATTGACCAGTTCAAGTGGCTCTTCACCTGCGGATTCTACAACTGTGCCCATTATCCTACCTGGTCCAGACAGATTACTATTCTGGGCAAAGAGAAAAAAGTTAGTAATTAGTGATATCAATGGTATTAAGTAATTTTTAGTCATATTGAATAAGACGCAAAAAACAAGCAAATGGTTTACAATATCTTGAACTCACTTTTTGTTATGAAAATTAGCAAGCCATTTTTTGGCATATTCTGCTTCACCCATGCGGTTGATTGCAATGAGATAATTGATATTATTCGCTACCATCTTTTTCACAAAATCTGCATTGTATTTCAGGCGCTCGTCATTTATAAATTCTGGTATTGCAAGTTCCAATTTTGAAAAGTCAAATAGCACTGGTGTTCTATCTTTTGTGATGAGATAGTTCAAGCCATAAGGAATGCGCAAGTAATCAGGTTTTACCTGGTTTAAATCATTATCTGGAAAGGGTATGGCAAAGAATACGCCGGTCGTCTCTTTTATTTCTACAAATTTTTCAATCATTCTTATGTATCTTTCCTGAATTTTGAATGGCTCATATGGTTTGCCATACTCAAACCTATAAAGTTCAACCAGATAATCATTTATTTCTTTCTCCGCCTTTTTATAAAATTCTGAATATTCATTCCTCAGGTATTTTATATACCAGGTGCGTCTGAGCAACTCTTTATCAATGATGACCAGGTCAGTGCGCACCTTTTCAACCTCTCTTAAATAGATGGTCGGAGAATAGATATCCCAGTAGGAACAGATTAAAAGGCTATTCTGCGGCAATTGTGCGATATGGGCATAACTGTAATCAAAACCAAATGTATTATTTCTCAGTGTGCAGTGGGAATAATTTAATAATGGTATAATCATACTTAAGGGAATTGTAATGAACCATTTCAGGTATTTTGCAAATAATTTCAGTCCGTATAGACTGACAACCAATAACGAAATAAAACCCGGCATATAGTATGATTCAATATCAGGTATTGCATAATTGATTGTATATATAAAGTTTAAAACAAAGATTATCAAAAATAGCCAGAATTTTTTCCTATCGTTTTTAAATAGCCAGTAAAATCCAGCAAAAATAATAACAATAAACAAATATAAAAAATTAGTAGTTATCAAAGATATGCCCTGTTTTGCATTATTCAGTATTTCGTTCATAGATAATGAAAACATCCAGACCTGATACTGTTTACCAGTTAAATGCCAGAATAGACGCTGTAGATTAAAGGTATTGCCCCAGGCAATCTCTGCATTGCCCAATGTGCGGAATATGAGATAGAGATATGCAGATATACCAATAAAAGCAAAGGCAAGCCCTGAAGCAATCTTTTTTATATTGAGTTTGTAATTGATGATTGAATATACAAAGATTGGAATCGCAAGGGAAAAGATTATAATGTGGTTTGTAAATGCCAGCCCCATAAAAAACATTAAACCATAGTAAGTTTTATTATTTTTGAGCGTGAATAAAAAATATAACAAAAGTATACAGAATAGTGTTGTGAGTGGATAGACTTCATTTGTGATTGCATTTCGCCAGACCACTGGAGAAAAGGCAAACAATGAAATGGCAAAAATAGAACAATGGAATTTATTATCCAGAATTTTGTTGGCGATAAGATATAAAAATAGTCCTGCAATAACCGAGAAGATTGCAGAAAGTAGGTTCAAATTTATGATTGGCTCACCTGGTAAATGGGCAAAAAAATAAGATATCAATGTATACAAGGGATAGCCTGTAGGATGGGCAACACCTAATGTATAACTTACTGCTGCAAGTTCTCCAGAATCAATGAGATAAATTGTTGGACATAATGAATATAGATAGACCAGAAATATCAAAATTATTGGGCAACAGAGCCAGCCCCAGAATTTTATACGGTTGGCAGGCAACATCTATATTAAAAGGCAAATTTTATATCTTCACAAAGTTCAATCTCAGGTTCGTCAGACGGTTCTGGATATCTTTTTTTTCTTCGTCATTCAGCAAAGATCCCATTAGTTTAAATAGTGCTTCAATAGCATCAATTGCCAGTCTGGCTTCATTCAAATCTTTTTTTAGCTTCTTTGTCTCAGGATGACCGATCAAACCAAGATATGCCCATGCCTTTCCTTCAAGCGATAGAATGGTCATAATCAAAATATCTTTGACCGGGACTGGTTCTTCAAGTAAAGGTGCTTCTTGATTATGCTTTTCCTCAGCCATAATATTATTATATAAATACCTGCCTTAAAATCAAGTATTAATTCTGAATTTTACCCACATCTTTTGTTCCATTAACCCACATTATTCATATTCAATGCTTGGCCTGACGCCAGGTCAGGGTCATTGCGAGCCCTCGCCCATTATCAATGGGCGGGGCGTGGCAATCCCAATTGAGATCTCTCGTTGCACTCGGGATGACCCTCTGGGTCAGATTGTAGCGTCCATTTTTAAATGGACGAAAGATTCCCTCAAACTATTCTTTATTTCAATTGAAAAAATTAAAATACTTCAGGGAACAATCAAACACTTAAACAATTAAATAATTGTTTAAGTGTTTGATTGAATTTTTTGTTCTGTGATTTTCAAAAGTATTTTTGTTACCTCTCTGTCAAATTGAATGCCTGAAAGTTTGTTTAATTCCTCAAACGACTTTTTATTTGTGTTAATTTTCCGATATGCTCTTTTTTAGACCATCGCTTAGAAATTTTTAATAACTACATATTTTTATTGTTTATTATTTGTTAAAATCTGTTCCAGGGGCATCATCGGCAGGGCATCACCATTGTGTTCGCTGAGAAATTTGAGATAACGCATAAATTCAAGATAATCATTATTGGCATTGATCAGTTTTGGTTGCAAAATATCAGGAGAGAATAATTGGGGTTTTGGCAATTCCACGATTTTCACCTCAGCATCCTTTGGAATTCCAGCCTTTTCTTTGGCAATCATAATTGCCATCTCCAGTCCGCCCAGTGTATCAACCAATCCAATCTTTTTGCCACTCATGCCTGACCAGACCCTGCCCTGGGCAATCTCTTCAATCTCCTCAGTCTTCATATTTCTGCCTTGTGCCACCTTGAATACAAATTCCTTGTATAGTGTTTTTATCATCATTTCCATCTTCTGTTTTTCAATGTCGGTGAGATTGCGGTCAGGCAACTGCCCGATAAATGGGAAGACAAATCCAAAACCTAAATCAGCATGTTCACCCTTTTTGACCAGGTCTGTAGAAAAACCCAATCTCTCTTTTAAATCTTTATTATAGAGCCAGACACCAATTACACCGATAGAACCGGTAATGGTGAGTGGTGAGGCAATGATGGTATCACCGTACATTGAAAGCCAGTAACCACCAGAACCTGCTACTGCACCCTGGGTTACAATCACTGGTTTCTTTTTCTGGCACTTTTTAATTGCTTCGGCAATTATATCTGAGGCGAGGGCACTACCACCTGGTGAATCTACCCTGAACACAACTGCCTTAATATCTTTTCTCTCAGTTGCATATTCAAAATCTTTGACCAGACTCCGTGCCTTTATGCCTGTATCCATAGCACATTCGCCAATGCCATAAATAATCGCAATCTTTGGTTTTTCACCCCAGTAATTGTCCTTTGGCAATTGATAATATTCAAGATTCTCTGCAGAAACAAATCTTTGTTTCTTACCTTCAATGGATTTTACCAATTCTTTTACTTCATCCCATCTACCAATCTTATCAACCAGATGTTTATTTAGGGCATCCTCAGGCAATAAAAAAGTTTCCTGGTCTACGAGTGCATCAAATTGCTCCGGGGTAAATTTTCTTGCATTACAGATATCTGTTTTTAGTGTATTGTAGAAATCATCAATGATTGCCTGGCGCTGTTCACGGTCAGCATCTGACATCTTATCACGAGAGAGTGCCTCTGCCGCAGATTTGTATTTAAAGAATCGCCACTCATCAACACCAATACCAAGTTTATCAAGCGCATTCTTAAAATACATTCTTCCCATAAGCAGACCGGGCAGGACAATACTACCTTCCGGGTCAATAACGATGTGGTCCGCGATTGTTGCGAGGTAATAGGTCAGCATTTCTGCCTCGTCAACATATACTACAATATGTTTATCAGCAGATTTAAAATCTTTTAGTTTTTCTCGCAGTTCCCATAATAGTTCAGCATTAATCTCCATACCCGATGTATTGATGGCAATACCATTGATTGCCGGGTCATTTTTGGCACAGTCAATTATCTTGAGCAATGATAATAGGGTATTGCTCTTATCAAATAATAAATAGCGCTGATAATGGAAAGGACCATTCAGGTCAAGTTCCAGATATTGTTTTTCCAGTGCCCTGAAGATGTTACGGTCATAACCACCCATTCTCAAACCATAAGTATTATAACTATGCTGTTGTTCTGAATCAAAATGTAACTGATTGATTGCACCCAATCTACCAAAACTGAAATGCAAACCAGTTGTGAATGAACGATCATTAAAATATCTTGCAGTAAACCTTATGCCAGGCAAAGGTTCAATTGCAATACCTGTGCTCCAGGGAGCATCTTTCATTTCTATACCTCTTTGAAGGGCATAGTCAATAAACAGTGTAAGTTTTTCATTGCCAAATGGTCTTATACCTGCATCAATATATCCTTCCCGCTCTCCACCTGAACTGGCAAATGAGCCGACTATGCCGAGGGAAAAGAATTTCACTGGACGGGACAGCCAACCGATTTTCCAGATAGCGGGCTGTGATAGCAGGTTAGTATCACTCTTTGACCATTCATAACCAATACCAAGGCTCTGCCTTTTATTCCCCAGTGCAGAAGAGAAATTATAATTAGTTATTGTGCCCTCAGTAATTTTGTTGTGATTAATGGAAAAGCCCAGATAGGGCAAAGCAGTAAACAGAGCCCAGTGGTCAAAATCCTTCCATTCACCAGATTCATCTGACCACATAAATGCAAGGTCAAACTGGTGCACATATGATAATAGGGCAGGATTGTCATAACCATAGAGCCCAACTCCCATAGCACCAGGTGAAGTTAAGAGAAACCTGTTATGTTCATAAAAAGATGGCACCTGGCTATAACAAAAAAAACCACTCATTAAAACAAATAAGACCGCAACCCTTCTAAAAATCCCCATTTTACCTCCTTTTTAATATATAATACGCCAAACCATCAAAAAAGTTTCAATAAAAATTATTGTGCAGAAGATATTATAATGAAATTATACTTATTTGCAAGAAAAATTTCTACTTAATTTTTAATACCTTTTTAAAAATTACAGGTCTTGACTGAACAGAAATTTTGATTATAATACACTATTATGAAGAGAATATTATTATTTGGGTTAATAATAATAAGCATGATTTGGGCAAACCAGACCAGGATGAATACCCTGATGTCAGGTGATTATATTGATGATGTCGTAAACATCGGCATCTATCCTCAGCATATTAATATCTTTCCGAATACTTTTTATGGTGACATCATCTCATCAACTACTGACTTTGGAATGGTTATGATGCCTGTAGAAAAATACGGTGGTATTGCTATCTGGCAACATAAAAACTTCCATATTGGCTATGGAATTACTGTGCGTAAATTTGAACTCGGCATTATGGGATGTCCGGTCAAAGACCACAATCGCTTTGGTCTGGGAATCGGTTATTCAACATTCAATTCACGGATTGATATTTCAGGAATAATCAACAATGAGACGAATCTCAACGAAGGATTCAATATTAACCTGAGGATATTAAAACGAAAGAGCGAGTATATTCTTATACCAAGATATTCAGTGAATATCCTGTCTGAACCCTATGATTATCAGAGCCATAATATTGGATTAGCCCTGCAAAAACTCATACTCAATGACGGTTTTGTTATTTTAGGAGCAGAATATCTTTTAGAGCAAGGAGATATTGAGGCAGACCTTGCCTATTGTTTTGCTGGTTTTGAACTTCCTTTGAACAAAACATTTTGTTTGAGAATGGGCGGCCGTGAGAAATTCAATGAAGATTTTGTTCCTATTGAATGGCAGGTTGAACCGGGTATTGGTCTGCGCATAAGGGAATTCAATCTTGATTTTCATCTTAATCAAGAACGGCTTTTTGATAAAAACCTGACATTTTTTAAATCATTCGGT
>JBBILZ010000054.1:0-16069 GCA_037444665.1 Caldifarciminota bacterium
GCTAAAAATGAACTTGCTGAAAAAGTCTCCTTTTGTCACCCTGAACTTGGTTCAGGGCCTCAAAATATCCCCAATATATGATGTGGACATTTTATAAAACGCTCTAAAAACTGGGGGATGGCAAGATCAAACTTGATAACAAGATATTCAGGGGGATACCCCCTGAATATCTTGTTTTACAGTTCTTAATATTATCGGCAGTTCATTTTTTAACCACTTCTCCCTTAAAACTGGATCGGCTTGGTAATATCTACGCTCCGGCTTCTTAAAAGTAAGATTTAATCTCCGAAGCATTCTCCACATCGTTGGCTGTGAAATATTTATATTAAATTTCTTTTTAATCACTTGGATAAGACGTCGGCAAATCCAGAAGTCTGTTTCATAGCCAAATTTTGAGGCCGGCCTTAAAACAATCTCTTTTAATCTCTTTAATTGTAATGATGTTAATTTTGTAGGTCTACCACTACCAACTTTTCTGGATAAGTCCTTAAAGTCTTTGTTTTTGAGATATTTAATTTTCCATCTATAAACAGTGGTTCTATGAACATTGTAAACCTGGGCGATTCTTGTTAAAGGCTGATTATTTAATAAAGATTTTATTGCGTTAACTCGTAACCGATAAGTAGAATATTTTAAATCTGTCACATAGCCATTATAATCATTTTAGATATGTTGTCAAGAAGTAATGTTGCAATTTTTATGAATAGCACTATATAATGAAAAATTCATTATTACGTATTGGAATTTTTCAAATTCCAATACGTGAACATAACATCAGAAATACACTAAATACTTTGCCTTTATTGCCCCAACCTGATTCTGTAATCTAAGACTACTATTCTGATCTGTGCGATAGTCATTCAGAGCAATGTAGAGCCAGGATTTAGGCTTGAAGTTATATGAAAAGAGAAAACCAAACCGATTTGAATAAATTTCCATTTCTTTAAAATCATTCCCTTCTATTTCTAATACGAGCTCTGAATAGATACTAATACCCATATCTTTCGTAATCTTATAATCTATCCGCGGCGTCAAGCAGGGTGTAATTGCCGCAATATATCCCTCTGGATTCCATTCTATATTGTAATTTAGGGAAAGCGAGATTGAAAGGGGTGATGTCGGATAGACTGCCAACAGAAACTGACTTAAAAATTGATAAGCAAGCCAGGACTGGCGATAGTTATAACAATACCTATAATCAAAACTAAAACTGGTTTGATATTTCCGATGGTATCCGCTCCAAATAGATAAATTAAGCCCTTTATATAGATAATTGATATCGGCTTCAAATTTCTTACCCCATTCAAAATTAAGCCAAAATCCCCATTGATTGTGCATTTCAGTATCAATTGCAAAATTTAATATCTGAGACCAATCAGAACTTTCCGGTTCTTTTAATAGAATAATCCCTATGCCTGAAAAAATCTTATTTATTATCCCGGTTCCAAAGAATCGTTGGGGACCAGCAATAAAAGAGCCCTTCTTTTCACCAATCCAGGGCACATAGCCAATATCACTCACATCAAAGGAATCACTGATGGCTAAAAAACTTCCCTGGGCAAGCATGGTCTTTGTTTTATATAGAGTGCCACCAGCAGTAGCCCAGCCTCTTTTTCTATTTTTATCACTCATGGCTGATTGTAAGATCAGCTGTAATGGTCCAGAACGGTAAACACCATCAGTTCCCAGCGCATAGTTATAATTTTCTGCATTTTCCATCGTACTACTGAATAATAGTCCCATCTCAGAATTTTCTAACAACCCTCGCTTCGCCCTTAATACACCAAATCCTCGGAATGGTTCAGCACCTATTTTGTTTGTTAGCGCGCCAAGCATACCTAAATTCCAGTACTTCTCTTTATTAATAAAAGTGATACCACACAAAATAGGCACATAGCCATTGGCAACAGGCTTTCCAATCCTTCGTGAATAATAGATTTCCAAAGGAGTAAAATATTTTTGGCCAAGGTTCGCCATCCTAAAAATATCCCTTCCTTCAATAAAGAATGGACGTCGTTCTGCCAATCTGATTGGATATCGGGTTAGATTAAATGTATAAGGGTCAGATTCAATCTGGGCAAAATCAGGAAACATAGTCGTATTTAAGGTCATCTGGGGAGTGACATCCATTTTAAGATTCACACTCACACTAGGTCTGGCATTTGTCTCTACCGTATCTTTATCATAACGTAGAAAAGCTTCAGGATAAATTTCAATATAATATCCGGTTGAGTGTGGAGTAATCATTGTTAAGCTACCGAAGTCTGAAACCCGCAATCCATCTTTTTGAGCAACAGGACTCCAATATGAAGCCTCATAGTCCTTGACACCCCAACGGAGAAAATTTATACCCCATGCATTTGCCCCCTTTTTATATCTAATTGACTTAAAAGGAATCTTAATTTCAATCTCAAAACGGTCATTATAACATTTTGAAACAAAATAAAAAACACCACCCCAAGATATATCCCGACATTTCCCGTCTTCAAGAATAATACCGTCTTCATACATTCCGCTGGCACAAAGATTAAAATAATAAGCAGTAGTCTTGTTATTAAAAGTATCTAAATATAGAATCACCTGGTCTTCAAAGCCGCTGAACGATGCAATCGGTTTTCGTCCGGGTGTAAAACACCGAAATGCAAAGTAGATATTATTATCGTATAGGAATTTGAAAAAATTCCTATACGAGAATAATGAAATTTTTCATTATAGGAAATAAATGGCGACAAGATATTCAGGAAAGGATGGTATGAGATTGGTTTTGCACAAAGTGAGTGTTCGTTATACAGCGGGGGTTTTCAGGGGGCATCCCCCTGAATATCTTGTTATCCATAAGAATATAAACAACTGTTTGTTCAGTTGCTGAATCACCTTCACTTGGCTGGTATTGGATAAATCCATAGGTTGAATCACCTTTATACCATATTTCTTCTATGAATCCATCAATCTTTGGAGGTATTTCAGTATATTTGGCCTCAATCGTTTTTACATTTGTTATCAGTAAACACAATAATAAAAGATTCATTGTTTCTCCTTTTTTATAAACTGCTCATCATAAAGATTTTTGTAAACAGAGCAGGATTTGTATAATTCAGAATGTTTACCTTCACCAACAATCCTACCATTATCCAACACCAAAATTCTATCCGCATTTTGAATGGTTGATAGCCGGTGGGCAATGATTATTGTTGTACGAGCCTTTAATAGATTTTTTAATGCTGACTGAATCATCTTCTCTGATTCTGAATCCAGTTGGGAGGTCGCCTCATCAAAGATCAAAATCTTTGGATTCTTTATTAAAGCCCGGGCAATTGCAATCCGCTGACGCTCTCCACCAGATAAATTCACACCACGCTCACCAATTTTTGTCTCATACCCTTCTGGCAGATTTTTTATAAACACATCCGCATAAGCCAATTTTGCCGCCTCCTCTATTTCACCATCCTTTGCCTCAGGATTGCCGAACCTGATGTTTTCCCTGATTGTATCAGAAAACAGAAATGTCTCCTGCGAGCAAATCCCGATATATTTACGTAGTGTTTTTAATTTTGCTTCTTTTATATCCATCCCATCAATCAAAATCCTGCCCTTTGTCGGCGCAAAAAACCTTAAAATTAAAGAAACCAATGTGGTCTTACCAACCCCACTCCTGCCCACGATCGCCACTACCTCACCAGGATTTATCTTAAACGATATATCTTTTAAGACCTCCTCAGTGCCATTGTATGAAAAAGCGACATTGTCAAAGATAACTTCTCCATTTTTTATTTCAATATCCCTTTTGCCATCCTTTTCAGGCTCAAGGTCAAGCATCTCAAAAATCCGCTCCACTGCAGCCAATGAACGTTGCACATTCAAATTCAGATTATATAAATTTCTGGTTGGTCCAAAGAGATAACCAATAAAGGAATTGAAAGCAATCAAACTGCCAATTGTTAAATTCCCCCGCATTATCTCAGCACAACCATACCAGATTAAAAAAATCGGTCCTGCAGAAGAGATTAAAACCGAAGAGATTGAGGCCAGGGTCGCAGTTATGTCAAGTCTTATCTCCTTTATAATCACCTCTTTTATCCTGCCCAGTATCTTGATCGTTGCCCGTTTTTCACCAGTGAATGACTTAATCACTGAAATACCAGATAATAATTCTTGTAAATCCTTGTTCAATAAAGCATATCGCTCCCTTACCTCATAACTCATATTTCTGACTCTCTTGTTAAAGACCATTAAAGAGAATAGATAAAAGGGTAGAATCAAAAAGCAGATTAAGGCAAGTTTGGGATGGATGTATAATGTGCAGGCAATTCCCGCAATAAAGGTTAGGATATTCTGGCCTGCAGAGACCAGGGTATCTGCAAGCAATCCTTGAACTGCATTGACATCGTCACTCAAGCGGGTCATTAGATAACCGGTCTCTTTTTTATGAAAGAAAGAGAGTGAGACCCTCTGGATATGCTCAAAGAGTTTCAGTCTAATATCAAATAAGACCCGACCACGGAATGTGGTCAATAAGAACCTTTCTAAAAATGAAGAACCCGCCTGAATTAAAAGAACACCGATGATTAAAATGCCGATGATATTGAGCAATTGGAAATTTTTTAGCACAATAACTTTATCTATAAGATAACGGGTCAAAAATGGCATAGGCAGTTGCAGACCAACGGAAAGAAGCATAAAGAAGAAGGCAAAAACCCCTTTCCGCCAGTAGGGCTTTAAGAAGTTTAAAAATCTGAATATTTTTCTGTAATTCACAATTCTACTTGGTAATAATTACATTAATATACTAAAATTTGAGTGAATAAGTTAATTTTGTGACGAAAATATTATTGATACTTTCAGGATCAAAAGTTCGCTGTTGGTTATAAACAAAGTACAACATAGTTCGGGATGTAAACTCATAACCAAGTAGGAAGTTGTAATTTAACTTTTGAAAGTCCTGTAAAGCCAAAGATTCATCTGTTTCAGCTCCAGTTTTTGATTCGGCCTGTAAATAAATTCTAAAGAAAGCCTTATTGGTAATTTGATAAGAAATACTTGTATTTGTAAACCAACGCCATCGAGTTTCACCCCAACATAAGATTTGAAAATAAGGCCAGACAGTAATTGATTTAATGGGCTGAATAATGAATTCAATCTTCCCTAACCGAATTGGCTCATTGTATAAACGACCATACCTAAAATAAGAGCTAATGCCAGTTAAACCGCCGACATTACTTTCAATCTGAAACTCAATATTTCTATTCACAAATTCCTCTTCATCATAACGTTCATACCACCTCCGACCATAAATACCCAACCGCCATTTAGAATCAGTCACAAAATGCAGCCATAATGTTGTTCTTCCGCGGGATAAGCGGTCACCGCTCTCTTGGGCAAGGTCAAAGAATGTTCCAGCACTAATCCACTCAAAAATACCTTTATTTCGAATAAATTTATACCAACCCTCTCCAGACAATACCTGTTTATTGATATCATATATATTTATAAAACCCTGGTCCACCCAAAATTCAGGACAGATCCGCTGATAATAAATGGAAGCGCGATATATTCCAGTTTCACCCTCAATACCAATGTTACCTGCCCAATTATCACCCCTCATGCCCGTATTATTCGTTGTCGCAATCTGGGAGATAAATAGAAACGGCTGATAAAATGGTAAATTTAAATCCATACCAAACGCTTGGCTTATAGTATCTGCAAGTTGTTTATGTGTTGCAAGAATACCAACGGTTGTAGTTTTAAAACATTCCTGTTTGAATCTCACCAAAGAAAAGTTTTCTTTTGAATCTTTTGTCTGAACATCCAGTCCAAGAATCTCGGTGGATTTGATCTTGCCATAGATCTTAGCCCCACCCAAAATTTCTTTTATCCGCCGGGTGTAGAAGAGCTGAATCGGTGTCATAATAATGCTACTCCCCACATTAAAGAAAGGCCTTTTTTCAAGAAGGTAGAGTTCCTCCCCTTCTTTATAGGATAAATTAAATCTTAATGGGTCAGCTTCTATCTGCGCGAAGTCCGGTAAATAAGTAGCATTAAAAATAAAAGATGAAGTAATGTTATATACAAAATCAATGCCACCTCTTGGATTCAGCGAATCTTGTTTACACCAAACCGCACCGTAGGGCAAAATTTCAAACCTGTATACTTTCTGTTTTATAGAAAGACCAGTGAGTGTGCCATATTCAGAGACCTGGGTAAATCTTTTGACTGGCGCCAAGCTTGTAGTTTCCCAATGTGGTCTTTCCGTTCGCCAGAAATTTATCCCCCAGATAAGACTATCTTTATTGGGAAAATTTAACTCAGAGAAAGGAATTGCGATTTCCATTTGCCAGCCGTTCTTTACCATTCGGGCTTTGGTTTCCCAATATGCATCCCATGTCTGGTCTAAATTACAACCATTATCAATTATTCGGCCATCAAGTTTTGCGCCCAAAAGATTTGCCATAAAATAATAGGCATTTCGCCGATCATAATAAGTGTCAATCATAACTTCAAATGCGTCATCCCTAAAAATCGGACCATCACGCTGATTGACCGCACATTGCATCTTATCAGGCTCAGATTCAAGCATGTGAACGCCAAAATATATCTTTTTGTCATCATAACAGACATAGACATAAGTTGGCTGAGTTACCGGTGCTTCTGAATTAGGTTCCACCATGATAAAATCAGTTGCAGGAGTGCAGAGTTGCCAGCAAGAGTCATCTAATTTGCCATCAATTATGGGTGGTGTATCAGTGTGGATAGCATAAACAACTGATTCTTGTATTCGCGTAGCCAGCAAAATCGGTATTGCTAAATTCAAGAATAGTGCACTCATTGGCATCCTCCTATTTTATTGATTGCTCATCACAAGTAATTGACTATAATAACCATCTTTAATTCATCGTTCTTCCAATTCAATTGAAGAAAAATCCAACCTGAATCCATTACTTCTACTCCAGTTTATTATAATGTCAAATTCCTTGTTTTTAATCCGAGTATCCCTTAAATCCTTAATTTTGTAATATAATGGCAGACGAATAGGCAAACGTAATTTAATTTCTAAGGGAATTACAAATAATCTTACAATTTTTCTCTGCATAATTCTCAACTCGCCCGGAATATAAGTACAAAGAACCTTTAATAGCAGGTAAATAACTAAGATAAAAAAGGCTGTTCGATATTTAACGCGGTTTTTTATCAGCTCAGTATGAATAAAAAAAATATTAATTGCTGATGGTCTTACTGGATTGTTATTATATAAAAATAGAAATGTGTGAGCTCGTCGCAATTTAGTGAAATATCTGGGACATTTTTTACTGAGATTATCAATAATATGTGAATTTTTGTAAATCTTTTCGGTATATTCTAATAAGCTATAAAACACTGGTAACAGCCCATCCTTATAAAATTTAGCAAGAACCCAATCCCAATCTAACGACGCTTTAGTTGTTAACAAATAAAGGTCATTAATCCACAATAACCTCAAGAAACCGTGCTCTACAATATGGGCTACTAAAATATATGCAGTATGTTCTAATGAAATCGCCCAGAATTCAACAGTTTGTAGACATAGTTTAATTTTGTTTTTAAATAACATCGCGACAGGCAAAAACAAATATTGAGCATACTTTGCATCTATATTTTTAATAAAAGGCGCCATTCTATTGTCTATTTGAATATCTACTAAATTTACATATCTTGACGAAATCTTGCCAGCGCCGTTTTCGGAAAGAATTACTGATAAATTGTTTAATCGCAATTTCTTGTTAATAACCAAGTCGTTGGTTGGTGGCCAAAAGGCCACAAATTTAAAGAAAGAATCCATATCACAAAATAGCATATCTATATCTCTCATTTGCCTATATATCTTGGTATGATTAAGATATAAATATTGCATCGGCAATCCCTTAAAGAAAATACCATTTTCTCCGGCTTTTGTAATATCATTTATACACTGCTCTAGCAGGGCAACATTTTTATCTCTATCGCCAACTGTTGGTACTATTTTAACTATTCTTTCAATACAGTTCTCAAGAAAAAAGAGTTTCGGTTGAAATTTGGATTGTATATATTGCATATTGAAAAAGACTGAAGGCAAAATTCTGTGGACTTTATTAGCGATATTAACAAACAGATCTACATTTAGAGGTAGATATTTGACATAGTCCAGCACTACATTGATGTCTATCAATTCGCTTTCTATCGGAGCCAATAACTCTAATATTTTGAATTCGGGAGTGGGATAGGACATGCTGGTTATGTATTTTTTTTGTAGCAATGAAACTTTTCAAAGAATTCATACAAGGGAAATTTCACCATTAAATCGCACATCATTTGGCTTGCCGTTTGTTAGATATTCTGGAGAATAATTCATTTAGTAAGATAGCTGATTTTGCTTTATTACGGGCATTCTGTATAAGTTTGTAAACGGGGATGGTGTTAGAGATCTGGTCAATAATCCGGTTTGCCTCTCTGGTATTTACACAAAAACAGTTGTTAAGATAAGATTGCTCTTCAAAAGGTACACGCAGATAGTTTGCCATCAAGTAATTAGCGGCTTCTTTTTGTGATAGATGTATCAATCTAACTTCATCTATTTCCTCGGCCAAAACAGGAACAACAAAACAGCCAATTCTCGCAATAGGCGTAATTTTGCATTTGAGAATTGATGATAAGTGCTGGGGTCTGAGATAAATACGGTAATCTTGGAATTCATTCTTGCTTTGCCAACTTTGAGTATAATATAAATTTTGAATCTCACCCAGCAGACTTTGCAAACAAGAAAACTGGCGTATTGTTGATAAACGCATTCCGATAGAAACAGGAAGTCCATAAATTAAGTTATTTGTATAATTCACAAGGGCTTCATCATTACTCAAAAAACCGCAATCACAATTCAACAGCGCATTAATTAATGTTGTTGTTTTTCCTGAAAGCTTCGCCCCAATAAAGCATATACTATAGCCATTTTTTACTATACAAGCAGCGTGAAAAGGTAAGGCACCGTGTTCAATTAAAAGTAGTTTTATAAGTGCTCTCGCAAAACGCATCAGAGTGAGTTTACCCACTCTATTGCAGGACACTAGTATCGTAATATTCCTCCTGCTTTTGTCGTAGAAATAATAGATGCTATGTTTATCTTTATTCTGACAAACAATATCAATATGATTATTTAACGATGTAGCATAGTTATAGTTTTGACATTCTCGGCAAAATAAGTATTTCCTAAATTTCTGTGATACAACAGAATTTGTGATTGCATAAAGCGTTATTTGTGGTAATGCATGGAGAGTTACTTTAAAAAAATCAGCAAAATACATATTTATAAATTTTAAAAAGGAACTATTGTCTGCTTTTAAAGTCATTATTGCTTCGCCAAAAGAATAAGTAATACGATGTCCTCTTGTATCAAGATTAGAATTAAGGGTTTCAAGCAAGTGTAATAAGACATTATTTTGTTTCATTATTTCAATCTCCCAATTTTACTGTAACAATGATCTAACAAAATTTCTTGTATTTGATTTATTTTAATAGAAAGCAACTTGAGTAACGATATACGAAACTCGATAAGCGTTTTCAACTGGGAAAAACTAAGTTTCCTCCATTGATGAGGTTCAAAGCCATAGGTGTCAGCTAATTGAATCCAGTAATACAGAGGTAGCATGTAGTTGATCTCAATGTATGATAAATCGCTAAACTCTAAATATCCCGAAAGAAATTGGGTAATTTTATATTCCAATCTGCTTATCTGGCTGGGTGTATATATAGTATAAAACATCGCCCTCAATAATTCATATGCTTTAAAAAAACGACAACTCTGTTCATAATCTATGAGTGCTACTATTTTGTGATTTTCATTAAACAGGAGATTATCTATATAAAAATCTCCATGGATCACTTGCCTCGGGATATATTTGAATTGCACAAGATGAATTTTTGGAAAATGTGCGAGTTTTGTATATTTATATATTAACGATTCTATACAAAATGCATTCATAGTGCTCTTTTCGTGAAACTTAATTAAAGATTTAATTCTTTCTTCTGGAGAATATCTTAAAAATAGTTTCTGCGCATATCTATTATCCGATACAAAGTTCTGATATGAGGCATGGATCCGACCTAAAAATGCGCCTAAGTTGTAGTATATTTGATTCCCCAAATCGGTGATAGAATAAGTCTGTCCTTCTACATATTCGTATATTATCGCATAGAGACCATTAGAAGTGCAGCAGAACAGTTCTCCAGATGTATTGCGATAAATTAACGGAGCGCAGTTAAGGCTTTGTGCTATAAAGTTTTGACTTTCTGCAATGAATCTAACTCGACCGGCAGACAGTTTTGTGTTAAACAACTTGATAATATATTTTTTCTCATCTGTATTAATCACCCAGTTACTAGTAGAATATCCTTTAAGAATTCTATCTATTCTGCATGGAGGATGTATATTAGGATAATATTTAAGGACATTTAATACATCCTTTATATCGCAAGTTTTTCGCATAATACTTATTTTAATCTTGCAACCTTAGATATTCTATCGTCTCACGGATTGCGTTGATAACATACATATTATCAGACTTTGACATAAGAGGATGTAAAGACGGACAAAACAGTCTTTGGCCGATTTCTTCCGATAAAGGCAACCATTGCCCTGCTGTATATTTTCTGATTAATTGATTACTTTTGTAAGTTGGCGGGTTTGCTATTACACATCCTACTCCATATCTCGTTTCTAATATCTTAATTAATCTATTTCGTTTCTCACCCCTCCATTCAGGAGGGACTAAAACAGTGTATAAATAATACACATGCTTATAACCAGAAGGCTCAAATGGCAAAGTTAGTTCTGGTATATCTTTTAGTAACCTTGTCCTTTGTCGTGCCAATTTTATTCTCCGTAGATTCATCTCGTCCAATCGCCGTAATTGGACTAGCCCTACAGATGCCTGCACTTTTGTCATTAAATAATTACTACCCCAACCTTTTCCTTGTCCAAATGCACGAAACTTGCGTATTTTGGTGTTCACCTTTGGGTCGTCAGTAGTAATCATACCACCCTCACCTAAGGTACACATTAATTTCTTACTGTGGAAGCTGAATACATTCATCCAACCCTTTTTTCCCACTTTTGTTCCCTTATAGGTTGCACCACAGGCACGGGCTGCATCCCCGATGACCTTTAACGGACCATGTTTTCGATGCGGATATTCAGCAGCAATTTGCAACAAAACATCCATATCCGCTGAAAGTCCGTTCATATGCGTTGCAAGAATGGCGCGCGTCTTTGGTGTAATTCTTCTTACTACATCATCCGGTTCAATATTGAAAGTGCGAGGGTTAGGTTCACACAAAACCAGCTTTGCACCTTGACCAATAATAGCTAAATGTGTCCCGGGAAAGTTAATGGCACAAGAAATTACTTCATCACCAGGCTCAAGTTTCAAACATTTCATACTCATATCTAACCCAGGGCCTGCTCCACTTATAGCAATAGCATACTTTACGCCTATATATTCACTAAATGCCTCCTCAAATTCCTCTATTTCTCTACCTGTGCAAAAACCTACATTCCAATCCATCGAATCCCGTATCGCTTTTATCGCTGCTTCGATTTCTTCCTCCGTATACCACGCCCCCAGCGGAGGTTCACCTTTCCAAATAAATCTGGCCCCTCTTTTATTCATTAACACAAACATAATTCATAATGTGCTTCATAAAACTTATAGCTCCTTGTTTTCTTTAAGCAGCTGAATCATCTGAGGATTCG
Source organism: Caldifarciminota bacterium (assembly GCA_037444665.1). Taxonomy (GTDB): domain Bacteria; phylum Hydrothermota; class Tepidihabitantia; order SM23-42; family JAOAFX01; genus JAOAFX01. The sequence goes on from JBBILZ010000054.1 coordinate 11,756, forward strand.
TTAGATATATATGTGCCGGATAAATCAAGGTACCGAACTCTCTTTTGAATTGCTTAATCCCGTTAGATTTACCTGACAATCCCAAATCACACCACCTAAATTTATTTTTCTTCGCATTTTTAATAATGTAGAAATGTAATAAATGAGAAGCACAATAAGATCGATATTGTGATAATATCGCAGACAACCAAAAATGGACATGTTTATTATGATAAAAACAGACCTGACCAGCAATCATAATATTGTTTAAATAAACAACCCAGAGTTTTATATTATGAAAACGTTTAGAAAATAAAATTTCAAAGAACTTGGGTAAATATATAGTTTTAGGACATTGCCACCTTTTTACTGTATCCATATAAACATTGTAAAATGTTTGCCATTCTTCAATTTGGTCTGCTATTTTAATCTTAAAACCAATGTCCAATGCTTTTTTAAGACTTTTTTTATGTCCTTTGCTCCAATTAACAGTAAAATCTGTGTTTGTTTTTTCAAGGTCTATCATTTGTGTATAATCTAATTTTGACCATAAAAAGTATTTACATTGATCGGGAGCAAGTGGATTACTTCTAAATCGCATAAAAGGGTATCGCTTAATAAAAAAGTCTGTAAAATCTCTTAAGTAACAATCAGGGATGGTAGTATCTATTATGAAACCGCCATATCCTTTATATGTGAACCAATGAAATGTCTGCTCGTTCATCCTATAATATGAATATGGAATCAATACCTGGAAGTTATCATCTAGAATAAATCTTTCGCAGGCATAACTTAAACCTTTATATTCTTCCCAAATTTCAGCCCACAAAGGGGTGTGAAAAAAAGTTGATATGTCAGAAGAATTGACATAGTTCATCCACTCTTCATTGGAAACTACCCTATGTTCTATTCGCATTTTGTTTTATTAAACATAAATACAATGAAATTGGTAAAACACCGCGTAATGTTGGATATTGTAGCATTTAGCTTGTTAGTAATGTAGAAATTACTATTTTTTTTATGCATAGTATTGATTCCATATTCAGCTAGATTATTAGATAATGAGTTAATGGACAAGTTACTATATCTTGAATAAATAGGTCTCATCATTTAACCACCAAACTCCTGATTTAATGTCACCAATGAAGGTCTATGAAATTTTTCCACGAGTTTTTTTCCTAATTCTGTAATCTAATTCCCATAATGCAGTTTTATTACTATTCCAATATAAGAGATTTTTAGCAGCACTATAATCTAACCACTTATATTCTATATGTTCGTCAGACAATTGTAGTTGTTCACCTTCAACCCTCACTCCAAAACAGTATTCAGGAATGACTAAAACATTTTCTCCCCACAGGAAGCCGCAAACATCTATCACCGGAATCATTGCACAAGAGTCGAGTCTAATATATTCGCTAGTTGGCGGTATCCCGGCCTCCTCAAGAGCCTCACGCTGAGCAGCTTCTAAAGGAGATTCAAATTCTTCTCCCCCTCCTGCAATTCCTTGCCAAAAACCGCCGGTTGATGCTTTACGCTTAAAAATTGCATATAGCACTTTTTTATTACTCTGAATTCTATAGGGAAAAACTAAAACCTGAAAAGGGGCTCTATTCTTTTTTCCAGAATTTGGCAATTTTCACCTCCAAGTTATTATATATACTATATCAGTAATTTCAAGTATTTTAAATGAAAGTAAACATCCTTTTACGGTAATGATATGGCTGCAAGTAATTACTACGCGATATTTATTATTCTTATCCACAAGGGACATTTATCTTTTCTATATAGGATTGGATCTCACTTATATTTTTTGACAAATACGCCATTTTGACAACGTTTAACAACCGGTTTGCGCGATTCTTGAAGGGATCGCAAACAGGAGGACAGCAATGAAAAATTCTATTGTTTATTTCGCGTCTTTTTACTCCTTCCCAAATTTCTCTGAAGGATCTATTTACAGTACTACCATACGCGAAACCGTTGCGTCGCGGATGGTAATAATTACAAGGGTACAAATTCCCATCAGACGCCACAGTGGCCATCAAATTAACCATAATACACTCTGAAAACTGCCGCACCATTTCGTGCATATCCTGGAGTGGGTGAATCAAAATGAGCTTAAAGTAACTATCCTCTAACTCATGTTTTATCTTATCTAATAATCGCTGAGCCTCATTCTTCTGCTGATCATTTAACAAATGTTTCATTGAGATATCCTGTTTTATACGAAAAAATCTACAACCAAGATTTTTTAAAATCACCGCTGCATTATAAACTTCAAGATAATTTGTTGGGTACAACACAAAGGAGGCATTAATTTCACAATTTGCCCCCGGTGTTTTGTTTTTCATTCTTTCCAGGTTTTTTATGTTTTTTATGACTTTATTAAATCTCGTTATATCATTATCACCGCTTCCACACTTTAAACGACTATATGATTTAGCCGTAGATGTGTCGAAACTAATATTTACATAAGCACACTTAACAATTGTTGGTAAAGTAGATTCATCCATGAGCTCAGCATTTGTATATATACCTGTTCTTATACCCTTTGCAACTAACAATTGCATGGCTGAAATGACCGATGCCTTAGCAACCAGCGGCTCACCGGTTAATCCCGAAAATGTAACATTCTCAATCTTGAATTCCAATTCTCTTTCTGCACCATCTACTTTAAATCTATAACGTTTTTTGTAGTCTATTATTTCTTTTATTATTTTTTCCATAATTCTTGGAGCACGCAACCTGTCCTGCAGCTTATTGTGTGAAAGCTTCGATGAGTTGGTGATAAACCGTATGTTTTTATTCTTTTCTATTTTTGCTACTTGTGTTCCAATACACCATATACACCGTAAATTACATTTAGAGGACGGTTGAATAATTACTTCGTAAGGTGGCACAATGTTTCCCTGAAATGAGCAAAGAATACGATACCGTTCCCTTTTTAACATATCTAGCTCATTAAATCGGCCGGGTATATCGGTACGAATATACTTCATTAAAAAATCTTTTGTTAACATCTTGCCTCTATTTCGGACGACCTTTCATAATTTTTCTATTCGGTTAAAAATTCTGTAGTAGTGGTGTAAGTCTGTGTTTAAACTTACACCACTACTTGTGATTACACTACTTTTTGACTTATTTATGTTGCTGGCATCTAATTGGCGTCGCAGTATATTAGGCTATACCACTGATACCAGCCCCACCAGCTATTATTATCTTTTTTTGGTCGTCCACTTCTTTACAAATCTCGACCAATAATTTTAATGTATGTTGCAGCCATGCTTTCATTTAAAACCTCCATTTTTCTAACAAAAAAGTGGTTCAGGGTTATGTTTTGACACGTACGCTCATTCCTCCGGCCCCCGAGGATTACGACTTTTTTTGAAGGACCCTTCTCGCTGTGGATTTTAACAGGCAGTTTGTTTGCGTTACCGGCATCTCTGCCATACAACCAATAACCATGCCTGTCAAATCTACAGGGGTCAGGGCCGGAACAGTCTGGTCTATCTGGTTTCTCTGGTCTATTTAGTCTGTTTGGTTTATTTAGTCTATTTAGTTTCTCTCGTTTGTCTGGTCTGTTTAGTTTATCTGGTTTCTCTGGTTTATTTAGTTTTTCTGGTTTCATAACTCCTCACCGCCTTCAATAGCCCTGCCATTTCCAATCCTTTTTCGCCTTCTTTCGCCATATTGAGCCTTTTTTGCCCATTTTCGCCTTTATATGTCTTTAAGTGCCTTCTCCAAATTAGACTGTCTGGTTTCATAGGAAACTCCGTTTGAAAAAGCAGAAACTTTTTCTGGGTAGAGGTAGCAAAAAGGTTAGAAGTGGTGTTGGTACCGAAAATTCGCGCAGAATTACGGTAGGTAGGTAGGTAGGTAGGTAGGTAGTCGGACCGAAATATCCAATTCAAGCATACCTCATTATATCCAATTTCCATTTCTTGTCAAGAGGCAAGTGCGATGCCTTACGGAGCCTTATTTTACAAGGGCCGGCGCAATTTTCAGAAATAAATTTGTCGTAGAAATTTGTAGCATATTTACAAAAATTTTTAGAAACGAACAAGATATTCAGGGGGATGCCCCCTGAAAACCCCCGCTGTATAACGAACACTCACTTTGTGCAAAACCAATCTCGAACCGTCCCTTCCTGAATATCTTGTTGCCGTTTATTTTCTATAATGAAAAATTTCATTATTTTCGTATAGGAATTTTTCAAATTCCTATACGATTAACCCGGATTATTCATACTATTTTTGGCTAAATTCGCTCCGGTGCAGTCCCAGAGCGATTCCACAGCACTTTTCAGCAAGAAAAATTTTTGACACTCTGTTT
>JBBILZ010000055.1:0-15405 GCA_037444665.1 Caldifarciminota bacterium
TGGGACCAGGGGAAATCATTCTATTAAGTGAAAGTAAGATAAAACAGATTAAAAAACCAAGCAATGACCTCAGACTCTGCACATTCTTATTTGTTTATACTGGATTCCCCGCATCAGAGTATGAAGGCAAGAATGTAGAAGAGTTCAGAGAAGATTCAGGCAGAATCATTGCCCGACGGGATAATGTCAAGATTGATATGGTTGCCGGTATTGCCGATTCAGGGACTGCTTATGCACATGGTTATGCGTCTGAATCCGGTGTGCCGGTCCGAATTCCATTATTGAAATATACACCTGGTTGGGCAAGGAGTTATGTTCCACCAACCCAGCAAATGAGGGACCTGATTGCCCTGATGAAACAAATTACAGTTGAGGCGTTGATAAAAAATAAAAAAATCGCCATTACTGAAGATTCAATTGTCCGTGGCACACAATTAAAAAATTACCTTCTGGTCAAACTCTGGAATGCCGGTGCAAAAGAAGTTCATGTTAGACCTGCCTGCCCGGCATTGATGTTTCCGTGTAAATTTTTGTTTTCAACAAGAACCCTTGATGAGTTATTTGCGCGGAGAATTTTAAAACAAATGTTTGGTAAACATTTGAAAGATGTCCGAGCTTATCTTGACCCGGATTCAAAACAATATAAAAAGATGCTCAAACAGATGGAAAAAGATTTGAATATCACCAGTTTAAGATACCAGCGTCTTGAAGATATGCTCGCTGCAACTGGCTTACCCGTAAAGAACCTATGTATCTATTGCTGGGCAGGCATTGAAAAACTAAAATAATATAATTATGGAAATTGACCTGCGGAGCGACACAGTCACATTGCCCACACAAAAGATGCGTGAGGCAATCTATCATGCTGAACTCGGCGATGATGTATTTGGTGATGACCCGACCGTAAACAGGTTTGAAAAAATGGCAGCAGAGATTGTAGGTAAAGAAGCAGGTTTGCTCGTCTCCAGTGGCACACAGGGAAATCTTGTCTGTCTGTTGACCCATTGCCATCGTGGTGATGAAGCCATCCTGGGCAATCTATCCCACACATTTTTGAATGAAGTTGGCGCACTATCAGCCCTGGGTGGAATCCATCCTCATACTGTTATAAATCAGGAAGATGGGACAATGAACTTAAAAGACATTGAATCTGCAATCAGAGGAGATAATATCCATTACCCGAGGACAAAACTAATCTGTATTGAGAATACACACAACCGTTGTTTTGGAGCACCTCTCACTGTTGAATATACAAATCGTGTGTGTGAACTCGCTCGGCGTTACAATCTGAAAGTTCACCTTGATGGTGCAAGAATATTCAATGCCGCAGTTGCCCTGAATGTTGATGTCAAAGAATTAACCAGTAATGTAGATTCTCTAAGTTTCTGTTTATCCAAAGGTTTATCCGCTCCCATCGGCTCGGTCGTCTGCGGGAAAAAAGAATTCATTATGGAAGCAAGAAGATATCGCAAGATGTTGGGTGGGGGAATGCGTCAGGCAGGAATTATTGCGGCAGCAGGTATTGTAGCATTGGATGATATGATTGAGAGGTTGAGGGAAGACCATAACAATGCCCGTATCCTTGCCGAAGGAATCAGCAAAATCCCTGGTCTTCTCATTGACCTGAACAAGGTCAGAACCAATATCATCTATTTTGACCTGACAAGTAAAAAGATAAGCGCAGATGAATTGATACAAAAATCTGCTCAGGAGGGCATAAAATTTTTAGGCACTGGCCCTAACCGTTTCAGGATGGTTACCCATTATGGAATTACCGAAGAAATGGTCAAATATACAATTAAAGTATTGACGAAAATTATGGAATAAAACGGGCACCCGTTTAGCTGAAAAATCGATTAATTCTTTATCGCCTTTGTCTTTTCAATATCAAAATCAATAAAATCACAATGATGAATTACAATGGCTTCAGGTGAACGGCTTACCTTCTCTCCTTCTTCAGAGTGTGCCGCAACAATATGGGCAATCTCCAGAGGCAAACCCGCATCAAGAACCAGATGATAACCAGAGACCGGATGTCGGATAAGCTTACCATAATCACTCTTTATATACTTGCCACCCTTAAACTCATACTCAAGTAATTTGCCCACATCGTGAACCAGACCACCGGCTACGATAATATCCCAGTTAAGGTCATTACGGAGCCGGGCAATCTCCATAGCCATCTGTGTTACTGCTCTGGTATGTTCAATCAGGGTCTTTTTCGTTTGTATTAAAAGCGTAAACGGAATATCTTCAATGCTCTCCCATTTGCCTTTTCTAATTGCACTGAGCCAGGCATTTATTACACCGCTGCGCAACCTTGCATCCTTTATCTCATCTATTTCGGGAAATATTTTTTTAATATAAGTTTCATCCATAATAATTTTTTACCCTTGCATAAATTTCAAATATTGTAGCAAACCACCGGCATTGAGAATCTCCTTCTCCAGTTCAGAAATGGGCTCCGCCTTATAAATTTTATTCTGGGTTATATCCTTTATCTCACCGGTCTCAATATTAACTTCAAGGATATCGCCATCCTGAATTTCGTTTGCTTCCTTCAATTCTAATACGGGTAAAGCAGTATTTATACAATTACGATGGAATATCCTTGCGAATGATTGGGCAATGATTAATGAAATACCAGCACCATGAATGGCAATTGCGGCATGTTCCCTTGAAGAACCACAACCAAAGTTCTTTCCTGCTACAATAATATCACCTGGTTTTACATTCTTTATAAATTCCTCTCCCCTGTCTGTTCCTTCCATTGCGTGTTTTGCCATTTCTGATTTATCAGTTAGTGGCAAATACTTCCCCGGGTAAATCTGATCAGTATCAATATCATCTCCAAAATGCCAGGAAGTTCCGCGAAATCTTACCGACAATAACCTATCCATTTATAACTCCATGGGTGATGTTATCACACCCCGTAACGCAGTCGCCGCAGCAGTAGCAGGCGAAGCAAGATAGACTTCTGTACCCTTTCCAAGTTTACCAATAAAATTGCGATTGGAAGTTGAAACCATGACTTCGCCCGGAGCAAGAATCCCGGGGTGTCCGGTTGTGCAGAGTGAACAACCTGGATTTACTACCACTGCTCCGCTCTCTAAAAAGATTTTGTATAAACCTGCCTGTTCTGCAGCCATCGCCACTTCCATTGTTGCGGGCACAATAATCAAACGCACCCCATTATTAATTCTTTTCCCTTCCAATATCCGTGCTACAACCTTTAAATCCTCAAACCTACCATTGGTGCAGGAGCCAATAAAGACCTGGTCTACTTTCCTTCCTGCTACATCTGAAACATTCGTCACATTATCAGGTGAATGGGGACAGGCAATCTGGGGTCTCAAATTTGATATGTCAAATCCGTAGACCTTTTCATACTCTATATTATTGTCAGATTTAATCGGTTCAAGGTCAGTAACATTATGCCCGCGTAAAAATTCAAATATTGGCTCATCTGGTTCAATAAATCCAATATCACCGGACATTTCTGTCACCATACTCGCCAGCGTAATCCGTTCAGCAAGATTCATCATCATTATCGCCTCACCAAAAAATTCTATTGCCCGATTTAGTGCACCACTTGTAGACAGATTTTTTAAGATATATAAAGCAACATCCTTTGCCGTCAATGGATATTTTAAAATGCCGTCAACGATAATTTTGATGGTGCGCGGCACTTTAAACCAGAGTTTACCCCGATAGAGCCCAGCAGCAATATCAGTCGTACCCATTCCAAAACCTGCTGCACCTACTGCACCCAAGAGATTCATATGGCTATCAGTACCGATTATTACATCCCAGGGCTTGACCAGCCCATTTTCAAGGAGAATATGCTGTCCAACTCCAGTATTAATATCAAATAATCTGATATTATGTTCCTTTGCGAACTTCCGTAAAATTTGCTGGTTTTGCGCAACCTTTTCATCACGGGCAGGAATGTGGAGGTCAAAAGTAATGGCAACCTTTTTATTATCAAAGACCGGTGCATCTCCAAAATGTTCTTTATATTCCTTTACTACATTGGGACCACCAAAGTCACGCATTGCAACAAGGTCAAGATTGACCCATACATAATCATCAGCTTTTACCTTTTTGTTTGCTGCCCTTGAAAAAATCTTTTCAATAACTGTCATAGTTTGCTCGCTATTGCCTCTGCCATCTCCAGGGTTGAAGCACTGCCACCCATATCATAGGTCTTAACCTTTCTCTCTTTAATGACTTCTGCCACACCACTCTCAAGTCTCAGTGCAAGTTCAGACTCACCGAGCCATTCAAGCATCATCTTTGCGGCAAGTATCGTGGCAATGGGATTGACCTTATACATACCAGCATATTTAGGAGCAGAACCATGGGTAGGTTCAAAGACTGCAAGTTTCTCACCAATATTGCCTGAACAACCAAAACCCAGACCACCCACCATCTGGGCGCAAAGGTCTGATACAATATCACCATAAAGATTTGGTGCTACAAGCACATCATAGTTATAAGGATTTTTTAGAAGCCACATCATAATCGCATCAACATTTGCCTCATCAAACTGAATTTCAGGATAATTCTTTGATACTTCTCTTGCAGTCTCAAGAAATAAACCATCTGAAGCACGCACCACATTTGCTTTATGGATAACTGTAACCTTTTTTCTATGGTGCTTTTTTGCATAATCAAATGCGGCACGAATAATTTTTTCTGAACCCTTTCGGGTATTTACTTTGCAGGATATTGCAATATCCTTTGCATCCAGATTTTTAAATGGTTCAAAATTTCTGGAAAGGTTGGTTAATAATTTTGACAGGTCTTCCGGAACAGGAAAAAATTCAACACCCGAATACAAATCCTCGGTATTCTCCCGAAAGACAATAAGGTCTATATTTTCTTTGTAATTAAGGGAATTGCCAAGATATGCCTTGCAGGGTCGCAGACATACATAGAGGTCAAACAACTGTCTCATTCTCACGATGGGAGAACGATAGACCAGTCCTTTACCTTTCAGTTCTGGAACAAGTTCAACCTCTGCTTGTTTTACAGGTTTGGAAGTAATTGCACCGAAAAGTGCTGCGTCAACATTCTTCAGTAAATTCACAGTGCGCTCGGGCAGGGGTTCGCCTTCCTTGCACCAGAATTCCCAGCCAATATCACCATGGATATACTCCGCATCCAGATTTAATTTATCAAGTACAATTCTCGTAGCATCCAGCACATCATTGCCTATACCATCCCCTGGCAACCAGGCAATCTTATATTTTGCCATTGAACCTCCTCTATCACTAATTCTGTATTAAAATAGCAGTGATATTCTATTTAAAAAAATGGCATAGTCAATAGGTGAATGGGATACCACAGAAAAGTTCCTCCTTGACTTATATGATTTTTTGATTATGCTTATCAATATAAAGGAGGCACAAATGGAGAAGAAATTTACGGCATTGCGCATTGTGTCTGTAATTTTTAAAGTCCTTGCCTGGATCGTTGCAGTATTAACCATAATCGGTTTTATTGTGATGCTCATTGGTGGTGCAGCAATGTCATCTATGATGGGGCGGGGTTATGGTGGATATGGATATGGTGGTATGGGTGCACTCGGTGCATTTGGCGGTGTAGGCATCGCCTTCGGTATCCTGATTTATGGTGCTTTTGTCTTTGTCAGTTTGCTCGCTGCCGCTGAAATGATTCTTGTAATCCTTGCTATTGAAGAGAATACTCGAGCGCTGAAACCACCGCAGGCAGGTGGATAATTAATTTTGCAAAATTAAGGGGCAGATTTCTCTGCCCCTTTTTTATTTGGTGAATAAAAAATGGAAAACGAGCGCGAAGAGTAGCATTGTTATTGTAAGACGAAGATAGGTTAAAGCAGCGAGTCCAAGAAGTGCCTTGTCAGGCATAAATAAGCGGGCAATCACCGCGAGCACCATGGTAATAACTGCAACCACAAATGCAACATATTTTAGATTCTTCATTTCAACCCCCTCGGTTAATAATAAATATAAACAATATTTTTGAAATGTCAAGCAGGAAATCGGCTAACAAATACCTAAAAGTCCAAAATACCTAAATACCTAAAGCTATTAAAAGGAAGTATTTTCTTCAGTCGTGTATTTTTTGACTATAAACCATACCCTATAACCATACTGGCTGCTACGCCTTACAACCTTAGACCTGTTTCTAAACCAATCCCTGATATAATGCCCGATAAATCGGGCAACTACATCTATGGTAAGATAAGAAAATAAATCTGAAATTGGAGAGGATTCAAGGATTTAATTTAAGAAATTAAAGAGCGAAAAAATCAGCGGGCAATTATAAACTTTTCAACTTTTTTGTCTGTTCCTGAATTTCCTTCAGCAAGGATGTAAACAAGATATACACCATTGCTCAAATCATCACCATAATCATCCTTACCATCCCAGAATTTCTGATTATATCCCGGATTACAGGAAATATCAGGGATACTCTTTACCAGACGGCCCGCAATCGTATAGATCTTTATCGTCACCTTTGCACTCTGCGAAAGGTTGAATGTTAGCCAAAGTCCATTATAATTTTTTACGGGATTTGGATATATAAGAATATTCTCTATTGATATGCGCTCGTAAATATTGGCATTGAGTAAAATCTTTTTTATCGTTTGATTAAAAATATTATCGCTTACATACACAGTAAGGGATTCCTGAGGATTTTCCAGTGTAATTTCAGTTCTGAACTCACCTTCTGAATATGAATTTTGATTGTAGATAAAACTACTACGCAGGTCAATGCGATTTATAACATTGTCCTTACCAACATATAAAAAGAAACCGCGTGCATCTTCTTTTGAATTGAGCAGATTCACTCCACTTTCGTCAGTGACTACACCAGTAAGGGTAAATTTTTTGTCCACCCAATCCCCATCCTTTAATCGCCTTGCCCCATCATACAATTCAATTTCAGGACCGTTCTGGTCAGAAGATGGAACTGCAGTGCCATATACCTTGATTGATTCAGTACTGGCACTGAACTGGGTGCCATATACCTTGATTGATTCAGTACTGGCACTGAACTGGTCTTTATATCCACTCAATTTAATGGTCGGCAAATGGGTTGTTGAATGCTGTGGAACTACAAATTTTGCAGTATCATCGGTCCAGTAACCCTGATAGACTTCTTTTCCTTCTATACGATAATCAAATATCACGGTATCTGCTGGATTATCTGTATTACGCACTGCCCGTCTTATATGCCCAGAGATTTTATTTGCGGTTGTCGCATCAATCCACTTTATATGGGTGGTATCTTTAAGATATGCGCTAAGGTAATAGGGTTTTTTATCAGATATTGCTTTTAATCTTTCCAGGGGTCTTACTGAATCTGGCAATGCCTGTATCTGAAAATTCTGCTTTACCTTCCTTATTTTCGTTGCCGGGTCACCCAATAATAGATATATTGCAATACCACCTGCACTATGTTTGGCAGCATAATAACATTCGCCCATTGTAAGATTCGTATCTGGCGAAGTAAAGAAACGGAATAGATACAAACCTATGTTCTGATTTACTCCAGTACTTGAACCTGCATGTGCGCCCATTGTTCCAATTGCGCCCTGTCTGATTCTGACAAGTTCTTCAGCAATACACTCGTAATCAGAATCATCAAAACGTCCCACTGTGCACGAAGCAAAATAGAAAAAGAAAAATCGCTTTCCATTGTTGACCAATGGTAAATAAGTTCCATAAAATAGTTTTTCATGGGCGAGTTGGTGTGTGTTTCCATGGCCAAAGAAACAACCAATGAGTGCGCCCTTATTCAATTCCTTAATAAAATCTTCAGTTGCAAGTGGTTTTGTTGTTCCAGTTTCGTGTGGAGGAAATGGTAAATAACTCAATTCATAGACCTTTGCCCGGTCATAGATTGAATCAGGAACAACTAAACTCAGAGCCTCACAGGCTGCAGCATGTTCAGTTCCTTCCCAGCCAGTTGCATACTCATCATCAGCAGAGAGGATAATCCTTTTGTTCCAGATGCCATCAATATCACCCTGCTCATAGACAATTAGTTTATCAATAAAGTCACGCACTTCCCGGTTATTGCGCACAGTTATTCTACCCAGCACCATTGCCTCGGTTCCGAAGAAATTTACATATTCACCTTCATAAATATAGTTAGGTGGTATCCCGGGATTACCTGATAGCGTGGTTCCCGCCTCATACATCGGAATGTAGTTCGGTGGATTCTCTTTGCCTAAATTATTTTTATAATCATAGGTTGCATCACCAACGAGCAGAACAAACTTTGGCACAGTTGTCCAGTGATTATAAGTATGATACAAAAAGTGTTTTATTGCCAGTGGGTCATACTTACCATAAGAAAAATCATCAAAGATCGCATCCACAGTAACTACCTTTGTGGAGTATTCCTGGCGACGGTAATTGACCAGTGGCATTATTGAATTATAAAAATTCCTGTGGGTAATAATAAGATATTCACAACCATTGTCTGTGGTCCTGAGACGGCCAGGGTTCGCCGGAATAAGAGTGGCATGCATAGCAGAATTTAACTGGGTAATGTATAATAATTGGGACGAATCACATTGAGTGGTAAAAGTTATATTCTTACCGCTCGTATTAAAGTTATCAAGCATCGCAGGTTTATGTAAATCTGTTATATTTAAAATAAACGGCTTAGAATTCACATTTTTACATTTAATTGTATAAGTACCTGCATTTTGAAAATAGGCATGAAATGATTCTGTAACATCGGTCAACCGCTGATATTGCAAGTCAAGACAATTAAGGTACATTATAAGTTCTGCTGTGGTACCAACTGGCCTTTTTATCTTGAATTCAAATACTGAAGAATCGCCATTTAGAACTCCATTTCCTGTAAAACGCACTGCCGGTAATGACATTGATTGTGGTATAATAAGTGTATCATTGAAGAAATTATTATTGTTCAAGCCAAATCTTATCCAGAATTGCTGGGCATTGGGAGACATTGAACTAAAAATTGATGTAATTAATTGTGCTTCGCCATAGGCATCAGCATGGAAAACAGGTAGTGCTATTGAAGTGCTCTCTGCCTTTCCAAGTGACATATCCTTCCAGAACCAATTTATACCTGAACGGGTAGGGTTCCCTTCATCCACTTCAATGTGCAAAATTTCATTGACAATTGTATCAGGACTGGAATTATTCCATTGGGCATCTGTTCTCTCCATTCTTTTACCATATGCGCCACCAAATGTGAACCAGTATACATTTTTTAAGGCATAACCATTTTCAAACCAGGTTACAGTTGTGCCAGGAATTAAATGGCTTGCAGGAAAACCATAGAATACAAGATAGTCCTTTTTGTCAAAACTGTGGTCGTCCTCCCCTTCCACATAGACCGGAATCTCTATCAGCGAATCTGGAAATGGGGTCTGAACATTCTTGGGCAAAATCTCAAATGCTGCTGTGTATACCTTCATAGTTTTTGGGTCAAACTGCTTGGGGTCAATGCCAGCATTACGCAATTCATCATAATCAATTTTGTATAAACCTTCTTCACCTATTTCCATTTTAAACCAGACACCTGTAGTAAAAGGATTTTTGATGGACTGTTGTTCAACCCTTCTGCGCCAGTTCTTGCATTGTTCATAATTTATAATTGTTTGTTTATATATTTGTTCAAAAGAGTCATCCATTATGGGATACGTCTCAGGCTTACCCTGGAACCTTATCATTATCTTAAGTCTTCTTGAAACAATGAGTTCTCTCTTCACAGGGTTGTACTGCACAGGATGCAATCTTATATTCACTACCCGAATATCACGCATATAGCCGGGCGAAGAAACTTCTATTATCTGCTCAGGAAAAAATCTATTCTGTTTATATACCTCACTCTGTTTTTCAGGTTTTTCACGCAGCGGTGTTTCATAGATTGCGAGGGGAATAGCGGGTTTAATCTCAACTCCAGAAAATACTTCTATTTGATTCTCTACTAACTGAACCTCTATCTCTCCATTCTGAGGCACACCGACAAAGATATTTAATGAAGGCAGGTCAGGCTCACCAGGTTGAGCAAAAGATGTAGCACCGGAAAACTTTAAGTCTGGTAAGTTTATCTGTGCACCATCAAACTCAATCTGGAGTCCTTTATCGCCAATATCCAATATGTGCAGATTTGCAAAAGATACTAATAGTAAAATGGCAAGCATTTTTTAATCCAGTTTTCTTGCTTCGTCAATCAACATTATCGGAATATCATCTTTGATCTGATATGCAAGTTTACATTTATAGCAGACCAACTCCTGTTTATCTTCATCATACTTTAACTCCCCCCGGCACTTTGGACATACAAGGATGTCTAAAAGTTCTCTTTTGAGCATAATGCCTCCTGATATTTCCCAAATAAAAATTTCTCTTTTAAAGAATTAAAACCAAGGTTTAAAAAACCAAAACAATAGGCGCACAAAAATGGCACGAGAATATACTGGGCATTAAATAGGGCATAAAAAAGGGTGAACAATATATAAATACCAAATAATATCTCTGCAACGGGAATCAATAATTTTGATTCTAAAATATATGTTCTTTGTAGACCTCCAGATTTAGGCGTTCTTGTAAATACATTGTTTTTATTGAGCAGGGATTCTATCAATGCCCTGGTATTGGAAATTGAGAGTCCCATACTGTAGGCGATAACACTGGCAATATAGGGAAGCCTCTTTTTATAATTTGTATAACTGAGTTTCTGTGAAAAAATATAGAGCAAAGGATAACCAAATGCACCGATTGTAAAAAATGAAGCAAATATATAGTAACCATTTGAAACAATTTTTTCAACTTTGAAATAGATTATTGGAAAGGAAAATAGCCCGAGTAAAAGCATTGCAACAAAATTTATATGACAGGTCAAATGAACAAGTGCTTCATATTTTGCAAGCGGCTTCAGATTGCTTTGTAGCACATCCTTAAGTAATTTGCAACCAACCTGAAATGTTCCTTTTGCCCACCGATTTTGTTGTACCCGAAAACTATCAGCATTATCAGGCAATTCGCCAGGCACAATTATATCACCACGATATTTAATACGCCAGCCCTTGAGCTGGACACGGTATGAAAGGTCAAGGTCTTCAGCAAGTGTATCACTTGACCAACCACCTGCATCAGTGATTGCAGACTTGCGCCATATCCCGCAGGTGCCATTAAAGTTGATGAATAATCCTGCCCTATAGCGTAATTCCTGTTCATTAATAAAATGATTATCAAGGCCAATCGCCTGGCTCATTGTAAGCAGGGAATCATCAGAATTGAGATGTCCCCAGCGTGCCTGAACACCACCAATATACGGTATCTGGAACTCAGGCATTAATTTTTTCAAAAAATCCCGCGGTGGCACAAAGTCAGCATCAAAGACCGCAATAAAATCACCCTTTGCCCTTTCCAATCCATATTGTAGGGCACCTGCTTTAAAACCCTTTCTTGAATTTCTTCTTAAATGTACAATGTCATAATTTTGATTTTTCTTGTTCTGAATAACAGTTTTAATAATTTCAGTAGTTTCGTCATTTGAATCATCAAGAATCTGCACCTCAAACTTATCCTTAGGATAGTCAATCATCAGAACACTATTGAGCAAACGCCTCACCACATACTTTTCATTATAAACAGGTAACTGGATTGTAACAAAAGGATAGTCCTGCAAATTCCCGCAAGGTGGTTTTTCAGACTTATGATTGTTTTTTTTCTTCCTGAATTTGAAATGCAAATACAACAGCACATAAGAGTGAATGGAATAGAAAAACAAAACAATCAATACAACTGTGTAGATAAACAGCACTAACCCAATCAATCAGACCCCTTGGGTAATAAAATAATATCCATATTATTTAATGGCTCACCAATATAAGCACACAATTTCCAGAAATCAAGGAATTTCATGTCTGAATATGCAATAATAGTATCCATTTTTTCCACTTTGTCAAGGGATATCAGCAACATAATATTACCATCCACTTCAATCGCAATCTGCTCAGGCAACCCAATCTTTTTCTTCAATTTTATACTTGCGAATGGTTTTAATAGATAATCAAATTTGATTGCCACATCTTTCACCATTTCCTGATTGCATTGCCAATCACTCAAATAAACACTGTGGTTAGGATTCTTTTGCAGATAAGAAATTTTGGATGCATTACTCTGGTTCTGGGCAACACCATAAAATACTGTCCTGCCTGGAGCAAGTAATTCTTTTATATCATCAAGATTATAGACTCCTGGCACCCGAAGAATAATTTTTTCATCCTCTTTTTTAATTTGCCACTTTAAATTGAGTAATTTCAAGCGATGCTTTATTTTTTTTATTGCCTCTGACTGGTCAATACTACTATCAATCTTTATCTCATAACTATTTATTTCAGTAGTGGGCGACTCAATCTTGATATCTTTATTATAGTTTCCAAGCAAGACCTGCCAGTAGACAGACGAATCTGGTAAACCAACCCAGATAAATACAGGTAGATATTCCTCCTTGGAGATTTTTATATAGGCAACCATATCACGCCAGCGGTCAGGTGATAGGAAAGGCAAAGTTGCATTGAACCGATAGAAATATTCTGCATCACTATTCAGTAATTCAAATTTCTCAAATTCAAGGACACGTTCAATCTGAGCGAGGATATTGGATTCCTCTCCCCTTACTGATTGTTCCCATTTATTATCTTTTTTTGTCCATTCCCGGTCATTTATGCCAATATATTCAAAATTTATTATTGTATCGCCATAGTCCATAGTGCCTTTTACATATTCTGCCCAACCATAAATACAATCTCCACAGGCATTAACCTTTACTGCCCTGGTCTTCAATTCATAATGATAACTGAAAGACTTCTGCCGCCTGAAATTGGCAACCCATTCTTTAATGTCTTTTTCCGGCACAGGATTATAGATAAACTTCGGACCGCAGCCTAACAGCAAAAAGACCAAAAAAACGATTTTCAGAGGTTTCATAGAAGATTCACTAATTATAACAAAAAATAAAAAAATATCAAGCAAAAAATTCGTGCTTATTATTAAGTATGGATATGAGAACCAGGGGTGTTGACAAAAAATGTTATATTGTTATAATTAAGATGATAGGAGGTTCTATGATAACCATATTTTTGATCTTCACAATCACTGAACCAGAAATCTATCTGTGTAATCCAAATACTACTCCTTACGGTTTTGTTCTTACAAATAATTATTGCAATAATTTATACCTCCTGAAAAACAATGAACTTGAAGAACTAATTACTGCACCAGGGTGTGGCAGGTTTTATACTCTCTCTCCTGACAAAAGGTTGATTGGATTCAAGTGGATTAGTGAAAAAGGCCTACAAGTACCGGCAATATATGACCTTGCAAAAAGAGAAATTATAAAATTGCATAACCCGGTTTATCTCTCAGGACAGGTAAGCTTTTCCAATGATGGAAAGATTGCGTTCACGCTCAATGAAGATTTAATTGTTCAGAATTCACGGGAAACAAAACAGTATAACTTAGGTGTCTATGCAAACCTCTCCCCTATTTCACCAGATGGGAATTTTGTAGTATATAATGATAATTATGACCAATTATGGATTCTGGACCTGAGAGATGATAAAAGAATTTGTATCACTGATAAAAAAAATGGCTATTGGTCACCAAAATGGTCTTACGATTCAAAATTCATTGCCTATTCAACATTGAGCGGTTTCATAAAAGTCTATGACTGTATTAAAAATATAAACTATGATATTGGTGAAGGGAAAGGATTTAACTGGTCACCAGATAGCAAATGGCTTATATATTATATTACGCAGACCAATGGCAATGAGTTAATCAATTCTGATTTATATATATCAAAATACGATGGCTCAGCAAAATTCCAATTGACAAACACACCTGATATTCTTGAAATGGAACCAAGTTTTGCAGATGAAAATAATATTATTTATCATACCTTTGAGCAAATGGAAATATGCACTGGTATGCTCAAAGACCATCAACTTATTGATAAGAAAGTTCTATATCAACAAAAGAAAAAATTGAAAATCAATTACTATAATATCTATGTTGATTATGGCACAAGGGATTCTATTGATGTTCCGTATATTCATCAGGTCTATGATACTCCGGACTGGCACAATGGACACTGGTCCTGTGCACCGACCACAGCAATGATGGCAATTGCCTATTACCGAAAACTACCTTACTGGGACTGCTGGTGCTCGTATCCTTATGGACATACAAGCCATTTTGGAAATTATATCTGCTCACAATACAACTACCGCGAAGTTACATACGATTTAGTAGCACAGGATGCAGGCGGAAATGATGCCTGGGGTGGTTATGGATATATGTGGTATAATGGCTATTCACCATATTCAAGGATGTATAATTATCTTATTTACCACGATTTGAATTCCTGGGTTGATGATACACCAACCTGGGACGAAACTGTAGCTGAAGTCCAGGCAGGTTGGCCATATTGTATGTGTGTAGGATTAACAACTGCAGGTCATCTGGTGCTTGCTGTGGGCCAGGTCTTGAACTGGCATACACTAATCTTCAATGACCCCTATGGCAATAAAAATACACCCGGTTATCCAAGTTATGATGGAAAATACGCCCGGTATGATTGGCCTGGTTACGATAACGGTTATCAAAATCTCAATTCTGTGTATTGGTGTCGTGGTGCAAGGGGGTCCTGGCCTGCGCCAGTGGATACAATTGTAGATGATTTGCAGATTCGCTATGTAGGAGAATCTTATGGATTCTATATGCATACCCAATCACCTTCCACAATGAGATTTTACCGCGATAATCTCGCTGGCTATAATAACCATTTCTGGTGGACATACACCACTGTCTCTGCTGATACCTGTTATGTAACCTGGACACCCCATCTGCTCACAAGTGGCAATTACGAAGTTTATGCTTTCATTCCCAGTATAAATGCCAATGCCAATGCACATTATAAAATCTATTATGCAGGCGGCAACCAAACCGTAATCATCAATCAGAATAACTATTCAAATCAATGGGTCTTGCTCGGTACATTCCCTTTCAATACAAGTGGTGGATATGTCTATCTTGGTGATGCATCAGGCACATCAATGCAAAGGATTGCCTTTGATGCAATAAGATGGCATCTGGTTACTACAGAAATTGCAGAAGATTTAACAGAAAATAACTGTGGTACATATAAATTGGAGACATTGCCAAATCCATTCAAGAATGCTACAAGCATTAAATTCCAAATCCCAAGCACCAAATCCCAAACAATACTCAATTCCCCAATCCCAAACTACAAACTAAGAATTTATGATGTCACTGGCAGACTGGTAAAATCCTTTTTACTTCCTACTTCTCACTTCTCACTTCTTACTTCTGTGGAGTGGAACGGAACAGACGATTC
>JBBILZ010000056.1:0-14425 GCA_037444665.1 Caldifarciminota bacterium
GGACATTGAAGAAGAATTAATCAAGGAATTAGGGCAGGATAAAGATAGATTCAACCCATTATATATGATGGTTGAGTCTGGTGCTCGTGGCTCAAGGAATCAAGCAAATCAAATATGTGGACTACGCGGGCTGATGTCAAAACCACAACGTAAAGCCAGTGCTGTTCAAATCATTGAAACACCGATAAAATCCTCCTGCAAAGAAGGATTATCAGTTCTTGAATATTTTATTTCCACTCATGGCGCAAGGAAAGGGCTCGCCGACACGGCATTGAAAACCGCTGATGCTGGATATCTAACACGCAGACTTGTGGATGTTGCACAGAATGTAACAATAACCATAGAAGACTGTAACACTATTATGGGACAGGAGATCAGTGCCTTAAAAGAAGGAGAAAAGATTGTTGAGCCTCTCAGTGAAAGGATTGCGGGCCGTGTTGCATTAATAGATATCATTGACCCTATCACCAACAAATTAATTATTCAGGCAGGGAATGAAATAACCGACGAAATCGCAGTACAAATTGAAAAGAGTGGCATTGAAAAGGTAAAAGTGCGTTCAATTCTGACCTGTGAAGCGCCGGTCGGACTCTGCGCCAAATGTTATGGCAGAAATCTTGCTACTGGAAGAATGGTGGAACTCGGCGAAGCAGTGGGTATTATGGCAGCACAATCAATCGGTGAACCCGGTACCCAACTTACACTGCGGACATTCCACGGTGGTGGCGCCGCTTTGAGAATTGCAGAGAGCACAGCACGGCACGCTGATTTCCCCGGCGAAGTCTCTTTTGAAAAACTCTCCAAAGTTGATAAGCCAGATGGCACACTGGTAAGTCTTAATGATAAAGGACGTATTATTATTAAGGAAAAGAACAAAAAACTCACCTATAATATTCCCATCGGCGCAACAATCTATGTACACGAAAAACAGCATGTGCAGGAAGGCGAAACACTATTTGAATGGGATCCTTATTCAATACCTATTGTTGCGCAGGTAGGCGGTAAAGTAAAATACAAGGACATTATTCAGGGTAAGACCCTACAAGAAAACTGGGTTGACGAGAGGTCTGGTGGAAAACAATCAGTTATTGTTGAAGATAGCTTGCGTAAATACCATCCAAAAGTAATTATTTGCGATAGTAAAACCCAGAAAGAAAAGAAAGATTATTCAATACCTGCTGGCGCCTATCTCCTGGTGAAAGATGGAGATGAAATCACTGAGGGCACTCTGATTGCTCGTATTCCTAAAGAGATTGGGAAAAGTAAAGATATTACAGGTGGACTACCCCGTGTTGAAGAACTTTTTGAGGCAAAATTAGTAACTGATGCGGCTGTTGTTTCAGAGATTGATGGTGAAGTAGATATTGAAGAAGATAAAGGTAACTGGATCGTCACAATCATACCTGAAGTCGGAGACAAAAAAATCTATAAGATTCCTACTTCAAGATATTTGAAGGTTCATTCAGGCGAACAGGTGAGGGCAGGAGACCCGCTCTGTGAAGGACCAATTGACCCTCATGATATTTTGCGCATAAAAGGACCAATGGAAACACAGCGGTTTCTTGTCAATGAAATTCTTGAAGTGTATAGAATTCAGGATGTTAAAATTGATGATAAGCATATTGAAGTAATTGTTAGGCAGATGCTACAGAAAGTAAAGATTGAAGACCCTGGTTCAACTCCTTTTGTCAGCGGTGAGATTGTAGACAAACGCCGGGTAATAGAAGTGAATCAAAAGATAATGACCCTTGCTGAAGATGAACATGCAAAACCAGCAACATATCGGCCTATTCTTTTGGGTATAACACGCGCTGCTCTTTCCAGTGAATCTTTCTTCTCTGCTGCCTCATTCCAGGAAACTGCCAAGGTTCTGGCTGATGCTGCGGTTGAAGGCAAAGTTGATAATCTTGAAGGATTAAAAGAGAATGTAATTGTGGGTAGAATAATACCGGCAGGGACAGGGTTCAGAAGTTTCCAAAAAATAGAATTATTACCTGAAAAAGAAGCAGAGGCAGAAGCTGGTTAAAACTGTATTTATAAGTTAAGGTTTAAAAAGTGGTTTAAAAATTCGCGCAAAAAGATTAGTACTGGAATAGCAAAGACTAATCCCCAGAAGCCTGCTATTGCGCTTCCTAAAACAAGGGATAGAATCACAATCGCCGGATTTAATCGCGAAGCCTTACCAATAATAATTGGTCCCAGGAAAAAATTCTCCAGTAATTGTTCACCAGTATATACCAGGCAGATCTTCAAAATTGTCGCCAGCAGTGGTGGTGTAAAAATACCGACAAGAAGTGCAAGCACGAAACTCAATACAAAACCTATATTTGGAATCAAATTACATATTCCGGCAACGACTCCTAAAACTACATAATATCTGACACCTAAGAGCCAGAGCATAAAACCGATTATAAAACCTACCAGAATCATCAAAATAATCGCACCCCGAAAATATTTCGCAAAACTTATATTTATCTTATTCACAAAAGATTTGAATTTATCCTGTTCAGTCTCTGGTAATAATTTTTCAATCCATAGCATAATCTTTTTGCGGTCAGCAAGTAGCAAATAGATAATTATCGGAATTAAAATGAAATTATAGATAAAAACAAATAAACCCCTGATACCCTGCCCCACCTGGACAATAGTTTTGAGTAAATTGCTTACAATAGTTCCAAGATAGGTACTGATAGTATTTATTATAATTTCCTGATCAATATGGATACCTATCTCATTTAATTTTTCGGATAAAACATCAATCAACAATCTACTACGACTGATAATTTCAGGAATTTTCTCAATAAGAAATTTTAATTCATTGACCACATTAATCGCCAATAGGAATATTACAAGGGGCACAATTGCAATTAATGGCAAAAGGATAATTAATATTGCCAGAAAACGGGGCACTCTCTTTTTTTCCAGTGCATCAATGATTGGTGCAATAATATAGGCAATACAGGCACCGAAAATAAAAGGTGTTAACACTGAAAAATAGTGTATAACAATATAAATTAAAAACAGAAAAATTGATAAAATAAATAAGGGACGGATATTTCCATCCCTCCGCTGTGGCCATAATATAAAAATCACGAAGATGAGTAACCATGCTGGCGAAAAGGTCTTAGAAATAATCAAAAAAACAAAAACAATAATTAGTGCGATATAATAAAATATCCGCTCCATAGTTCAGTATATATAGGTAATATTGAAAATCAAGAGTTAGATTTTACGACTGACCGGCAATACCTCAATTAATCATTTAAAAAATGGTAAACATTAATGGCTGCCTGCGCACCCTCACTGCAAGCCACCACGACTTGACGGATTCTTTTTGCCCGAATGTCACCTGCCGCAAAGATACCTGGCACAGATGTCGCAAATCTATCATCAGTAATAATGAATCCATCATTATCAATATTGACCAGCCCTTTGACAAACTGAGCATTAGGAATCAAACCAACATATATAAATACGCCACTAACATCTATTGTTCTTATCGCACCACTCTTCCTGTCTTTGACCTTAATTGCCTCCACCTTAGATATACCTTCAATACTTACCACTTCTGCATTTAAAACAAATTCCACCCTTTTGTCACCTGCAAAATAATCATAGAGAATTTTATCTGCCGTAACATGGGGCAGGAATTCAATAAATGTAATGGTTTTGGCAAATTTGAGCAGAAATTTTCCTTCCTGAAGTCCTGAATTACCACAACCAATCACGGCAATGACCTGGTTTTTGAAGAGCGGACCATCACAGGTAGCACAGTAACTGATACCCCTTCCCAGCAACTCATTTTCACCCGAAACATTTAATCGACGAGGCGATGAACCCGAAGCAATTATCACTGCCTTTGATAAATAATCGCCATTATTTGTCTTAATGTGGAAAAAATTCTCTTCGCGCAGGATTGATCTTACTTCACGATTAACAAATTCCACACCCAAATTGAGGCACTGTTTTTTCATCAAATCGCTGAGCTGACTACCGCTGATGCCATCAGGAAAACCCGGATAATTTTCAATGAAATGAACCATCGCCATTGTGCCTCCAGCCATTCCTTTTTCTAATATTATTGTCTTCATACCAGCACGCACGCCATATATACCCGCACTCAAACCAGCCGGTCCTCCACCAATTATCAACAAATCATAAATTGTAATATCCATAGATTCCCCTTTTTCAACATCAATCAATGTTAATGAAATAATCTATTATTTTACCCCTAATCCACCTGCCTTCTCAAAAAAGTAGGCACTTCCAGGTCATTGGAATTGTAGATTTTCTCTTTTGTCTCTTTCTTAATCTCTTTTCTCTTAAAGGTAGGAAATTCTAAATTTTCGCCGCGTGTGGTTACATCCATTTTTGGTTCTGCTGCGGTATCGGTTATACCAGTAGCAACCACCATAATCTGAACTTTATTTCCCATAGATTCATCAACTACCAAACCAATCTTGGCATTGGTATCATCATTATTGACTTCATTCATAATCATAGTTGAAGCCTCGTGAACCTCTTTCATTTTTACATCGGCACCAGTAATATTTATAAGGATACCACGGGCACTTCTGATTGAAAGATTATCAAGCAATGGTGAGGAAATTGCTGATTGTGCTGCCTGCACTGCACGATTTTCACCTTCACTTATTCCAAGTCCTAAAATTGCCTTACCCCGTTCAGTCATAACCGAACGAACATCTGCAAAATCAAGATTAATCTGACCTGGCTTTGTAACCAAATCAGCGATACCCTTGATAGCATTAAAGAGCACGATATTACCTGCCTTTAAGGCATCAATTGCCGATTGGTCCTGGGGAAAAACCATTGATATTTTATCATTGGGAATACAGATCAGCGTATCCACAACCTCACTCAACTCTTCAATTCCTTTATCCGCAATTCTAAGTTTTCTGGGTGATTCGTAACTCCAGGGTTTGGTAACAACAGCAACGACCAGTGCCCCAGCATTTTTTGCTTCCTGGGCAATGACCGGCGATGCACCAGTCCCTGTTCCGCCACCTTCACCACAGGCAATGAAAATCATATCCGCATCTTTAACCAGACTCTTTATCTCTTCTCGTGATTCTTCTGCTGCCTTACGACCAATTTCCGGATCTCCACCTGCACCAAGACCACGGGTAAGATTAATTCCAATTTGAATCTTTTCGGATGCCTGACAATAGTATTGTAAATGTTGCGCATCAGTATTGACAGCGATCAATTCAACATCACTGATACCAAATGCCTGAGCAAAGCTTACTGTGTTACAACCTGCGCCGCCCACACCAATAAGCTTTATTTTTGCGCAAAATTTTGGTTCCTGAACCATCCCTATCATATTACCTCCTTTCAAAAATATTTGTTAAAAAGTTCTGAGAACCTTTTTGTTAGTGAATCAACAATACTCATTCCTTTTTCACGCGGAATGAGTGAAATATTTTTCTTTTCAAATCCATAAAGAATCAGACCCACGCCTGTTGCATAGATCGGGTCAAGCACAATATCGGTGAGCCCACCAATCTTTTTAGGAATACCAAGTTTTACCGGCAGATTGAATATCTCCTCGGCAAAACGGTCAATATTGGCTAACCTTGCAGTTCCTCCAGTTATTACCACACCTGCTCCCAGCACATCAAAATACCCACTTTTCTTCATCTCACGATTCGCTATCATTAATATCTCTTCTACCCTGGGGCTCACAATATTATAGAGCGTTTCTTTGGTTATTTCCCTGTCCTCTCTACCACCAATACCCGGAACTTTAATTTCCTCTTTTTTCTCTTCATCTTTTAAACTCAATGTAGCATATTTCTTTTTAATTGTCTCCGCCTGATTATGAGGAGTCCTAATTCCAATTGCAATATCATTGGTAATATACTCACCACCCAGCGGAATAACCTGTGAATAGCGAATTGCACCATCATAAAAAATAGCAAGGTCAGTAGTGCCACCCCCAATATCAAGCAGGCATACGCCCAGGTCCAGTTCATCCGGTTGAAGAACTGCATATGAAGACGCCAGTGGTTGCAATACCAGGTCTTTCACCTTTAATCCTGCACGATGGATTGCGCTATAAATGTTCTGTGCTGAGGCTATTGCCGCGGTCACAATATGCACTTCTGCTTCCAGTTTCACGCCACTCATTCCAATAGGGTCTTTTATTCCCCGTTCATTATCAACTATATATTCAATCGGAATGGCATGAATAATTTCCCGGTCCATTGGAAGGATTATCGCCTTTGCCTGTTCAATGACCCGTTCAATATCCCGTTTCGTAATTATTCCTCCAGTCCTGGAAGTAGCAATCATTGCATGGGCATTGATACTTTCTATGTGTGAACCAGAGATTCCTGCATAACAGGAATCAACTTTTACACCCGCCATCTTTGATGCTTCATCCACTGCCTTTTTGATTGAAGTAATCGCTTTTTCCAGATTTACAATCACACCCCTTTTTAGACCATAGGAAGGTGTTGAACCAACGCCCACAATCTTTAATTCATTATCTTCAACCTCAGCAATGATTGCTGCTACTTTTGTTGTTCCCAAATCAATCCCCACAATCTTATCTTTTCTTGCCATGTACACCTCCCCTATTTTTTAACATAAAAACCAAATACCAAACAAATCCTAAATTGTCTACCACACAATAAAAAATTGGCAGTCTGTTCATCTCTCCCTCACAATCACCTGACGATTAAATCGCAGGTCAATCTCCAGGTTACCCTGTAATTTCAAAAGATTCAATTTATTTATTATCTCTTTCTTTCTCTTGAAATTATTGTAACCTAAAATAAATTTTTTGCCTTCATACTCAATAATGCCTTCTGTTTCCGATACAATCTGCGCTTCAGGAAGAACTTCTTTTAAAGTGATGTATTGTTTTTTATCTTTTGCCGATGAGAACAGGATGAACTGCATAATCATAACAATTATTATCAATAATATTATAACCATAATAACATATTTTATCATAAAATGATCCTCACTTCAGGTTCAAGACTAACATTCTTCATTTTTTTCACCCTTGCTTTAACGATCTTCATCAGTTTAATCACATCCTGTGCTTTTGCCTGTCCAAGATTAATAATAAAATTAGCATGCTTCTCACTTACCATAGCATCACCGATGCGCATGCCTTTTAATCCGCATTCTTCAATCAATTTGCCTGCACTTAATGGCAATGGATTTTTGAAAAACGAACCTGCTGAATAATTATCAGGTTGTTTTTCCCACCTGATTTTTAAATATTTCTTGATTCTGCTCTGGATAACTCTGCGAGATAATTTTTTCATTCGCAGTTCAACTGCCATAATGATTGAATGTTCAGGTATATTGGAATAACGATATGCAAATAGAATTTTCTCCTGCGGAATGATTTTTTTCATTAATTGGGCATCTAAAATTATCAGCTGTTCTATAAGTTCTGAAATGGCATGACCGAACGCACCTGCATTGCCCTTCACTGCGCCTCCAATTGAGCCCGGAATACCGGTAAGAAATTCTGCACCACCATAGCCCATTTTCATAGCCTTATTAAGAAAACTTTTAATACTCACACCAGCACCACACAAAAAAACATCTCCGCTATTTTTGATGCTCCTGAAACTACCCATCAATTTTATCACCACCCCATTAAATCCCCTATCACTGAAAAGAATATTTGTTCCTTCGCCAATAATTAAATATTTCATTTTGTATTTTTTGATTATCTTCATTACTGCTAAAAGTGCCTTTTGATTATAGACCTTAATAAAGAATTTAGCATTGCCCCCAATTTTAAAAGATGTATGCTTTTTTAATGGTTCGTTTCCCATAATTTTTATTCCCTTTATTCCTTTAAAAATTTTTTTCATTTTAATACCCTGAACAATTGCGGAATAATATTATTAATATCACCGGCACCTTGAACAATAACCAAATCATTGGGTTTGGTAAACTTTTTCAAAAATTTCACAATTTCAGAGAAAGATCTGATATAATAGACATTGTCCTGCTCTTTTCCGATTCTTCTACTCAATGCTTCACCATTGATGCCGGGGATGGGAATTTCATGGGCTCCATATATTTCAGTAACTATTACTGCATTTGCAAATATAAATGCACGACTGAACTGGTCAAAGAGATAATAGGTTCTTGTATAACGATGGGGCTGGAATACAGAAATGATTCTTCTATCAGGGAAATATTCTTTTAGCGTTTGTATCGTAACACTGATTTCAGTTGGATGGTGACCATAATCTTCAAAAATCATCACCCCACCTGCTTTACCACGATATTCCATTCTTCGGTGAACACCCTTGAAAGATTTTAATGCTTCCCTGATCTGTTTTATAGAAATTCCCAGCTCCAATCCCACACAGATTCCTGCCAGACTATTTACTACATTGTGGCGACCAGGGATATTTATCTCAAATCTGCCAAGTATCTTATTGTTCCATAAAACCTTAAAAACCATTCCAAAATTTTTTTGCTCTAAATCATATGCCCTTAATTGTGCTTTTTCGTTCAATCCATACATTATTACCTTTCTTTTAATACGGTCTTTTATATTTAAATTGCTCTGCGAATCAGCCCCAAGAAAAACACAACCCCAGAAAGGCACATGATTTGCAAAATATATAAAATTCTCTTCAATTTCATTTAAGTTTTTATAATATTCAAGGTGTTCCGGCTCAATATTCGTAATCACCGCATATGAAGGTAAAAGACGCAAAAAAGATTTATCCGATTCATCTGCTTCACAAACCAGATAATTACCACGACCATATTTTGCCTGACTCTTTCCTTTTACGATTCCCCCAATTATAACTGTTGGTTCAAATCCACCCTTCTGTAAAATTTCGCCTATTAAAGAAGAAGTTGTGGTCTTGCCATGCGTACCTGAAATGCAAATTGAATTTTTGATACGCGTCAATTCCGCAAGAAGTTCGCTTCTGTGAATCACCTGTATTCCAAGTCTTTTTGCCTCAGTAATTTCAATATTGTTTTCTTTTACTGCAGTTGAATAGACCACCACATCTGCACCTGCTACATTTTCCTTACTGTGTCCTATTTTAACACGAATTCCTGCTTCCTTTAATTTTTCTATTACTGGTGAATTTTTTAGGTCCGAGCCTGAAATTTTAAAATCAAGATTATTAAATATTAATGCCAGCCCGCTCATACCAATGCCACCAATACCAACAAAATGGATTTTGCTTGTTCTACCTAAAAAATGTTTCATTGCATTTCCTTTATTACTGTATTAACAATTATTTCTTCGGCATTGAGAACAAGTTTATAATCCTGTGTTCTGTTAAATTTATCAGCACGCATTAATTCTCTGATCGTTTCTAATAAAAGATTCACATTCAGGTTGTGTTCCAGCGCCATCCTTACATTGGGCATTTGAGCAAAATACTCGGCATTATAGTATTGGTGATTATCCACGGCAAAAGGAAAAGGAATAAAGAGAACAGGTTTTTTCATAATCATTAATTCATAGCCACTAAGTGCACCGGCACGAGAAATAACAACATCAGCCTGACTGATAATTTCCCAGGGCTTGGTAGTAAATGGTATGACTTCCGTACGCGCATCTTTATTTTTATTCACCCATTCAAAATCTCGCCTGCCACTAATGACCATAATTTTATAGTCCTGTGGCAGAATATTCTGAAGTTTTATTGCCCATTCATTAAGTCTTCTGGCACCCTGACTTCCACCTAAAAAGAGCACAATCTTTTTATTAGCTCTACCGATGTTAAATTTTTTAAATTCTCCTCGTACCGGAATACCAGTAATCATTGTATTACCTTTCATCTTTACTTTACTGGGCATACCAAGAAAGACCTTGGCCGCTCTTCGGGCAAATAATTTTGTGGTTCTACCCGGAATCCGATTAGGCTCAAAAAGATAAAATGGCCTACGTTTTAGTATACAGGACAAAATCAATGGCAAAGAACCAAATCCACCAAATGAAATGCCAACACCATTTTTTATTATCGTATCCAATTTAGCAACTGATTCGATGACCTTTACCAGAGCAGTAAACTTATTAATCAGTGATTTACCATAATAGGGCCTGGGTGCTATATTAAAGGTGTTCAAATTGTATTCCTGAGCGATTTTTTCTTCAGGGTATCCACGCCGTACTAAAAATATTACTTCACAATTGTATTTCATAAACTCTTTTGCCACAACCACTGCTGGAAAATAGTGACCACCAGTACCTATACCCGAAATAATTACGAGCAATTTACCCATTTCCTTACCTCAATTTTGAAATCTGCATAATTAAACCTACCGCAAAAAGATTAGCACAAAGCGACCATCCGCCATAAGATATAAATGGTAAAGGTATCCCTGTTGGCGGTAGCAAGCCAATGCTCACGCCAACATGAACCAAAAATATAACGAATATTGAAACATTCAGACCCAGAACAACCAAACGAGCAAACTCGTCATTCACTGCCTGAGCAATAGATAATCCGCGTAAGAAAATTTCCCAGTACAGTATAAAAATTAATAGACTGCCAATAAAACCGGATTCCTCTGCAATATGAGCAAAAATAAAATCATTATGGATGCGCGGTAAGAACAGAAATTTCTGGATGCCTGCACCAAGTCCCCTTCCCAATGGTCCACCTCCACCAATGGCAAGTAATGACTGTTGAACCTGATATGTGGGGTGGCTGATAAAACTAAACAGACGGACACGGACATGAGGAAAAACAGCAACCGCAATTATAAATAGTATTATACCCGTTATGAATATTGGAGCCAAAAATTTAATTTTAACTTCACTGTAGATTAACATACTAACCAGCACTGCGAAAGAAATTATTGCTACTGAAATTGAAGGTTGAACTGCGACCAAAATAATTAATGACAATGGTAGTAATGTCGCAATTATCACGCCATTTTTATTACTGGCAGTATCAGGATGGTTCGTAAAGAAGTTTGCAAGAAAGAAGACAATCCAGATGCGCACAAATTCTGATATCTGCACACCAAACGAAGAAATCAACAAACTTCTTTTTGCACCATACTGTATTCGTCCCAGTATCAATGTAAAGATTAGCATTAATATAATAAAAATAAAAGTGGGTAATATCCATTTTTTAATCTTTTCGTATGGTACAAAAAGTCCAATAAAGAAAAAGATAATTGCGACGGAAATTCTTTTAATATGACCAAGCAGGTAATATAAAGAATTAACCCCTTCTCGCATTGCCTGATAATAGGATGAAGAGAAAACAAATATTGAACCGAGCAGCAATAACACAAAGACCGTTACCAGAAGCGTTTTATCAATGCTTAAGGACACCATTTCTAAATGCCTCTCCTCTTTCTTGAAAATCTCTAAAATGCCCGAATGATGCAAAACCTGGATTTAATAGAATCGCATCCCCGGACCGGGCAAATTTTCGCGCCTCAATTATTGCCTCGTCCATATTTTGGGCAATAGTGTAATTATTATAGTGATACTTCTTTAAGTATTGAGCAATCTGCTCTGCATTTTCACCTAAAATTACAATCCCCCTGGCTTTTTTTATCAATAGTTTTAGATAATTCTGGCAGTGATCACCCTTTTCCCGACCACCAATAATCACAATTTTGTTGCCGGGTACAGCCTGGAATGATGCGATAGCTGAGGCTTCATTAGTGCTCATAGAATTATTAATATAACGGACACCACGAATCACCGCCACCTGTTCAAGGCGGTGGGGCAAAGATTTTATAGTTTTTATACCTTTCTTTATGTCATGCACGGCAATATTCAGTATTCTGGCGACAGCAATTGCTGCGAGGGTATTAAATTGATTGTGCATACCTAACAATGGAATCTTCTCAGCAGCGATTATTTTTTCACTCTGATAGTGTAGCATCCCATCAAGCCAGGCATCATAATAGCGCTTTTTACCAAAATAAATGATCCGGGCATTTATCTCAGGAACAATCAGACCAGTATTCTGGTCATCACCATTGATCACCGCATAATCATCTTCGGTCTGATTCATAAAAATCTTTTTCTTTGCAGCAATATATTCTTTCAAATTACGATGCCAGTTTAAATGGTCAACACTGATGTTCGTTAATACAGATATGTACGGACGGAAATTCTTTATCCGCATCAATTGGAAAGATGACATCTCAAGCACATAATACTGGTAAGGTTTCCGGTGCAAGGCAGCAGAGAATGGTTTACCCGGCGCAATATTGCCACCTAAAAAATTTTTTATCTTCCCGGCAGTTAAAATATTGCTGATAAGTGCAGCAGTTGTGCTCTTTCCATTTGTACCAGTTATCGCAATAACCTGAGGATTTTTTAAATTTCTATATGTAAACTCTGTTTCATCAATCAGCTCAATACCCTGTTTGCGAATATGACCAATGATGGGTTTTGATTCAGGAAAACCAGGCGAACAGACAGCGAGGTCATAACGAATATCCTTGAACTTTTTTATATTACCCATCTTTATCATTTTTTTCGCATCCTCGGTTAAACCCATCATATTCTCTTCATAAAGATAAATATCAAAGCCTTTTTTTATAAGATATTTTGCCACAAATAGATTCGCACGCCCCAACCCCAAAAGCAATACTTTCATCTTATCTTAAGCGTTGAAAGAGCAATCATTAAAAATATTATTCCAATAATCCAGAAGCGCACAACAATCTTAGGTTCTGCCAGCCCTTTAAGTTCATAATGATGATGAAGGGGTGCCATTAAAAACAATCGTTTTCCTTTAGTTCTGCGGAAATAGATAATCTGCAGTATGACAGAAATAACCTCAATTACAAACACTCCGCCAATAAAAATCAATAAAAATTCATGCTTAATTAAAACTGCAACTGCGCCGAGAATTGCACCCAGGCTCAATGAACCAGTATCACCCATAAAAATCTGGGCAGGGTAAGTATTGAACCATAAGAAACCCAATCCCGCGCCAACGAGTGCTGCGCAGAAAACAGAGACCTCACCACCATTTTTGATGAAAATTATATTTAAATAGTGGCTGATTCCGCTATGCCCGCTTGCATAGGATAAGGCAGCGTATGCGAGCGCACTGATACCAAGTAAGCCAATGGCAAGACCATCAAGTCCATCTGTAAGGTTTACTCCATTGGAAGCACCAACCATTACCAGAGCAACAAATAATGGGTATAAGATTCCAAAATTTATAACATAATTTTTTAAGAATATAAGATTCGTTTTTGTCGCATAACCATCAGGACCATAAAAATATAGATATAAACCTAATGCCAGACCAAAGATTATCTGGAATAACAATTTCATTTTTATTGATAATCCTCTTGGTTTGTTTCTAAAAATCTTAATATAATCATCTATAAATCCAAGCGCACCAAACCACAATGTAGCAAGAATTAAAATGATAATATTGGGATTTGTTAGATCGGCGAAAAGGAGTGCGGAGATAAGAAGTGAAATAAGTATCAATAACCCTCCCATTGAAGGTGTCCCCGCTTTCGTGTGGTGATATTTTGGCACTTCTTCTCTAATCTTCTGGGTAACCGCTCTCTTTTTTAGAAGATTCACAAACCAATTACCAATTAGAAGTACAATCAATATTGAGACTACAGTAGCATATGCTGCCCGGAAAGTAATATAGCCAAAGAGGCGGAAAGGACCAAAAATATCTTTTAATGGATAGAGCAGTAGATATAGCATCTATAACCTCTTTAACAGTCTTCTAACAATTTCTTCAAATTTCATTGCCCGTGAAGCCTTTACAAGGATCACTTCGTCACCATTTAAGTGTTGACACAGATAATCCACAAGTTTATCTTTATCAGTAAAGTGAATGCCACCATATAATTCTGCATGCTGCCCGAGTGTAAGCAATAAATCACAATGTTCCTGTGCATATTTACCTGTTTCACGATGGTATTTTTCTGATTCTTTACCTAATTCAAGCATATCGCCCAGAACCAGGATTTTTTTACGATTAAGAGTGAATACAAAATCTATTGCTGAATGCATAGAAATAGGATTTGCATTATATGTATCATTTATGATTAGCAAATCATTATATCTTATCGGCTCCATTCTCCCAGGCTCGGGATTAATCATTGCTAAAGCATACTGCTGCTCCGCAACACCAATCTGAAGTTTGTCAGTAAGAGCCAATGCAATCAAGCAATTGTAAACATTATTTAAACCAAGAAGGGGTGTGAAGAATTCATTACCCCGATAACAAAAAGCTGACCCACCTTCTCCGCTCCTAATATCTTTTGCATCCTGCAGTGAGATGCGAAATATATTCTTTTTGTTTACTCCATCAATATTTGCACCAATAATACCAAAACCATTATCAGGTAGAGATTCAATTAGTGCCATCTTCTCTTTCTTAACTCCTTCAATTGAACCGAGCCCCTTTATATGGCCGGGTCCGATATTGGTAATAATTCC
>JBBILZ010000057.1:0-13839 GCA_037444665.1 Caldifarciminota bacterium
GATATAGGCAGATTGCTTGAACATAAAAATCAAGGATTAAAAACTTATCAGAGGAAAGATATTGCGCCGGCAGTCATAAATACAGGCAGACCAAAAGTCCATCAAGAATTGACCGACCCCCGCATTATCTTTGGTAATGTGCTTGCAGAGATAGGTAGATTGAACCCTCCTAATACTATTGCCGTATTTGATTGTGACCTTACTGATTCGGTAAAGACCAATAAATTTGGCAGCATTCTACCGCATAATTTCTTTGAAGCAGGGGTGAGTGAACATACTACTGCTACAATTGCCGGTGCACTTTCAATAAATGGTATAATTAGTATCTGGGCAGATTTTGGCGTATTTGCGATTGATGAGGTGTATAATCAGTTGCGACTGAATGATATAAATAACACACATTTGAAAATATTTGCTACACACCTTGGCTATAATGTTGGACCAGATGGCAAAACACATCATTGTATTGATTATCTCGGACTTTTAAAAAACCTCTTTGGATTTAAGGTGGTTATTCCGGCTGACCCAAATCAAACTGACCATATTGTGCGCTATGTGATAAATCAGCCCGGAAACTGGGTTATCGGAGTGGGACGAACAAAATTTCCAATAATAAAAAATATCAATGGTGAAATTTATTTTGCAGAAGATTATAAATTTGAATATGGTCGGGCTGATTTGATCAGAGATGGTGATGCCTGTGCAATTTTTGCTATGGGTTTTATGGTTCATAAGGCAATTGAGGCATACAATATCCTGAAAGAACAGGGTATAAAAATTAGAGTATACAACCTGGCAACACCATTTGCCATTGATACAAATTTAATAAAAGAAGCAGCAGAGACCGGGCTTATTATTACATACGAAGACCATATTGTTCATAGTGGTATTGGTAGTATTATTGCCCAAATCATTGCTGAACAAAATATCAAAACAAAGTTTATCAAAATTGGTATAGACCAGTATGGTGGCTCAGATGAGCCAGAGGCATTATATCGTAAATATTCTCTAAATACCGAGGCACTTGTTGCACACCTTCTTTCTCATTTGAAACATCGTTGATCTATCCACCACTTTTTTGTAAAAGATTTAAATCCATATTACTCATATGAATTTGCCCCTTGCATTTTTGGTTTAAATTGTGTATAATTTATTAAATGAAAAAAATCCCTAAATTTTTAAAAAAATATTTTTGGGAGATAAAATTCCAAGATTTAGATATTTATAAGTCTCGCATTTATGTTCTCAGACGGATTTTAGAATATGGTGACGAAGAAGCTGTAGCTTGGTTATGGCGTAATTTTAAAAAATCAGAGATAAAAAATGTTCTGATGAATTACCGCGGTTTTTCGCAAAAGAGTGCTAATTACTGGGCTATTGTATTAGATTTACCAAAGAAGAAGGTTCCATGCTTGAACAGACACTCACCAAAAGAACAAAAGAGAATCTGGCCATATTAGGTAGTTCAAAAATTTTGGAAAATGCTTACTTAGCTGGCGGCACGGCCGTTGCCCTCCAGTTGGGTCACCGTATTTCCATAGACCTGGATTTTTTTACCGCTAAAGATTTTGTTCCTAAAATATTCTCAGCAAAGTTATCCAAATTAGGGGTATTTAATGAGGAACAGGCAAATAAAGGAACAGTCTTGGGAAGATTCAGAGGAATAAGATTCAGTTTATTTGTTTATAGATATCCTTTACTTTTCCCACCGCTAAGATACCAATCGTTAAATATAGCTGATATACGAGACATCGCTGCGATGAAAGTAGATGCAATAACAACCCGTGGGTTAAAAAGAGATTTTATTGACTTATATTTTATATGTAAATGCGGCTATCAGTTGACTGAGATATTAAATTTTTATGACAATAAGTATAAAAATTTGGCTTCTAATTTGATCCATATTCAAAAAAGTTTAGTTTTTTTTAATGATGCAGAGCCTGATGAAATGCCTCAAATGATAAAATCAGTGAATTGGGAGGATGTGAAAAAATATTTTGAAAGAGAAATAAAGAAATTGGCGATCAAATAACTTCATCAAAGCAATCTCTTTTAATTCGCTTTGGTTATAAAGAAATAGTCCTATTCAAAAAATTGGTCTCGATTATCAACAATCTTTTTGGGTGTAAAGATGGACTGGCTGAGATTCTGTAGTCTGATCTGCCTTCGGTATTGTAAATAATTAACCAGAGTGGAATCAAAAGGAAGCATACTCTTTTTATCACAGCGGATTATATATCCTGCCCATTCTGTAAGGAGCGGTTTTGATATCTGTCCCTGTTCCAGCCCGGCAAGGACGCCTGCAAATTCCATCCCATATTTTGTTTCAATGTCCGCAAGCGAAAGATTAATAATACCACTCTGAAGATACAATAATGTATCTTTTACTGCAATCTGCTCAAGTGTAGTTCCTGACTGAAGCTGGTTAGATATATCATTGAGATATTCACCAAGCAGGATTTTTAATTTTTCTCTTTCATACCTTGCCCGAATAATATTTTTATCATTATCATTATCTAAACTTAAAACTTTCCCGGGAATGATTGAATCAAGGGTAAATAGATAATAGCCTCCAAAACTGCTGAAAGGTCCGATAACTTCGTTGGGTTTCAGCCCTTTTTTTAAAACTTTTGCCAGTCCTTCTGGGTTGCGCACTGGAAAATTTAATTTTTCTGGAGTTAACGGGTGTGTTGAATGAACCGTCAGATTAAAATCCTTTGCCGCATCTTCAAAACCCATCTCCTTTGCTGAGACCTTAAATGATTCTATGCGATCATTCAATTCTCCCAGAGTGGTGGAAGAGACATTGATGTTAACCTTTACTAAATAGATATGACCTTTTTGCACACGTTTTATAATCTCAAAACCACGGGAGGACAGGATTATGTTTGAGACTTCACCATCTTTTAATTTTTTATAAACTTCAGCCTCATACTGCATCAATTCATTTTCATCTTTAAATTTTTTTTCAATCAATGTGTCATCTGAGACCTCCCGCGCTACGGTTAAGAAATCCTCACCTTCTTTAATTCGCAATAAGAAATCATCAAGCCTTTCTCTTGCTTCTGTTGTATCATCACGGGAAGGAATTCTTTCAAAAAATACATATTTTAGAACCTTGGATTCAGGATAAGTGAAGTCCTTTTTATGTGCGGCATAGTAGTTTTTTAAATCTTCATCATTGATAACAATTTTGCTCCTGATACGAAAAAGTGGTAAACTCAAAAAAGAAAAATCATAGATTCCCAATTGTTTTGCCATCATTACACTGTCCTCAAAAGGAGAAGCCCATGCCATAGTAAATATCAGGGAACGTAATTTTTCCTTTGGTAATTCCTTACGCAGATTGAACTCATATTCTAAAAGCCATTGCCTGCTCTGGGGTGCCTTTAATAGGTCAAGGTATTTGTTATAGTCAAAATTACCTGCACTATCCCTCATATATTCAGATTCATAGATTGGTTTGGGCGGATTGTTTTTGATAATTGCCCAGATCTCTTCATCCACTGCCCTGATATTCTCCTTTTTAATCAAATTATTCCACATAACTTCATCTATCATTAAACTCCAGATTTCATCGTGCGATATACCCCGATTCTCCTTTTCTTTATTCTGCACAAAGCGGACATAATCAGTATAAGAAACAGGGATACCATCAACCTCAACAATATTAACCTCTTTGCGTCCACTTATACCCGTAATATCAAGTCCCCATTGAAAGAATATTAATAAGACGAATGAAGCAACCACAATAAATAATATAATCCGCGTATTGCGGCGAAAATTTTGCATCATAAATGCCTCCGTATCATATTTTTATTCTAATCAAAAATTCAACAAAGTCAAGGGAATGAAACTCTGCACTTTTCTCTTGATTTTTTTTAAAATTTTTATATAATAACATTCTATGCATATTTCAATTGCGGCAGAAGAACTCTTTAAAATTGGTTCTCTACCGGTTACAAATTCTCTTCTCGTTACTTATATTACAATTTTATTATTTATAATAATAGTGGCTTTGATCCGGGCAAAGAAGAATATTATTCCTGTGGGTTTGCAGAATGTTGTAGAATACATAATGGAATATTTTTATAACCTCATCTGCGAGGTCTTTGGCAGTGAAGAAAAAGGGAGGAAGTTCTTTCCTCTGGTGATGACAATCTTCTTATTTGTTTTAATAATCAACTGGTTTGGTCTGTTGCCTGGCGTGGGTTCTATTGGTTTTTATCGCAAGGCAGAGCATAATGTAGAAGTCGTTGAAGAACAGGTGGCGAAAGAAGTAAAAGAAGAACATAGTGAAACTGAAATTGAACATAGTGAGCAAGAAAAAGGGCATAATATGGTCTTTGTCCCTCTGTTTCGTGGTGCCTCAGCAGACCTGAATACAACATTAGCTCTGGCATTGATTTCAGTAATCTTTACACAGATTTACAGCATCCAGATTCTGGGGTTTAAGGGATTTTTAAAACGGTTCATTAAACTGAAAAATCCAATAATGTTTTTTGTAGGAATACTGGAGTTGATTGCTGAGATTGCCAAGATAATTTCATTCAGTTTCCGTCTTTTTGGCAATATCTTTGCCGGTGAGGTATTATTAACAGTGATGCTCTTTTTATTACCATTTGTTGTTCCTTTACCATTCCTTGCCCTTGAAATATTTGTTGGGGTTATTCAGGCAATAATCTTTTCATTTCTCACCCTATTTTTCATAAAAATTGCAACGAGTGAGGAAGAACATTAACTGATGGTTATTAAGTTTGGGTTGGGAAGCATGATAGTTTTGATTATGATTGGCCAGCGTCCTAACCATAACCACTATACTATCTTTTCTTTTAAAAAGGAGGTATAATAATGGATCCAGCAACAATGAAGACATTAGCCGCAGCAATTGCCATAGGGCTTGGTGCACTCGGTCCAGGTCTGGGTATTGGATTTATTGGCGCTAAGGCAACCGAGGCAGCAGGTCGTAATCCTGAAGCGACTGGTAAAATTCAGACATTGTTTATTCTTGCCCTTGCATTTGCAGAAGCGATCGCCATCTATGCCTTGGTTGTAGCATTGATCATTAAATTCTTATAACTATGGAAGTCCTTGGTAAACTTGGAATAAATCCACTCCTGCTCATTGCTCAGATTGTTAATTTTTTGATTCTTTTATGGTTATTAAATCGTTTTCTCTACAAACCAATCCTGAAACTCTTTAAAGACCGCTCAAGCAAGATAGAGGACGGCATAAAGACTGCTGAAAATTTAAAAAAACAGGCAGCTGAAGCAGAGGAGCGGCACAAGCAGTATCTTGATGAAGCAAGAAAAGAGGCGCATAGAATAATTGAGCAGGCAACAAAATTAGGGGACGAGGAGAAGAAAAAGATAATTGAAATGGCGAACGAAGAGGCAAGAAAGATTGTGGATAAAAC
Source organism: Caldifarciminota bacterium (assembly GCA_037444665.1). Classification (GTDB taxonomy): domain Bacteria; phylum Hydrothermota; class Tepidihabitantia; order SM23-42; family JAOAFX01; genus JAOAFX01. The sequence goes on from JBBILZ010000057.1 coordinate 5,417, forward strand.
AATGCAGGAGATCAATGCAGAAAAACAGAATATAATGTCGGAAATAAAGAAAGAAGTGGGCGAAATGGTTGTTGCACTCAGTTCTTCAATGATAAAAAAGAAACTGGACGAGACATCACAGCGTACACTGATTGAAGAAGCAATAAAAGAAGTGGAGAAAGAACTTGAGAAAACGACCACCAGTAAATAATCAGCCACAAAAGAGAACGGTTCACGAACAAAAAGAGTTAAGCGGACAGGATATGGAACTGGATAATATTCTTACTGAATTAGAACTCGTTAATTCTTCATTTCGCTCATCATTAAAACTCCGCGGTTATCTGGAAAATCCCCGTATCTCATTTACTGAAAAAAAGAAGACCCTGCAAGAATTATTCAAAGATTACATAAGTCCCAGGGCTTACGATTTTGTATTTCTTTTATTACGAACCAATGCCTTATCAAGTCTCAGTGATATTTTAAGAAATTATCAATTGACCAGGGTTGATACCGGGATTCTTGAAATTGAAGTTAAGACATCAATTCCACTGACCAATGAAGAAAAAGAATTGTTAATTACAACCTTTAGCCGTAAATTGAAGAAGCCTGTGCATATCAAAAATATAATTGACCCGGAAATAATTGGAGGGATGGTGATAAAAACTGGTGATTTGATGATTGATGCAAGCCTTCGGGCAAAGATTCAGGGATTATTAAAAAAATTGAAACAAGGATGATGATTATATGAGTAAGGATATAAAAGAAAAACTATTAAATGAATTGAAAAAAGATTTGCTTGAGTTTGAAAAGAAGGTGCAGGTAGAAAGGGTGGGAACAGTCTCTGAGATCGGTGATGGAGTTGCCCATATCTATGGACTACAGGATTGTTTTGCCTCTGAAATGCTTGAGTTTTCAGGTGGTGTTTTTGGTGTTGCCTTAAATCTACTTGAGGACCGCATTGGTGCAATTGTGCTTGGTGATTATGAAAAGATTAAAGAAGGGGATGTTGTTAAGGGAACGGGCAGGATACTTGAGGTAGGGGTCGGTGAAAATCTGCTTGGTCGGGTGATAAATCCGCTCTGTGAACCACTTGATGGTAAAGGTGCAATTAAACCTGCAACATATTATCCAGTAGAAAAGATTGCGCCCAGGGTGATTTTGCGCGAACCTGTTGTAAAACCTCTACAGACCGGTATTAAGGCAATAGATAGTATGATTCCTATTGGCAGGGGACAGCGTGAATTGATCATTGGCGACCGTCAGACCGGCAAGACCGCAATTGCCATTGATACGATAATTAATCAAAAATATGAAGATGTCTTTTGTATCTATGTTTCCATTGGACAGAAAGAATCAAAACTCGCAAGGATCGTTGCGGAGCTGGAAAGGTATGGTGCAATGGACTACACAATTGTCGTTGCTGCCTGTTCTTCTGACCCGGCATCATTGTGGTATATTGCACCCTATGCTGGATGTGCAATGGGTGAGTATTTTATGGATAAAGGCAAGGATGCCCTTTTGATTTATGATGACCTTTCCAAACATGCCTGGGCATATCGTCAGATTTCTCTATTATTGCGCAGACCACCAGGTAGAGAAGCATATCCTGGGGATATCTTTTATCTACATTCAAGGCTCCTGGAAAGAGCAGCAAAGTTGAATAAAGAACATGGCGGTGGTTCTTTAACCGCATTGCCAATAATTGAAACCCAGGCAGGAGATATTACTTCATATATTCCGACCAATGTTATTTCAATTACTGATGGTCAGATCTATCTTGAACCTGAACTGTTTTATCAGGGCATCAGACCTGCCATCAATGTGGGATTATCTGTATCAAGGGTCGGTTCAAGTGCTCAGATAAAGGCGATGAAAAAAGTAGCAGGGAAATTGAGACTTGACCTTGCCCAGTATCGTGAAATGGCAGCATTTGCTGAATTTGCCAGTGACCTGGATGAGGCAACGAGGAAACAGTTGACCCGGGGCAAGGTGATGACCGAAATTTTGAAACAGGGACAGTATGTCCCGATGTCTGTGGAAAAACAGGTAATGATTATCTATGCTGGAACATCGGGTATGCTGGATGATATTCCAGTTGATAAAGTAAAAAAGTTTGAAGATGAATTTTTGAGATATATGGATACGACCCATCCTGAGATTGGTAAAAAAATAAAAGAATCAAAAGAACTTGATGAAGAGACCGAAAAGAAACTTACTCAAGCAATCACAGAATTCAAAGGGATATTTTCTAAATGAAAATTTGGGATTTGGTGCTTGGGATTTGGGATTTAAATTATTATGGCATCAGTTCGTGATATAAAAAGGCACATAAAATCAGTAAGCAATATTAAAAAAATCACCAGAACCATGCAGATGGTTGCTGGTGCAAAGATGCAAAAGACCTTTTCTGCGCTTCTTGCCTCAAGACCATATGCCCAGCTCGCCTGGAACCTCTTATTAAATCTTGCACCAAAGGCAGAAAGAGAACTACACCCTTTGCTTCAGGTAAGACCAATCAAAAATAGCTTAATTTTGATTATTACCTCGGACCGTGGGTTATGTGGAGCCTATAATATGAATTTGATCGGTGAGGCACTTAAAAACATTTCAGATAAAGACCATTTTTATATTCTGCCAGTAGGTAAAAAAGGCAGGGATTTTTTTAGCCGGCGTGGTTATAAATTAATTGCTGAATTTACTGGATTGCCTGCGCCAGTTCCATTCATTAATGTGATACCGATCACCAAAATTATTATTGATGAATTTATCAATGGCAGTGTGGATGAAGTCAAATTAGTGTATAGCGATTATATATCAAATGTAACCCAAAGGCCCACAGTAGTAAGATTGTTACCTTTCCAACAGGAGAATCCTGAAGAGCCTTTTCTTGCGCAATTTGTTTATGAGCCATCACCAGCAGATGTTATTGCTACATTACTTGTGAGAATTATTGAATATAAAATCTATGCAGCAATTCTTGGATCACAATCATCAGAATTTGCGGCAAGGATGATGGCAATGAAGAATGCTACAGATAATGCCGAAAATTTGATTCAGAATTTGACCCTTTCTTATAATAAGGCAAGACAGGAAGGGATTACCAAAGAATTAACTGAACTTTCCACAACCAAAGCAGTGATAGAACAGCTTGGTACTTAAAATAGTAGGAGGTAAGAGACTATGAACGAAGGAAGAGTTTTGCAGGTAATGGGACCTGTAGTAGATGTAGAATTCAATGAAAAGTTGCCCGAAATATACGGAGCACTTGAGATTCAGTTGAAAAATGAAAAGTTAGTCCTTGAGGTTCAGCAACATCTCGGTTACAATGTGGTGCGCACAATCGCAATGGGCCCAACTGAAAATATTGCCCGGGGAATGAAATGTATTGATTTAGGCAGACCAATTACTGTGCCAGTAGGTCCAGAAACACTGGGCAGGCTCTTCAATATCCTTGGCGAACCAATTGATGAAAAAGGACCGGTCAATGGAAAATTACGCCGTCCGGTCCATTCTAAACCCCCTGCTTTTAAAGAACAATCAACACAGGTGGAGATTCTTGAGACCGGCATAAAAGTAATTGACCTTATTGCACCGATAATGAAGGGTGGAAAAGTGGGATTGTTTGGTGGCGCTGGTGTAGGTAAGACCGTGGTCGTGATGGAATTGATCAGAAATATTGCGATAGAACATGGTGGTGTATCAGTATTTGCCGGTATTGGTGAAAGGACCCGTGAAGGGAATGACCTTTACATTGAAATGAACCGTTCTGGTGTTATCAACAAAACCGTGCTTGTCTTTGGGCAGATGAATGAACCACCAGGAGTGCGGGCAAGGGTTGGTCTGACTGCCTTATCAATGGCTGAATATTTTCGCGATGAAGAACATAAAGATGTATTATTATTTATTGATAATATCTATCGTTTTACAATGGCAGGTTCTGAAGTATCTGCACTGTTGGGCAGGATCCCTTCAGCAGTAGGTTATCAACCTACGCTTGCGACAGAGATGGGTGAACTTCAGGAAAGGATTACTTCTACAAAATATGGTTCAATCACCTCGGTCCAGGCAGTATATGTGCCAGCAGATGATTTGACTGACCCAGCACCAGCAACGACATTTGGCCATCTGGATTCAACAATTGTATTATCAAGGCCTATTGCTGAGTTGGGAATTTATCCTGCAGTTGACCCGCTGGATTCCACCTCCACAATCCTTGACCCGAGATTTGTTGGTGAAGAGCATTACAATGTAGCACGGGGTGTGCAGAGGGTCTTGCAGAGATATAAAGATTTACAGGATGTCATTGCAATTTTGGGCTTTGAAGAACTTTCAGAAGAGGATAAATTGACTGTGACCAGGGCAAGAAAAATACAGAAATTTTTATCTCAACCATTCTTTGTTGCTGAAACATTTACTGGCAGGCCGGGCAAGTATGTTCCTTTAAAAGAGACCATAAAGGCATTCAAAGCAATCCTTGAAGGTGCCTGTGATGATGTTGCAGAGCAGAGTCTCTATATGTGCGGTGATTTGAGTGATTTGAAGTGAAGTTTCGTCTGGATATTGTAACTCCTGAGCGTCTTGTCTATTCTCAGGATGTTGATGTTTTAACTGTTCCTACGGTGCAGGGTGAGATAAGTATTCTCGCAAAGCATGTGCCGCTTGTTTCAATCATCAGTCCGGGTGAGGTAAAAATAAAAAGGGACAATGAAATAGAGTATATGGCGATAAGCGGTGGTTTTGTTCAGGTCATACCCAATAAAGTAATCATTCTTGCCGATACTGCAGAGCGGGCAGAAGAGATTGATATAGCAAGGGCTGAGCAGGCAAGGTTGAGGGCACAGAAATTAATGGAGGAAAAGCGCGGGGATAAGCTCTCCCATGCTGAGGCAATGGCAGCATTCCAACGCGCCCTGGTGCGCATAAAGGTCGGCCAGAGGAAGAGGAAGAAGTAACCCCAACCGGGGTCAGAACTTAACACTTCACATCCACATATCTTCCCATTCCCTTATTCCCCCTTATTCCCCCTGATAACCCTTTATTACCCTTTCCACCATAGGCGATACTGCGATTTCTGCCCTCTTTAACCTTCTTGAGCCATCTTTCGCCCTTTGTAGACGAAAGATTGGCAAGAAGATTTAAAGTTGTTAAATAAGGCTAAACAGGGTCGTCCTTTTAAATATCCTGATAGTTTTATACTATTTTTCTTAAGGCTCAAATGTGCCTTGGTCGATGAGTTTAGCAAAGATGCGTAAGGAGAAGATGGAGGTTGTTAGGCGGTTAAAGAAGAGAAAAAGTGATAAGCGATTAATGGTGCGGTATATAAAGACTTTATTTGTAAAGTGAATTATTCAACAAAGCAACTCGGACTTGACAAATAACAAATTTTGAATAAAATGTTTCCATAAGATTATGATTACTTTTAAGTCAGGAGATGTAACTGACAAGGGCGGTAGCCTGTCCAATTTCATAGCGGATTCCTTCCCCTTAAAGGCTGTCTGTTGTTTCAAAGGATCAAAAAGCGAAGGATGGTATGCTATAGATGATTGCAAAAACGCAGATCCTTCAATTAATTTAATAGAATGGGCTCAATGCGAACCAGGCGAATATGCTTTACTCTGCAACCAAAGCAGCGATATTTTCGCAAAATTCACACAAGAGTTGAAAAAAGGAACACAAGCACCTCCTGAGCGAAATACAAGCATTAATTGGATTGTTTATATGCCTCCTCAAGGCTTGACAGAAAATAATACAGAAGAATTACTCAATAGTGGATTGCCTCTTGATTATGTTGCTTACTGGGATCCAGAAAAGCAGTTACAGTTTGGAAGCGCTAGAGGCAATACAACTTATCAAGGAAGTTTTGATTTCTTGTTAAGGTTATTAAACAAACTTCTTCCAGGGCAATATCTTGATTATGTTAAGAATGGTGCAGTTTTTGGCGGCAATCCAGGGCCGGGCGATATTGTTATAACAGGGCCTTTTGACTTGGAATTTGGCAAGCCTTATTTCATTAGTGCAACTTATGATTTTGATAGATGGACTTGGGTCGGAAAGGTGCCTGAGCGAGTGACTTTTGAGTTGAAATATGGTCCTGAAAATTCAGCTCATGAGAATTATATTGTGTTACCTTTAGATACAACAATTAAGAAAGCAAGCCAGTTGTGCGATATAAGGGATGAAAATGGGAATCAGATTTTGGATCAAAATCCATATACTGGTTTCATTGAATGGTGGGACCCTCTTCAGCAACGAAGAGTAACTAGCACCAGAAGTTGTTCATATATCATTCAATATCCTCAATTTGATTTTGATATTGAGCCAGGAAAAGTTTATCTTATATTTGTGCAAAGAGATGCAGTTTGGGAACAAATATAACTTTGTAGTAGTAAAATAGAAAGATTTAAATATTTATTTTAGTTATTTTATAAATGGTAAAAGGATTATCCAATAAAATATTTGGGATTTTTGGAATTCTGAGTATGATTTATCTAACAACACCAAAAAAAACAGAAGCAGTTCCAATTTCTGGTTTTTTTATTAACTCGCCTCAATGCAGTGTTAAAGTTTATAGAAAACCTACGGGCCCAATTGATACCTTAAAGACAAAAACTGATGATTGGTGCGGATGGGTTATTGAGACAGCAAACTTTAATCCACCAGCAGGAACAGGCGAAACACTTTATGTTTATGGGGGCTGGAATCTTGAAGGCAGTGCAAAGACATTTGTAATAAGAGGTCCTCCTGAGTATAATTCTTTAGACTTGAACCTTAATAAACACGCTGCCTGCATTAAAGATGTTTATGATTCAACGTATTTTAATAGTGCTCCTTTGAAATTGATTTATTGGATAAATGGCTTTCCACCGGAGACAACTCAAGTCGACACTGGAGGACAAGGTTTAGATCATTACTACGACATCCATGCTCCATTTGATACTTTACAAGCTGTACAGGGAGCACAAGCTCATTTTAGACTTGAAAAAGTTAGAGCAGATACAACTTTTTATAGAAACTTAGATTTTGTTATTGATAAAACAAGATTTGATGCTCAATTAGTTAGGGACACAATATACTTAACTCGAGATAGTTTTGTTATAGGTGTTGTTGAAGAGAATTTAGAAAAGAGAGTTAAAGGTGGAAGGCTAATTGTTAAGCCGAATCCTGCAAAGAATTATATTGTCTCAAATTATGAGGCAGTTTTGTATGATGCTTTGGGAAGGCAAGTCAGGAAAATAGATGAAGGCAAAAATGTTATTGATTTGAATTCTGGTGTTTATTTTATCAAGAGAGAAGATGATAACGATGTTAAAAAGTTGGTGATTTTGAGGTGAAGCGTCAGGAGCCGATGTTTGTTTATAATTTATGAACGAAAAGTTTATAAAACATGAACAAATGGTTTATATGTTATGAACATGTTGAATATAGAAAAAATATTTTCTACAAAAGAAAGAATAAAAATTTTAAATCAAGTTATATTTTGGGAAAGGCCTTTTGGTGTTAGCGAAATAGCAAAGGAATTGAATTTAAGTAAAGGGCTAATTTCAAAATATTTTGACATTCTTGCAAAAGAAGGAATTCTAAAAAGAATAAAAGGAAAATTTAGTGTTGAAACTAATCCTAAGGTTAAAGGCATAAAAATTTTATTAAATATCCAAAAAATTGATTTTAGTTTTTTTAAAAAATACAAATTTATAAAAGCAATTGGTTTGTATGGTAGTTGTGCTAAAGGTACAAATACGGAAAGTTCTGATATAGATTTATGGATAAAAATAGAAAAAGCCAAAGACGAAGATATAGCGAAACTTAGTTCAGAACTTAGAAACAAAATAAAAAATATTAAAATTTTAGTATTAGATAATGAAAAGCTGAAACTATTAAAGAAGAAGGACGCTTTGTTTTATCATTCTTTGCATTTTGGTTCAATAATTTTATATGGAAACGAAAATGAAATTTGATATTGACAAGTTAATTGAATTAAAATTGTTAAGAAAAATTCCTCAATCAATGGAAAAAGCTAAGGAAAGTATTCATACTGCAGAAAGTTGGCTAAAAGAAGCAGAGAAAAATCTTCGGAGCGAGGCTTTTAATTCTTGCATATTGACTAGCTATTTAGTTATGTTTCATTCGGCAAGGGCAATTTTATTCAAAGATGGATTTAGAGAAAAATCACATTTTGCTGTTGCAAGATATTTGGAAAATAAATATGTAAACAAAAAGTTGTTAGAAAAAAAGTGGATTGATGTATTAGATCATTATCGAGAAACAAGGCACGAAGATCAATATGGCGTTGTTTTTCTTGTAACAGAAGAAGAGGCTAAAAGAGCATTACAATCTGCAGAAGAATTCTTGGAGAGAATGAAAAGATTATTGAGGATTTAGTTGGTTAATCATTTTAATTAAGATGATGTTGAAAAGTTGGTGATTTTGAGGTGAAGTTGTGTGAA
>JBBILZ010000058.1:0-13813 GCA_037444665.1 Caldifarciminota bacterium
TTTCGGAAAGGGCAAAGATGATTGCCCGGGTAAGAGGACTTACATCAGAGGCAGCGCAACTCTATATAAATAAACAGGAAAACAATGATTGATTTTTTACTGGAAATAGGATTTGAAGACTTTCCATCTTCTTATCTGAGCAAGGCAGCAAATGACCTGACCGAACGGGTTGAAGCCCTATTTAAAAACGAGCGCATATTTTATAGAACACTGCGCAAGATATATGCGAGCAGGCGCATAGGTGTCCTTATTCTTGGTGTTGCACGCAAACAAAAACCACAGAGTATAGAGGTTCAGGGTCCACCAAAAAAATTTGCCTTTGATGAAAATGGTAAACCCACTAAAGATCTTGAAGGATTCTTAAATGCCCACAATATCAAATTGAGTGATATAAAAATTGCCAAAACCAGGAAAGGCGAATATGTTACTGCTATAAAAACAACGCCGGCAAAAGATACAGACGACATTTTATATTATGAAATTCCCAAAATAATTGCGAGCCTTGAATTTCCTAAGACAATGGTCTGGAGCCAGGAAAGAGTAAGATTTCCCAGACCAATACGATGGATAGTTGGTCTGCTTGACCGTAAACCACTAAGATTTAAATATGCTGGAATTGAGGCTGAACGCTATAGTATGCCCAATTTTCACTTTTCATTTGAACCTATCCGTTTAGAAAAACCAAGGGAATACATAAACTTCTTAAGGCATGGCGGTGTTGTGGTTGACCCGAATGAACGGCGTAAGATTATCAAAAACCGAATTATTGAAAGAGCAAAATTGCTAAAAGGTGACCCGGTTTATGACGATGCTCTGCTTGAAGAAATAAACTGCACTATTGAATACCCGGATGTAACGAGCGGTGAATTTGATTCTGAGTTTTTAAAACTGCCTGAAGAGATACTAAAAACAACCTTAAAAACAACGGGCAATCTTATCTGGGTAAAAGGAACAAACAAATTTATCTGCATTTATAATGGTAGGCGAAAGGCAGAGAACAATGTGGGTCAGGGATATGCCAGGGTATTAAAAGCACGCTTACAGGATGCACTATTTTATTATCAAAACGATATTAAACTCGGGATTACAAAAATGCAGGAAGCAACAAGGGATATGGTCTGGTTAGAAGGGCTGGGCACGATTTATGATAAATCAATGCGCATCTTCAAAGCTTTGAAAAATTTTGAAGGCGTGCCAGTAAATATGGATATTCTGAAGAGGGCAGCAGAACTATGTAAGGCAGACCTATTATCAAATATGGTGCGTGAAAAAGAATTTACTTCATTACAGGGTATAATGGGCTATTATTATGCACTTGCAAATGGTGAGGATGAGCGTGTAGCAATTGCTATAAAAGAACACTATCTACCTGTATTCAGCGGTGACAGATTACCTGATTCAAAGGAAGGTGCATTATTATCTATCATTGATAAAATTGATAATGTGATTGGCGGTTTTATTGCCGGACAAAGACCAACTGGTTCTTATGACCCATTCGGACTCAGACGCAATGCTTATGCAATTTTCAATATTTGTGATAATCACAATTTTGACATAGAGATATTAACCATTGTAGAAAACCATATAAAAATATTTAAATCCGACATAGATAAAAATCTTATAATTGAATTTCTCAGAGAAAGGCTTGAGCGATACCTTGAAGACCTTGGTTTCAGGTATGATGAGGTCGGTGCAGTAATATATAATACAAAATTAAATGTTTATGACACACGACTCAGATGTGAAAGTTTAAAAAACTTCAGGGATAAACAGGAGTTTCTCCAGTTAGTAATAGGACAAAAGCGTGTGCGCAATATTCTGAAAAACATAAAAGACCCCGGACCAGTTGACAGTGCATTATTTGAAAATCCTGCAGAAACCAACCTATATAAAAAGGGTAAGGAAATAGAAGAGAAGATGGCACCTCTGTTCCCCGAGAAAAAATATCTGGAAATAATGCAATTGTTGTTGAGCCTGCGCAAGGATATTGATAAGTTCTTTGACGATGTGCTTGTAATGTGTGAAGATGAAAAATTGCGTAAGAATCGCCTTGCCCTTGTTAACTTTATTAATCTTCTATTTTTGAAATTTGCCGACCTGTCCAAAATTGTCATAGAAGGCGAAAAACAGGAATCTAATCAAGCAAAATCTTAAGAACATACCCCAAAATTCAACTTCCTATTGACATTAACCTTATTATAATTATACTATTAAACAATTTTTTAGTTTCGCAATTTTTAAACAAATTACAAGGAGAGCACTATTAAAGAGATATTTATAAATCAAATAAATAAAGAAAAAATAGGAAGAACACTTGAGACTTATGGTTGGGTTTCAAGGATTAGAAATTTAGGTGGTTTATTATTTGTAGATTTAAAAGACCGCACTGGTATCCTGCAATTGGTAATTGACCCGAAGAAATTTGATGAAGCAAAGGAACTGGATCTACAGGATTGTCTCTTTGTTTCAGGGGTTGTCCAGGAAAGGCCTGAAAATCAAAAAAATCCCAAGATGATTACTGGTGATGTAGAACTGGTTGTGGATATAAATTACAAATATTAGCAAAGTCAAAGGTCCCCCCTTTTGTTATTGAAGAAGAGGTAAAGGCGAGTGAAGAGTTGCGTTTACGCTATCGCTATCTTGACCTGCGACGACAAACAATGCAGGACATTATTTATTTCAGGCACAGAGTCGTCACAGCAATAAGAGAATATCTTAATAATCTTAATTTTATTGAGATTGAAACACCGATTTTGACAAGGAGTATGCCTGAAGGTGCAAGGGACTATCTTGTTCCTTCTCGTTTATATCCTGGTAAGTTCTATGCCCTTGCCCAATCACCCCAGATGTATAAGCAGTTGTTAATGGTTGCTGGTTTTGAACGGTATTACCAGATTGCAAGGTGTATGCGCGATGAGGACCCAAGGCATGACCGCCAGCCTGAACATACCCAGATAGATATTGAAGCATCATTTGTGAGTGAAAATGATATTTATAATCTTATTGAAGAAATGTTTCAACATATCTTTAAAACAGTATTAAAAAAATGTTTCAACATATCTTTAAAACAGTATTAAAAACAGAATTAAAAATACCATTCCCAAAATTTTCGTTTAATGAGGTAATCACAAGATTCGGCTCTGACAAACCCGATATAAGTTTTGGTGTGGAAATAAAAAATTTTAAAGACATCCTGAAAAAGATCAATTTTCCGGCATTTGAAGGTAAGAGTGAAATCTGCGGGCTTGTGGTTGAAAATAGTAAGAGTATTTCCCGTAAAATGCTTGATGAATTTAATGAAAAAGCAAAGAAAAAAGGTATGGGTGGTATATACTGGCTAAAAAAAGAGACAGAACTGAGTGGTGGTCTGGCAAAGTATATGGATGAAGATACTATAAAACAACTTGGCATTAAACAGGGTGAACTCTTGCTTGTCTGTGCTGGAGACAAAAAAATATTGCCATTTTTAGGTGAAATAAGGAATTGGATTGGTCAGGAACTTAAATTAAGACAACCTGGATTCCATTTTCTCTGGGTATATGACTTTCCATTGTTCGAAATTGATGAGAATACTGGAAGGCTCCAGCCCTGCCACCATCCATTTACCCAACCAAAACAAGAGGATATTCATTATCTTGACACTGAACCAATAAAGGTAAGGGGCAGACAATATGACCTTGTCCTCAATGGCAATGAACTTGCTTCTGGCAGTATCAGAAATCATAACCGGCAACTACAGGAAAAGATCTTTGAATTATTAGGTGTTGATAAAAAGACCGCAGCAGAAAAATTCGGCCTACTGCTTGAGGCATTAGACTATGGTGCACCACCACATGGTGGTATTGCTCCAGGAATTGATAGAATCGTTATGCTCCTTGCTGGTGTAGATTCAATCAGGGATGTTATTGCCTTTCCAAAAACAACGCAGGCACAGGGTTTGCTTGAGAATATCCCGGATGTGGTTGAACCAGAACAACTCAAAGAACTCCATCTAAAAATTGAATAATTAAAATTCAAATGCCCAATATCCTGAGAACAAAGGGCATCATACTCCATACGCATCCATTCAAAGAGTCAAGTTTATTCTGTTCAATTTTCAGCAAAGATTTTGGAAAATTAAACCTTATTGCAAAAGGTGCACGCAGGCCAAAGAGTAAACTCTGCGGCACACTTGAGCCATTCAATCATTCAGAGATTATATTTTATAAAAGGGAATTTAAAGATACTTATACCATTTCAGATGCCGTAATAATTGAGGATTTTGAACCAATCAGGCTATCGGCTCTAAAGGTCGCTGGCTGTGAAACTATCTGCGAATTTATTGACAAAACCCAGACAATTGAAGAACCAAATCCAAAGATTTATGGTTTGATACTGTCATTCTTAAGCAAACTCTGTTCAGCAGAAGAAAATTTGGCCGGATTATGGACACTTATACTGCTCTTCAGATTATTGAAATTTGTTGGTTTTGAACCACACCTGATCGATTGTGTTATTTGCCATAAAAAAGTAAATACTGAGCCAATATTAAATTTTAGTATTGTAAAAGGTGGCCTGGTATGCGCATCGCACTTTGATAGTTCAGTAATAACATTGGATAACCAGGTTATAAACCCTATATTAAATACAGGAGAAAACCTATTCCCAGATAATGCAGATATTAATACCTGTCGTGAATTAAAACACTTATTTGAAACCTATATCTATTACCATCTAAACAATATGAATTTACACTCAATGAAATTTATCCTATGAAAAATCAACACTTTTTGCCATTTCAATGTTTTAAAAAATGAAAATCCCCTCCGGCCGCGGCCCGAAGGCCACGACCGGGAGGGGAAAGATGATCTATTTTATTAGACACCCAAAATAGTTTAACGGTTTATTATATCCAAAAAAAGGCAATTGTCAATACTTAAGTGCAATTTACATCTCCACTATCAGGTTTCTGGGATAATTTGTCAGGTTAATTATCTGACCCTTTTTGTCAATATAGATAACATCCTCAAGCCTTATTCCATAGCCTTTTTCAGGATAATATACTCCTGGTTCAATCGTGAAGACCATACCCTTTTCCAGGCGGTCTGGATTATTCTTTAAAAGACCAAAACTCGGGCTTTCATGAACATTCAAACCGAGTCCATGGCCCAATGAATGGCAGTATCCTTTTTGGGTTTTCGGATCTGTAAGGAATGTTGGATGTCCGTTCTTCTCAAAGTATTTACATACTGTTTTTTCAACTTCAATTGTCCTCTTCCCGATGCGAAGGTTTTCAAAGGCAATATCCTGGGCCATCTTTACCTGTGCATACTCTTTTTTAATCTTATCCGGTGCAAAACCAAAACAGACTGTTCTGGTAAAGTCAAAGTAGTATCCACCTCCTATTTCTTGAGGGAATATGTCAAAAACTATGGTCTTCCCTATTCTCACTGCTTCATTATCCTTCCCTGAATTATGTGGAACCCCGGCATCCCTTGCCTGGGCAACAATCAGACCTGAAGAGTTGATAAATCCGTCTTTAAATAACTCATTGGAAATATTTTTCTTTAAATCACCTATTAATAATTTTTTATTTTTCTCTTTATAGATTACCCCTGCCTTAACCTTCATCTTGCTGACCCATTTAATTGTTTTATTAAAAGCATTGATTACACCGTTGCGCACCTTTTTTATTTTTTTGACCTCATCTTCATCCTTGGTCATACGGGCTTGCGTAATCAAACTCTTTTCTGGCTCATAAAGGATTTCAATATTCTTACAAACCATTTTTATCTGCTTTATCAAGTTGTACCCTGCACCAATTGCAGTATTACCATAAAATGCCACACATCCTTTGATTTTGAAATCATCAAGAATGGTCTTAATCAAAACTGCATTTGCCTTGACCCGGTCCTTATGTTTTTCATAGATCTTTTTCGTATCATATATATCAAAAAGAATCCCTTTTAAACCCGTTTTCATTGCCTCTTCACGCTCTATTGATGAATGGATTATATAAGCAGGCTCCTTATATTTTTTTATATACCAGGCATTAATATTTATCCCATTCAAAAGATAATACATAATTGGGTCATTATGCGCACTTCCCATTGCAATTATTGCGTTTACCCCATTCTTTTTCATCAACTGATCAAGGTCTTTCTTCATTTTTTATGCTCCTTTCTTAAAAATATTTGTCCCTGCATTTTAAAATTATTTTATAAACCAGCTGGCAATCCTGAAAAAGTTTTCAAGTATGATTCCACCCGCTGGATGTTTATCATCGTATCGCTCAGGATGGAACTGCACTCCATAAATCGGCAGGGTTCTATGTTTAATCGCTTCAATTGGGCAATTAGGCGATTCTGCCAATTTGATGAATTCATAGGGAAGATTTGCCACCATCTCCTGGTGTGATTCCATTACCAGAATCTTTTCAGCCAGATCTTCAAACAATTCATCATGATTTACCCTCTTTACCATATAATAACCTTCTATCTTCTGCTCCATTGGAACAACATCTTCATAGAATGCCTTGGCAATCAATTGACATAGAATGCCTTGGCAATCAATTGATGTCCAAAACAGATACCCAGAATTGGTTTTTCACAGATTTTAACAAGCTCTGCAACATTGGTATATAACTCAAATATCCCAATTTCAGCAAGTTTTCTCTGAGAGCCAGATATAATGATTGCATTATAAAGTCTCACATCTTCCTGGATACCAATTACTGAGGCATCTTTAATTTCAACAACATCAGTGGTTATATCACTGATTACTTTATATAAATGTTCAATCTGGGGTGAATTTGGTAAATAACAATCAATAATCAATGTTCTCATTTATCACCTCAAATAATTCATCAACAAGTTTTTTTTCAGGCACCCTTTTTATCTCTTTACCATGGGCAAAGATTGCGCCAATATGTTTGCCACAGGCAATGCCAAAATCTGCCTGGCTTGCCTCACCGGGTCCATTCACTACACAACCCATAACCGCAACAGTAAATGGTTTTTTTGTATGATTCAATTTCTTTTCTACAAGGCGGGCAATCTTTAAGAGATTAACCTCACACCTTCCACAGGTAGGACATACAATCAATTTTGGCCCGTATTCTCTGAGTTTTAATGATTTCAGTATTTCATATCCGGCAATGACCTCTTTTACCGGATCAGCAGCAAGAGAAACACGAATTGTGTTTCCAATCCCTTTATACAAAAGAACACCTATCCCTACCGCACTCCGGATACTACCCGAAAACAACATACCTGATTCAGTTATACCGAGGTGTAATGGAAAATCAAAATTATTGTGAATTACTTCATAAACATTAATCGTCTCCAGAACATCAGCACACTTTGCTGATATAACAACATCAGAGAAATTGTGTTTGTAAAATATCTCAAGCGCTGAATTGAGGGTTTTAATAATTGCCTCTAATGTGGGACTTTTATATTTCTGCATTATCTTTTTGGGCAGAGAACCAGTATTTATCCCTATCCGAATTGGAATTGAATTATCTGCTGCCTTCTTGATTATCTGTGCTATTTTCCATTCTTCTGTAATATTACCGGGATTTATTCTTATTTTATCAACTCCCGCATCAATCGCCATAAGTGCGAGTCGGTAATCAAAATGAATATCTGCTATCAAAGGAATATTAATCTGCCTTTTTATTTCACCTAATGCATTGACATCGTTTTTATTGACTACAGCAAGCCTTATCAATTCGCAACCTGCCATTTCCATTCTTTTAATCTGTGCCACTGTCCTTTTTATATCTGAAGTTCTGGTCTTGGTCATTGATTGAACAACAACAGGATTTTGACCACCTATCTTCACATTGCCGATCTTTACAACCTTTTTTATTTTCTCCATTATTCTTTTTCCCGTTTTATTCGGGCACCGAGTTCTCTTAATTTCTTTTCAATTTTTTCGTAACCCCTATCCAAATGGTATATCCGGCGAACATAGGTCTTGCCTTTTGCCGCAAGACCAGCCAGCACCAGACAAGCAGATGCGCGCAGGTCTGATGCCATAACATAAGCACCAGTGAGATTCTTCACCCCTTTTATGATTGCGGTATCACCTTCAAGCGTAATATTTGCTCCCATCCGTGCAAGTTCTACTGCCTGCATAAAGCGATTTTCAAAAATTGTTTCTTTAATCGTGCTCGTGCCCGACGACAGGGAGAGTAATGCCATAAATTGTGCTTGCATATCTGTGGGAAAACCAGGATATGGTGCTACAAATATATCTGTGGGCAGAATGTGTTTCTTTCCTTTAACAACAATTTCATCTTTATTTAATTGAACCTCTGCCCCGACCTCTTTTATTTTATCAATTACTGCAACAAGGTGCTCAGGACAACAATCTTCAATGGTGATCTCGCCACCAGTGATCATTGATGCAACCATAAATGTTCCAGTCTCAATACGGTCCGGAATGATTCGGTAATGTATGTCTGCCGGGCACCAATTGCCCCTGATGGTTATCTGATTTGTACCAGCACCACTGATATCAACACCTATATTTTTTAAGAAATTTGCGACATCAACCACTTCGGGTTCGCAAGCAGCGGAAATTATTCGGGTGGTCCCCCGGGCACCGGTTGCAGCAAGCATTACATTAATTGTTGCACCCACAGAAGTTCCTTTTGCACCCTGAAGATTGACTTCAGTTCCAATCAGTCGTTTACATTTTGCATCAATATAGCCGCGGTCAATTTCAATATTACATCCCAATGCCTTTAATCCTTTGATGTGAAGGTCAACTGGTCTTGGTCCTATAGCGCAACCACCAGGTAATGAGACCTTTGCCTTTTTCTCACGGGCAATCAATGCTCCAAGAACATAATAGGATGCTCGCATCTTGCGCACAATATTGTATGGTGCATTAATGCGTTTTATGGATGGGGTATGTATTTCCAGCACATTTTTTTTGGATTGAACCTCAGCACCGATATGTTTAATGAGTTCAATCATTGTATGAACATCAACCACATCAGGGATATTTTCAAGCACTACTTTTCTATCTGTAAGTAATGATGCGGCAATAATAGGAAGGGCAGAATTTTTTGCCCCGGATATTTTCACAACACCAGAAAGTCTTTTTCCGCCCTCAATTACAAATCTATCCATAAAAAAGAGTATAGTTATTTTTCAAAAAATGTCAACTATGCAAAACTGCAACAACCCTGTTGACGAAATCCCCAAATTAATTATAATTATTTATGCAAACATCCTCATTAAATGATTTTTTAAGAGAACTTGCAGTAGGTTTCAAGTTTGCGAAATCATATCCTCCTGGACATCCGACTATGGACAAGATTGTTGCCAATACAATGGTACAACTCTCAAAGGTTTACACGGAGATTCCAGAATTTTCCATATATTTTTTAGAAAAGACCGTAATCTTCCAGGACATAAGAATTGATGTCTCAAAAAATCTGGCGGTTCTTTCTTTTATAGAGACAATAAAAAAGAACGACATTGAAAGCCTAACATTTCTTCCCGGGATTACCAAAGACGACCTTAAGAATCTATACGAAGTGATAGGCAGTCCCAAATTAAAAATAAAAGAATATGGTGATGCACCAACTATGCTACAGGCGAAAGGAACTGATAAAATTAAAATAAATGCGGTAAAATTTGGTATTCAGGCCGGAACGACTATCCAGGTTGCGCGGGAAAAAGAACAGAATACTGGTGCGAGCGCGGAAACAGAGATAACTGCCTCAATCCAGAAACTTCAGGAAACTATTGAAAAAGGGCTCTCAACAGTAACTATCAAAGAACATTTTGACCAGGTAATTAAAAAAGTTGATACGCTACCATTGGATTTGCAGACCTCCTATCATGACGCAATAATCAAAATTCTTGAGCGTCTACCAAGTGAACACCGCATTGAATTACTTAAAGATTTAGAATTAAAGCCGATTGTGCTCAAATTATTATCTACTATGAGTGAGGAAGCACTTGTAAAATTGATTATGACCAGGGCTGATAATAATCAAGATGTGGGGAAAATACTCGGCACTGTTGGTGATGATAAATTTTCAAAGGTCTTGCCAGAGTTAAAAGAAAAAATCCCCAATATATACGAATATCTTGCCCAGGTAGGTATCCTTTTGAGTGAAAAGGTTACCACCTTCTTTTCAAAAGAAGATTTGAAAATCTCAATAAAACCGTACTACACAATGCTTGATTCACCGAATCATCAGCTCCGCAAAGAAGGATTGAAATCACTTATCTTTCTCGGTTCCAGATTTATCAAACAAGGGCAGACTGCAATTGCGGAAGAAATAATAACCAGAGTCGCCACTGCTCTGGAACAAGAATCGGTTGAAGAAGTAATCACATATGCGCTTGAACCTCTAAATGAATTATATAAAATTGCCAGAGAATTCAATCAGGAAAAATTTTGTAAATCAATACTTGACCCATTCAATAAAGTTTTAGGAAGACCTGGATTAACAATTGCATTTAAAAAAGCCTTGATAAAATTCCTGGGCGAAACTGGTGATGTAATTATCCTGCCTTCGCTTTTTTCTTTTCTCTGGGAAGCAGGCCTTTATTCTGATGTCCGTGCTGCAATTATAAAATTTGGCAAGAATGCTGTTTCTGAAGCGCTATATACGCTTAAGGAAGCAGAGGACTATTCACTGAGAATGAAACTCGTTGATATATTAAAGAATATTGGAAAAGAATCAATAGAAATCCTTTTAAATAACATAGATGCTCCAGAATGGTTTCTCAGAAGGAATATCGTTGCAATCATTGGTGATATTGGAGAAAAGGATGCTGCACCCAGATTGGTTAATTTGTTACATGACCCGGATGACCGGGTGCGTGTGGAATTGGTAAAAACATTTGCAAAATTGGGATTTGAACAGGGAGTAAAGAATGCACTCCTTGATAACTCAATAGAGGTAAAAGCTGAAGCATTACGGAGTTTGAGAAAGACCATCACGGTTGATATGATAAAAGAGTATTTGCCCCTTCTTAAAGAGAAAGGCGATGCCCTGCATAGTGAATTATTAAAAATTATTGGTGAAAAGAAAGTCAATGAAGCAATCCCTTATATTAAAGATTTGGTCCACCAGCTTGAATTTCGTGATGATACTATAGCCCAGGAACTAAAAGAACTTGCAATATCCACCCTTGCAAGATTACATTCATCTGCAACTATTCAAGTCCTTGAAGAATTATCTCATTCAAAGGACAGATTTCTAATAAATCTTGTAAACTCTGCCCTTAAAAGAATAGAACATTAAAACTGCTCTTTTAAATGTAAAACTTATTCTTGACTTTTCTAAATCTATAATTATACTTACAACCTAAGGCGGCATAGCCAAGTAGCAAGGCGGCGGTCTGCAAAACCGCTATTCGCCGGTGCAAATCCGGCTGCCGCCTTTTTTTCACTGATTTTTCTTATGCGTAGTTATCCTTGCCAGCATTATACTCAATTCAATTAAAAGTATAAGCGGAACTGAAATTATCAATAAAGTAAAGATATCGCCGGTTGGCGTGATTATCGCAGCAATGATTAAAACTCCAATAATAATTTCAGCCCGATGCCGGGCAAGGGTTTTTGCCTGAACCAGACCAAGTTTTATTAAAAAGAAAATGATTAAAGGTAATTGAAATAAAATACCACAGCCAAGTATACACCAAAAAATAAATTCAAGAATTTTGCTGATATTCATCAATGGTTTTACGGTTTCAGAACCAAAGGAGAAAAAGAATTTCATTCCTACTGGGATTAAAACAAATACAGCAAATGCACACCCTATGAGAAACAGAATTATTCCCGAAAACATAAAAGGCAATGATACTCGTTGTTCTTTTCTTGTTAAACCAGGACCAATAAATGCCCATGCCTGATACAGAATGACTGGGAACGAAATAAAAAGTCCTATAAATAAGGCAACCTTGATATTAACCATTAATGCCTCAGTGGGTGAAAAGAAGTAAGAAGTACCAATATTGGTCCATTTAATAATATAATTCAAAATGCGCTGGGCAAAGGCAAAACAGATGATTGAAAATATTATAACAGTGACAAAAGAAATTAACAGCCTCTTTCGTAACTCCTCAAGATGGTCTATAAATGACGCCTGTCTCTCTTTCAGAAACACTCCGGTCTAATCGCGATATTGCAGAGGCAGTCGGTAAATATTCATATCTCCAACTGCAATAATATCCTCGTCGGTCACTGCTACAAAATTATATTTTATGCGGGGCAAATTGTATACAGGGTTATATAATTGGGGGCAAATTGTATACAGGGTTATATAATTGGCGTTCAGGGTCAAAGTAATTTATTCCTGAACCAGTGGCACAATATAAAAATTTACCATCCGTATCTATGTCATAGATATTGAAATAGGGCAGAATAATAGGCAGGGTATCACTTATTGATAAACTTGAATCAACCGTGGAAGAATACTGGATTAACTGGTTATCTGTGGTCAAAAAATATAGCAAATTGTGTATTTCACAAACATCCTTTGTTCCACGATTAATTACAGAAAACCATTTATTTGTTTCGTAGTCATAACGATAAGTAGCAAATTCACCACCAACATATAATTGTTTATGCGATGGGAAAATAATATAAACCGGATAGCGGTCGGGCCCAAATGCAATCGGCTCATTCGTTTCTTTCACTATTTTATACATTCCATTATCTGTTCCTACATAGATGTTCAACTCATCAAGACTAACATTCAGCACTGTATTACGAAATTCGGTTATGGGCATAGTAACATTCCCGGTAATCTTTACTAATTGATTACCATAAGAAACTATGAATTCATCGTTTAAAATTATTATATCATAAGGCTGTGCTTTTAAGCGGAAATACTGCCAGGATTTTTTTGCACCAACATCATAACTTGAAATACCATAAGCAGAAATGAAGTAGTATCTGCTACCAATCTTTTTCAATTTCTGTCCCGCAGTCGTGAGCGGACCATAAATAATTCTCTGCTTTTCCAGTGAAATTTTATTATATTTTAATAGACCATATCTATCAGTTCCTACATAGAAGTCCATACCATCATCATAAAAAGCAGTAATATTGTATCTGTAAAATGGTTCATTCGTTTCTCTTATATCATCCCAATAATAATATGGAGAAAGAAATTTATTCTTTCTCAATTCATTTTCATCAAAACCTTTAAACCACCTGATATTATCCGGAAAAATGGACACCTCTTCTAACTTACCACTTAGACGGTCCAGTGCAAATTTACGCTGTGCTGAGATATATATTTTTTCCGGTCCTACCCCGAGTCGTTCAATTCGTTCAGTAAATGGATATTCGCGGATACTTCCTAAATGGAGATTATAGCGAATTATCGCATTGACACTTGTAATCCATAATTCATCATAGAACTGGTCATATGCTACTATAAAAATATCCTGATTAAAATAGGCACTTCTGAGCAATTCTAAATTATTTTTGTCAAATATCAAAAGATAATTATCGCTCAAGGCAAATATTTTATTTATTGATGTTGCAATGGACTCTATCCTCCCCAATGGCGGGATTAATTCATAATGGTCAATAAAGATATTCTGAGGATATATCTCAACTGCATTGAGATTGATACATAACAAAAAAAATAAGAATAAAACAAAATAATTTCTATTCATCACATTTTATTCTTTCATAATCCCTGTTTAGGATATAATTCAATGTTCTGGGAATATAATCAATTAAATCACCTGCAATGAGTGAATATTCGTTACTTTCTTTTACTGCCAGGTCTGCACATGAACCATGAACAAAGACCCCGGTTACTGCACTTGAAAAATTATCCATT
>JBBILZ010000059.1:0-13511 GCA_037444665.1 Caldifarciminota bacterium
TATCAGGGATTTGAAATACGGGAAATGCCCAGAGCCCTTTTTTATTTCTTATAGCAATCTTTTCTATTTGTTCAAACTCTCTTCGGTATAGTGTATCCGGGGGATAAAATCTCGTTTCGGCAAGGCCAGCGCGAACCATCTCCATATTTACCATTTTATTATCAAGATAAACATAATACAGGTACCGATCATAATCGTCTTTTATTGTGATATCTTTTTTCAGATGCACATTTTTATTTAAGATCATATTGGTGAGGAACTCTTTTGCCAGATCACCACCCGGGTCAACCATCTCGGGTGTATTTATCCCCAATAACCGGACTGTCTTTTTTTTGTCGGTCTTAAATGTATCACCATCAATGACTTCGGTCACCTTCTCTGTATTTGTGCAGAAAAAGAATAAAAAACAAAAGACGATCTGCCACTTTTTCATATCTGAATTATAGTGATTGGTTATAATATGTCAAGGCTTGACTTATTAACTGATTTCAGTATAGTAAGATAATGATGTTTTTTATTATATTATTATTTTTTAATCAGAATCAAAAAGAGACAAATCCGGTAAAAATTGTCTTTGGTACTACGATAAAATTTTATCAGAAGTTTATCTCACCTTCCCAGGGCGATGTCTGTAATTTCTATCCTTCCTGCTCACACTATGCTGCTCAATCAATTAATAAATATGGCATATTCTGGGGTGGATTAATGGCATCAGACAGATTGATGCGTTGCAATCCCAATGCAGTAAGTTATTATGGTACATACTATACTGAGATAAAACACGGTAAACTCTATGACCCTCCAGAAAATAATTTTATATTTTCACCGATTAAAAAACCATTTGATACCATCATTGAAAAAATAGAATGATAATTTTTTTTATATTTTTACAATCAGAAATATTTGATCCAGAAAAGATCCGAAAATTTGCCGATTATCTATATTTGCAGGAAGATTACAATTCTGCAATTAATGAATATCGGCGTTGTCTTTTCTTGAATGATAGTAATAGAACTGAAATATACGAAAAGATTATAGATTGTCTTGTGCGTTTGGGAAGATATGAAGAGGCAATAAAGGAAACAAACTATTTAGATGATACCATTGCTGCACTATATACAAAATCAAAAATTTATTTGCTCAAAGGAGATTATCAGATTGTTAGAAAATTACTTGAAAATATGGTCTATGATACAGATTTTAAAAAATTGGTCGGGTTGAGCTATGCAGGAGAATTTAATTTTATGAAGGCAAAAGAATTTATTGATTTACCACAACCCTTTCCAAAACATAAAAGTCCTTTTCTTGGTGGATTGTTCTCTTTATTCCCTGGTGCTGGCCATTTTTATAGTAATCGTGTTGGTGATGGTATCTATTCAATGCTGGTCGTTACAACTGCAGGTCTTATTTCTTATTATTATTACCATAACAATGAAAAGACAAAATTTTATACTGCCCTTGGTTTTACTATTTTATTTTATGCAGGCAATATTTATGGTGGAATAAATGCAGTGCATAATTATAATTATTACGAAAATGCAAAATACCGTGCAATAATTTTTAATCAGAATTGATGATGATATTAATATTATTTTCCCAGTTTGTGCTTGCTGAATCGTTATTTGCAAAAAGATATTATGACCTGGCATCCATTGAATATCAAAGGATGTTCTTTTTTGATACTTCTGCTTATAATAATTTTCAATTACGGCTCAATTACACAATCGCTGTTCTAAATCAAGATTTTTTCAAAGGTTATGAAGAGGTTGAGAAATTATTCCGCGACTTTCCGGAGATTGATACCGAATCAAAGGTCATTTTGGGCAGGGAATCCTATAATTTAGGGAATTATGATATTGCGGTCAATATTTTAAAGTCAACACCAGAAAAGAGATTATTGGGTCTCTCTTATTTGTTCAGCGGGCAATATTCAAATGCCCTTAAAGAATTCCAGATTTTAGATGGGGTGCTTGCTCAGGAAATTGAGGATTTTATTAACCGGCCTAAAAAATCGGTCACCAGGGCAATGCTCTTTTCATCAATCCTGCCTGGCACTGGTGAAATTTATGCAGGTAATGTAAAACAGGGCATCCAGGATTTTTTGCTCACCTCTTTAAGTGGTTTTATATTATATAACTCAATTAAAAATAAAAAATATGTGGATGCGGGAATAATATTCAGTTTTCTCTTTAATCGCTTCTATTTTGGCTCCATCTCAAATGCCGGGCGTATTGCCCAGATGGCCAATGAAAAAACAGAAATGCAATGGTTAGATTATATAAAAAATAAATATCCAATAAAAAACTAAGGATGTGATTTTGTTTTAAACATCCTGGGCTTGACTTTCAAAGATTTTTTCGTATAATAAATGCATAAAGAGAATATCGGCGATAACCAATTTTGATTTTAATCAGAGCCTTGGGAAATTTTTTTATTTTTCCCAGGAATGGCATTCTCTTAACAAGCATTTTCCCAATAGCTTTATGGAAGTGCCTGAAATATACCTGAAGGAGTCAACTATGAAGAATTGGCGCCGGAATCAGAGGTGATTCAGGATGACGAATATCAGAGAAGGTAATTTTTCTGTTGAGCAGGGTATAGAGGACGCGCAGGAGTTTGTTTGCGGTGGCGATAACGGCTTTTTTATGTTTCATTCCCTGTTTCCTTTTCCGTTCGTAGTAGATACGAAACATTTGGGTGTAAAGGATAACATCCTGGGTTATCTGATAGATTGTCCGGCGCAGATGGCGGTTACCTCGTTTGGAGATTTTATATTGACCTTTGAATTTTCCGGATTCTTGAATGATTGGATCAATGCCTGTGCCGGCGATGATTTTTTTATGGGATGGGATATTCTCAATAGTTGGCATTTCAGCGATGAAGTTAGCGGCGGAAAGTTCACCAATACCCGGCACCGAAGTGAGGATATTCATCTGTTCTTGATGGCTGGTATTTACTTTTTCAATGAATTTTGGCTTGAGCCGAGCCAATTCTTCTTCCAATTTAAAAAGTCTTTTGATGCAACTTTTCAGGATTTCCTCTCGGTTATCATCGTCAATACTGATGGTATTGTGAGTTATTTCTATAACTTCGGTGGCGGTGAGTCTTATTTTTCGGCCTTTGCCACGGGAAATTTTTATAATGATTTCGGTGATTCTTTCCTGATTCATTTCTCGGGCGACTCTTGCGGAAGGGATTTCCAGCAGGAATTCAAGCATGGTTTTGGTGAGGATGTTATATTTTGTTCCCAGTTCGTTGAAGATATTGAAGGTGATTTGTTTGATTCGGTTTTTAAGTTTGGCGATTTCCTGGGCGATTATTTCATATTCTCGGCCGAGGAGTTTAGTGGAATTGGTGGTGGTATAGTTTTTGATTTTGTCGGGGTTTTTGAGCAAGAAGCTGGCGATGGTTTTTGCCGAGATTTTGTCGGTAGTGGTTTTTCGCAAGGTGTTTGCTTTTTTGAAGTTTTTGACCAGCAGGGGATTGAGGAGTGTGATATTATAGCCTCTATTGGTAAGGAAATTGAGGATATTGATATGGTAGCTGCCGGTGGATTCAATACCGATTGCGAGGTCTTGTGGGTTGCCGATGGTTTGCAGGTATTCAAGGATTTCGTTAAATCCTTCTTTGGTTTGAGAGAATCTTTTTTGGTTGATAATTTTTTCTTCTGTGTCAAGGACACAGAGGTCCAGGGTATTAAGGGATGCATCTATGCCGATAAAATATTTATAATCAGGCATGGTGGGGCCTCCTTTTTTGCCTTAAATGGATTAAATAATGGAAACAGGATGCTTTCTCTTCCATCCTCCAAAGTGATCCGGGATCTATGTCCCAACCAACTTATTGGGAATGGAGAAAGCAGGGGACAGACTCCTTCACGGGCTCTTGGCCCAGGTCGTATGTCGTCCCCCTGTTTCCAATCCATCAATTTTTGTGGCGGATTAAGTTCCATTAGTTCCATAATTATATCAATATTATATCCAAATTCAACATAGGAGGTCATTTGAATATCATTGTCTGCATAAAAAGGGTGCCTCAGACTGCTGAGGCAGATGTAAAAGTTGATGTTTCAGGTAAGGATATAGTTAAAGACCGTCTCGCCTTTGATATGAATGAGTCAGATACATACGCATTAGAACAGGCAATTTTACTAAAAGAAAAACACGGTGGGACAGTTACAGCCATCAGTCTTGGTTATCCTGATACTGAGGATACTTTGAGAATTGCCCTGGCAAAGGGGGCAGATACGGCAATCAGAATAAAGGCTGAGGAATTTGGCGAGATTGATGGTTATAAGACGGCAAAGGTTCTCAGTTCAGTAATAAAAACTTTTCCTTTTGACTTAATACTGACAGGCTGTATGTCAACTGATTATGCCTATTCACTTGTTGGCCAGACACTCGCTGAACTTGTTGGAGTTCCTCATGCTACACTCGTTACAAAACTTGAGATTAATGACAATCGTGCACAGGTATATCGGGAACTTGAGGGTGGACTATTAGAACATCTGGATATTACCTTGCCGTTTCTGGCAACAATTCAAACAGGAATTAATACTCCACGCTTTGCTTCACTCATTGCAATCCGCAGGGCTGCGAGCAAAGAGATAAAGGTGCTTGGCAGTGCTGATATTGGACAGGACATTCTTGCCAATACAATACTTGAAGAATTGTTCGTTCCTCCAGTTGGCAAACGGGCAGAGATTCTCACTGGATCAGTGGATGAAGTGGCAACAAAATTATCTACGGTTATAAAAGATAAAGGCTTAATATAAGGAGGCTCAATGAATAAAATTCTTACTCTAATAGAACACCGTCAGGGCACAATTCGTGATATTACATTTGAATTGTTAACCTTTGCTAACAAAATCGCTACTGAGTTGAATACAAAATCCACTGCAGTGATTTTAGGACATAATACCGATGGCCTGGTTGCACAATTAAAAAGTTATTCCCATAGCATAATTGTAATGGACAATGCAGTATTCAAAGATTTTAATGCAGAAGTTTATCAAATGGCTCTGGCAGAGATTATCAGTAAAGAAAGTCCATTTTTGGTATTGGTTGGCCATACCGCATTTGGAATGGATTTGGGTCCTGCCCTTGCCACTCAATTAAATATACCTTTTGCTACAGATTGTCTTGATATAAAAGTCACAGACAGTAAAATAACAGTTATAAGGTCAATGTATGATGGCAAATTGAATGCAAGAATTTTATTAAAGGATAGTCCATCATATTTGGTGACTTATCGTAGTGGAAACACACCGGTGGAAGCGGGCAATCTTGATGCCGAAATCATAAAAATTGAAGCACCAATCAATGTTCAGCCAGAATACAGAAGATTTGTTGAATACATTGAGGCTGCGGTTGGTGCGATTGATATTACCAAAGCAGACATTATTGTTTCTGTAGGCAGAGGTATTAAAGATAAAGCGAACCTACCACTGATAGAAGATTTTGCAAAGGCAATTGGTGGTGTCATTGGTTGCACCAGGCCGGTCGTTGATGCAGGCTGGTTGCCCAAAGAACACCAGGTGGGTTCATCAGGCAAGACTGTTAAACCGAAACTGTATATTGCCCTCGGTATCTCTGGCGCATTTCAGCACATAAGCGGAATGAAGAATTCAGATACTATTATTGCAATTAACAAAGACCCTAATGCTCCAATCTTCAATGAAGCAGACTACGGAATTGTAGAAGACCTGTTTAAAGTGGTACCGGTTTTGAAGAATAAGATACTTGAGATAAAACAGGCGAAATGATTGGTGTAAGTTATAAGGCATAGATGCTGGTTTGGTAAAAGGTTTTTCGGGGATAAATTACTATGAATAATTTACTTAAACTCAATCCTGAAATTCGTGCACTCCTTATAGAACAGGGTGCAGATGATGCAATAAAGTGTTATGAATGCGGTAGGTGTATGGGTGCCTGCCCCTGGAATCTATTAGAGGATGTCAATTATACTACATATCAATTCCCGGAATTGATAAGGCTTGGTCAGTTATTAGCAAGCGAAGATAAGACCTGTATTGCCCGTGAATGTTCTGAGGTATTCCGCTGTGTTGGTTGTGATAGTTGTCTTTATGAGTGTCCAAGAAAAGTGAATATCTCAAATATTCTCAGGGCAGCGCGGAGAATAATGATTGATTTTGGCTCATATCCTCAAGAATTGAAGAGCTTTATTCTGAGATTGGGCAGTAATAATAATCCACTCGGTGAACCACAGGAAAAAAGGGGTGATTGGGCAAAGGAATTGCATCTCAAAAAGTATGACCTAACTACCGAATATCTTTTATTTACCTGCTGTATCACTGCCTATGATAATCGGGCAAAGAATATTGCAAAATCGGTTGCTTATTTGCTGCAAAAATCTGGTGTTGATTTTGGCATAGTGAGCGAAAATGAATCCTGTTGTGGTGAGGCAGTGAGGCGTGCAGGTGCAGAAAAAGTCTTTCAGCAGTTATTCAATGCAAATCTCAATCTTCTAAAAAGTTCCAGCCCAAAGAATGTTCTTACGATTTCACCACACTGTTATACAATCTTCAATAATGAATACCGTAAAGAATATGAATTTCAGACCCTTCACTATACCCAGATTCTCAGTCAACTACTCAAAGATGGCAGATTGAAGCCGGTCAAAGATTTCAATAAAAAGGTTGTTTATCACGACCCCTGCACCCTGGGCAGACAGAGTGGCATATATGAAGAGCCAAGGGAAATACTTAAAAGCATTCCAGGATTAGAACTTGTAGAAGTTCCATTCTTTAATAGAAAGAATAGTGTGTGTTGTGGTGCTGGCTCAATGGGTCTGTGGCGTGATTGGAATGAAGGTCGTCTCTCTAATTATCGTTTGCATCAATTATTAAAGACCGGTGCTGAGGTGATTGCAGTTGCCTGTCCATATTGTTTACAGATGTTTGAAGAGACATTAAAATCTATGAATATAAGCATTCCGGTAATGGATGTGGCAGAGATACTGTGTGAGTCTATTTCATAGAATGCGGCGCAATTTTCTTTGTCATTCTGAACTTGTTTCAGAATCTTAAAACTGCAGCCATTATTCCTGTAGCGTCCGACTTCAGTCGGACGAAAAAGGCTGGGGCGGAACGATTTATCGCACAAAAGTCTTATTTAACCATTTAACTAATGGTAATTTAACCATATGAATAATATCTCTAAACCCAAAGATTTTATAAAAGAAATCATTGATGAGCATAACCGAACTGGTCGGTTTGGTGGTCGGGTCCATACCCGCTTTCCACCAGAACCCAATGGTTATCTCCATATTGGCCATGCCAAGGCAATCTGCATAGACTTTGGCATTGCTGAAGAATATGGCGGGTTATGTAATCTCAGGTTTGATGATACAAATCCGACAAAAGAAGAGGTTGAATATGTAGAATCAATAAAAGAAGATATTCGCTGGCTCGGATTTGACTGGCAGGACAGAGAATACTATGCATCTGACTACTTTGAGAAACTATACGAGTTTGCCATTAAGTTGATCAAAAAGGGCAAGGCGTATGTCTGCGACTGCACCCCTGATGAGGTGCGGGCATTGCGTGGGACACTCACTGAGCCTGGCAAAGAATGCCCCCATAGAAATCGCTCCATAGAAGAGAATCTTGAATTATTTGAGCGAATGCGAAAGGGTGAATTTCCTGATGGTTCCAAGACCCTGCGTGCAAAGATTGATATGGCACATGGCAATCTGAATATGCGTGACCCGATAATGTACCGTATTCTTCATGCTACACACCATAGAACTGGTGATAAATGGTGTATTTATACGACCTATGATTGGGCACACGGACAATCTGATTCCATTGAAGGGATTACCCATTCAATCTGCACACTGGAGTTTGAAGACCACCGGCCTTTATATGACTGGTTTTTAAATGAACTGGAGATTCACCATCCACAACAGATTGAGTTTGCCCGGCTGGAGATGACCTATACAATCTTGAGCAAACGAAAATTACTACAACTTGTTGAAAAAGGCTATGTGAATGGATGGGATGACCCAAGGATGCCCACGATTTCTGGTTTACGGCGACGGGGTTATACACCTGAGTCAATCAGAAATTTCTGTGATATAATCGGTGTATCAAAAAATAATACAGTAGTTGATGTTGCCCTTTTAGAACATGCCCTGCGCGATGACCTGAACAAGCGTGCACCAAGGGTTATGGCAGTATTGAATCCATTGAAGGTTATCATTGACAATTATCCCGATAGTCAGGTTGAAGAACTTGAGGCAATAAACAATCCTGAGGATTTGAGCATGGGCACACGCAAAATTCCATTTTCAAAGGTGCTCTATATTGAAAAGGATGATTTTCGTGAAGACCCACCAAAGGAGTTTTACCGCCTTGCACCAGGCAGGGAAGTGCGTTTAAGGTATGCGTATTTTATCAAGTGCGTGGATGTAGTAAAAGATAAAGAAGGTAATGTTGTAGAACTCCATTGCACTTATGACCCGGCAACCCGTGGTGGTGATTCACCAGATGGTAGAAAGGTAAAGGCAACACTCCACTGGGTCTCCGCACAACATTGCATTGAGGCAGAGGTAAGATTGTATGACAGGTTATTCAACAAGCCAGACCCGAATGAGGGGGGTGATTTTATTAAAAACCTCAATCCCAATTCCTTAGTCATTCTCAAGAATTGTAAACTTGAGCCTTCATTAAAAGATGCAAAACCATTCCAGCATTTCCAGTTTGAGCGTTTGGGATATTTCTGTGTTGACCCTGATTCCAGACCAGGTAGTCTGGTATTCAACCGCACAGTTCAGTTAAAAGACACCTGGGCAAAGATTGAGGCAAAACTAAAGCAAAAATAACACAATCAGAGATTTCTGCCAACCACAAAGTTTTTCCTACAAAATTTAGGCATCCTGATATACATCAGGACAGGTTTTGGACTTTTAGGCATTTCCCCCTGTTTTGTCCCTGTTCGAAAAATCTTGACTTTCAATAATTATCAGGTAGAATAAATTGTGGAGATAATTTTTACCCGTCATGCAAGACAGAGAATGAAATGGCGCAGAATAGAAGAAACAGAGGTTATTGAAACGATAAAATCACCTGAAAGGACAGAGCCGTCAGTTTTTGGTCGTATGAACGCTTATAAAAGTATTGGTGCAAAATTGCTCAAAGTGACCTATATTGAGGAAGGAGACAATATTGTGGTTATAAGTGCGGTTGATAAGAACCGTTAGGAGGAATATTATGAAGATAGAATTTGACAAGCAGGCAGATGCATTATATATATATATTCAGGAAAAACCTGTAAATAAAACAAAAGAAATTGAAGAAGGTATTCTGGTTGATTTTGACGAAGAGAATCGTCTCATTGGATTAGAGATATTGGATGTTACGAAGCGTTTCAGCCTTGCTGACATCGTTAACCTTCAGATTGAAAATCTGCCTGTTGAACATACCACCGGTTAAATCAAAATATTTTTCTGGAATCTGACAAGGCAGGGTTTCACTTTTCATTATTTGCCGTATAATTATGCGAAAAATCCGAA
Source organism: Caldifarciminota bacterium (assembly GCA_037444665.1). Classification (GTDB taxonomy): domain Bacteria; phylum Hydrothermota; class Tepidihabitantia; order SM23-42; family JAOAFX01; genus JAOAFX01. The sequence continues at coordinate 9,535 of JBBILZ010000059.1, forward strand.
ATTCTTCAATTCATCAATTTGACAATTGTCGAATCGTCAAATGGAGATTGCTGAAGAAGTCTTCTTTTGTCACCCTGAACTTGTTTCAGGGTCTAAAAATGTATTTATTTTAGACGTCATTCCGAACTTACTTTGGGATGCTGAAACAAGTTCAGCATGACATTCCTTAGAGTGACACTTTTAGGGTGGATGCCATACCTTCGCAAAAAAGTGCTTGACAGTAAAGAATATTTGTATATTATTTTATCGTATAGGAATTTGAAAAAATTCCTATACAATAAAAATTAGCCCAAAAAGAAAAATTTGTAATAAAAAACTATTAAGTTTTGGTCAACGCCTGCGATTTCTGGAAGAAAAAACAGCCCTGGCCAATAAAACTTCTGTAGCCCAGGATTAAAAATTGACAAAAGAGAACAGACCTATCCTATTGCAGGTAGTAAAAAACGACGACTCAGTTGTAATGAAATGCTGGTGCTTGGTTAATTATGGTGGCTGGTAATGTCTAAGGCTATTCAATTCTTTTGAGAAATAAACAATCTCAACCAATTTCATTGGTTTATGGCATACTGGACAGGCCAATGGGTCAATGTCGGTGAGTGTGATATGTCTTGAGCGCCAATTTTCCTGGTTGATTAACTGTTGTTCCCGGTTAAGAGCGGCAAAGACCAAGGGCAACAATTCTTTTTTTGCCCGATTAGCCAGGGCACCATAATAGCGGATCTGACGGAAATGGGGTGGCAGAATATGTTGAATCAAAAGGCTGATGAAATCTTCAACCCGAACGATTTCTCTGATTTCTGGTTCATCATGGGGTTTGACGGAGAAACTTACACACCATTGATTAGGTCCAAACTCTTCACGCTGTCGGTAATCAAGGATTCTACTTTCTGCGATTGGTGGTCTTTTTGCGTAGCGGGCAGTATAGCTGAGGGAAAATTTTTCTGTGGGTAGTTCTTTTGAGTCATGGACATACCAATTGATTTCCAAAAGGGGATTAAAGAAGCTATCAAGGCCTTGTGGATCTCTGAAGACCTCGAGTTCTCCACAACTGGAGTGGTGTTGGAGGTATTGGGTGATTTTTTCTTTAAGGAATGTGATAGTTAAGGCGCGGTATCTTTTATGGAGCATGACAAAGGGTATGTAGCTACATCTTTTCCAGCGGTTAGTTGGTTGGTTATTTTCTATGATTAGGCCGCCAGCGGTTATTAAGAGATGGATATGACAATTAAAGTTGACTCTTCGGCCAAAGGTATGGACTGCTGCGATAATCAAGGGTAGGAGGTGTTTTTCTTTATAAAAGGAGAGGACGGTTTGGCTTGCAGCTTTGAATAGGGAATTGATTAAGAAGGGATATTGTTGGAATAATCCGCGTAAGGTATCTGGGATGGTGAAGCAGATGTGATGGAAGGGTGTTTTGGGGAAGATGGCTTGGACCTTGGCGATGAGTTTATCAGTCAGTTTTTTGCCGCAGGAGTTACAGAAATTGGATTTACAGGTATTAGGGATGAAACGGCATTGCCAGGGGTGGTCTGGGCACTGATAGACATGGTAGCCCAATTTTTCTGGGTCTCGGCAGGAAAGCATTTTGTTGACGGTGTCGATGACATATTGGGGGAGGTTTTGGTGTTTAGCGAGGTAATCGGGCCAATGGCGTTTAAAGATTTGTTTAATTGAATAAGGCATAAGGTATATTATGGCGATAATTAACTTTAAATGCAATAGGTGTGATGAGGTATTTGATTGTGATGTGGGTGAGATAAATTTTGAGTTGGTTAATTGGCGACCACAGTTTGAGCGAGAAATTGTGTGTCCGAACTGTGGTAAGTTAACTTTGGACGATGTTGAATTGACTGAGTTTGGTCAGTCACAACTAACTGAATTATGGTGGATAGATGCTGAAAGAAAACAGCGTAAAAAATAATGGGGTTTCAGGGGTGAAACCCCTGACTATGTTTTTGTGATGTGGGTGAGATAAATTTTGAGTTGGTTAATTGGCGACCACAGTTTGAGCGAGAAATTGTGTGTCCGAACTGTGGTAAGTTAACTTTGGACGATGTTGAATTGACTGAGTTTGGTCAGTCACAACTAACTGAATTATGGTGGATAGATGCTGAAAGAAAACAGCGTAAAAAATAATGGGGTTTCAGGGGTGAAACCCCTGACTATGTTCTATAAATAAGGGAGGTCTAATATGAATCGTCGGTTACATTTTTGTTTCTTAATCCTGTTTATGCTATTTTCGTTTGGTCTCTCTGCACCATTATGGTCAAATTGGAAATATGACCGACAATTAACGGGCAGATGTCCTTTCCTCGGTCCTGAACAGCCTGAAATTGATTGGGTCTTTGACACCGGTGATACATTTAAAATCAGAGTTGCCTCGGTGGTAATCGGTGGTGACACAACGATATATTTTACAAGTCCTGACAGTTTTCTCTTTGCTATCAGGCCTGACGGTTCTCTGAAATGGCAATATAAAACTAAGGGGATTCCTTACTTTCCGGGGATAGATGAATATGATAGAATCTATTGTAGTGTGATGGGTGATAGTATCTGGTTATTGGCACTTGATGATTCCCTAACCTATGCCAAATTAGTCTGGTCCTGGAGTCAAGTGACTCCTGAGAGTTACTGGCTCTCCCCGGTGAATATAGGGGTAGATAGGACAATCTATATGTCAACTGATTCTATGCGGGCGATTGATAGCACAGGAAATCTGAAATGGACCTACCACAGGGGGCTTTATTGCGCATATCCGCCAGCGATCTCTCACGATGGTTCAACACTATACTATGAGTGGTGTATTGACCAATGGACGAATGCTATTGCAAGTCGGGATACAAGTGGTAATTTAAACTGGTATCGTGTTGTAGGTCCTGCACCGATGTCTTTGGCATGGGGAAGTCCTGCAATTGGTAGAGACAGTGCGATCTATTTTTCAACAGGTGATGGAAGACTATATGGCTTGTATCCCAATAATTATGAAAAATGGCCGCCGCAAAATGACCTGGGTGATTTAATCTTTATGAATGTCTCTCTCGGTTTAGGTGATACAATCTGGCTTATAAATCGTATGAAAAGACCAATATATCGGAAATTCTCGCCAGACGATGGTTCAATAGTCTTCATTGACTCCATTACCGCCACACCGAGTCAGTCTTCAAGTTACAATGCATTCATCTTTGATAGTCTGGGGCAAGCGTATATTGTTCTGCGTGATTCTGGAACAACCTATAGCACCTTGTATGCATTCAATCCTGATGGCACAATTAAATGGTCATTTACTCTGCCTGGACCAATGACAACAAAGAATTCAATTGCAATAGGACCGAATAATAAGATATATCTCTGTGCAGGGACTAAATTGTTTGCCATCAAAGATGTCGCCGGTGCCGAAGAATTCAGCGTAAATAATAATCCATTTGTTCTTGAGATCTCACCCAATCCTTTTAGGGATTATCTTGAAATCGGTCTTCGTAATGCAAAAAACAATTTTCAATTCTCTTCTTTTGACCCGCTACCATCAATCAAAATCTATGATGTCTGCGGAAGGATTGTCAAACAATTTTTTGCCTCTTCGGTTAGATGGTGGGGTGATGATAATTTAGGGCAAAGACTTCCTGCAGGTGTCTATTTCGTGCGATTGGACGTAGGGGACTATACCAAGACCGAAAAGGTAATACTTTTAAGGTAAGAATAATAAGAGTTTGAGGGCATTCTATGCCCTTTAACTGTTATTAGTCTGTAACATCAGAACTTCTTTTTTACTTTATCTGTGAATTTGTTAATCCCAAAATTCAACGACTTGATTTTTTCATAATTTTTGATATAATTATAATAATGGGCTCAGGTTGAAATGTTGAATAGATAAAAGGTTAGTTTCTCTAAAAGCCCCTCCCCATTTGATGGGGGAGGGTATGGGTGGGGGTGAAAAAATAAAACTTTCACCCTCCCCTTTATCCCCTCCCATCAAGATT
>JBBILZ010000060.1:0-13081 GCA_037444665.1 Caldifarciminota bacterium
AAAAGAATCCATTCGTTTAAATGAAATAGTTACTGATTTTTTAAATTTTTCACAATTCGTCCCAAAAAAGACCTATCCCACAAAGGTCAGTGACATCGTCAATGAAGCATTAGCCGATGTAATAGCTCGTTTTGCAGAGAAGAATATTAAAATTGTCCGGCAGGGTGAAGATTTTGCCTGTTTGGCTGACATCAACCGGTTAAAATCAGGTGTCGGTAATATTTTGAGCAATGCCTTTGAAGTAAGCAATCAGGGTCAGGAAATTTTAATAAAGACATGGAAGGACAATGCATTTGGCTGGATTGAGATCACTGATTATGGTCCCGGAATAGTTAGAAAAGATTTAAAAAAAATCTTCACTCCTTTTTATACTACAAAAAAGGGCGGCACAGGCCTGGGACTTTCCATTGCTCAGAAAATCATTGAGGCGCATAATGGAAAAATAGAAGTATCAAGCAAAGTAGGTAAAGGTTCAACTTTCAGAATTCTTCTTCCGCTTGCATAAATGGATAGGTTAATATGACAAAGATATTCAATAACTAAAATTATGGTGCGTAATATAAAACTTCATATTGAATACGATGGAACAGATTTTTATGGCTGGCAGTATCAACCAGACAGAAGGACGGTTCAGGGTGAGATTGAAAATGCACTTAAAAAACTCACCGGTGAAGAGATCAAAGTCATTGGTGCAGGAAGGACTGACCAGGGTGTCCATGCCCTGGGTCAGGTTGCAAATTTTCACACCCGTTCACAATTAACATTGAGCCAGCTTCAGAGAGGAATCAATGCACTGATTGGAGACGATGTTTATATTAGAGAAATTGGTGAAGTAGATGAACAATTTCATGCCCGTTTTTCAGCAAAGACAAAAATTTATCATTATTCTATTATCTTAAAACCATCACCACTCCAGCGCCGATATAACTGGTATGTGCCGTTCGCTTTTGATATAGAACTGATAAAAAAAGTAATACCGCAGATACAGGGTGAGCATGATTTCACCCATTTTTCTGTTCATAATGGCAATAGTACAGGTATATGTTTGATGACAAATTTATCGTTGAAAGTTTCTGATTTTCAGATTACTATTGTCCTTGAGGCAAACCGATTTTTGCGCAAAATGGCAAGAGGAATCGTCGGTTTTTTGATAGACCTTGGTAGAGGTAGATTTGCGCCCGATGACATCAACCGTGTATTCGCCGGTGAAATCAAAGACCTATACTTTGCTCCGCCGCAGGGATTGTGTTTGATAAAGGTGAATTATTAGGCACGAAAGCCGATGTTAACTATTGATTTTTTAAAATTTATCATTATATTTGATTATGAATAAAAAATTCAGCAGGAGAAAAAATGAAATTATATCTTGATACTGCAAATATTGAAGAAATTAAAGAAATTGCAAGCTGGGGTATTCTGGATGGTGTTACAACGAATCCGTCGCTGATGTCAAAAGAAAAAGGGGACTACAAAAAGATATTGAAAGAAATTTGTGATATTGTAAAAGGACCGGTAAGCGGTGAAGTTATCAGTTTAAAAACAGATGAGATGGTCAGAGAAGCAAGGGAATTGAGTAAGATAAGTGAATATCTCGTCATAAAGATTCCGTGCACGGTTGATGGGCTCAAGGCAACAAAGATTTTATCAAAAGATGGTATAAAAGTGAATATGACCCTGGTATTTTCACCAAATCAGGCAATTCTTGCAGCGAAGGCGGGTGCAGCATATGTAAGCCCATTTGTCGGTAGACTTGATGATATTGGAAACCCAGGAGTTGAAGTGGTAAATGATATACAGACCATCTATAGAAATTATGACTTCAAAACCCAGATTATCTTTGCATCAATCAGACATCCAGAACATTTACGCCAGGCAGCATTGATTGGTGTTGATATTGCCACCATACCATATAAGGTCTTTATTCAACTTATCAGACATCCTCTTACTGATGTTGGGATAACGAAATTTCTTGAAGACTGGCAGAAAAAAAAGCCTGATATTTAAAAGAATATGAAGGTTAAAGAGATTATTGCAGGATGCATCGGCTTTATAATTTGTCTTGTCAGTTTATTCTTATACAATCACTTTAAGGCAAAGCCAGAATATCATAATCTGGACTATCTTCGGTTGGTTAATGTAAACGACGAAATATCAAAACAGCGAATGAATGCCATTGTCCTTGCGAGTAACAGGGTAGGACCGTCCGTTGTTTCAATCACGGTTATCCAGACGCGCATTATTTCAGTTTCGCCATTTAATGATGAATTCTTCCGTCAATTCTTTGGTGATTTCTTCCCAGAGCAGCGTTATCAGCAAAAAATTAAAAGTCTTGGTTCCGGTGTAATTATCTCACCGGATGGCTATATTCTGACCAATGAGCATGTTGTATCAAATGCTACTGAAATAAATATCACGCTACCTGATGCGCGCCAATATAAGGCAAATATTATTGCATCAGATCGTGCCCTGGATCTGGCATTGTTGAAAATTGATGCCCATAATCTTCCCTATGCCGAGCTCGGCAACTCGGATGATTTAATGATTGGTGAATGGGTGATTGCCCTGGGCAATCCATTTGGTTTCTTGCTTGAGGATACCAGACCTACGGTAACGGTTGGTGTTATATCTGCACTCAATCGCGCAATAAAATCTACTTATGAAGAAAGGATATACAAAGATATGATTCAAACTGATGCGGCAATAAATCCAGGTAATTCTGGTGGACCGCTTGTAAATATCCTTGGCCAGGTGATTGGAATAAATACATTTATTTTTACTTCAAGCGGTGGCTCTGAAGGAGTTGGTTTTGCACGGCCAATAAATGTAGTAAAAAAATTTATCACTGAGACCAAACAATTTGGCAAAATTCGGAATGCCTGGATCGGTATCTGGGTACAGGAGATCACCGCGGAAATTGCTGAGGCATTGGGTATGGAACAACGTGGGGTTCTGGTCAGCAATGTTGACCCTGATAGCCCGGCCCAAGCCTCTGGTATCAAAGAAGGAGATAGAATCATTGTGGTTAACAATGAATTGATAAATAGTGTCTCTGCCTGGGACCGTATTACTACAAATATCTTTGTTGGTGATACTCTGAATATTGGATTTTATCGGGGAAGCGATTCAATGGGAGTGAGCTTTGTCGTAAAAGAATTTAAAGAATCCAGTGCCTTTGCCTCAAAGTTGGGGATTTATGTTGATGATATTAATCTATTCCTGGCAAAAAAGTATGGGCTGGGATATAAACAGGGCGTGGTTGTGACAAAGGTTGATGATGGAAGCATTGGTAAAAAATTGGGTTTTGCACCGGGCGATGTGATTCTGAGAATTGGAGATATAAGAATAAGAAACAGAGAGGATTTTAAAAAAGCACTTGCTGATTTTAAGAATAAATATTTTATCATTGACCGGGGTGGACTAATATTCCAGATCTGGCTCCAAGGTTAGAGTAGGTTATTTACAAAGCTTATGACAAATATTGAAATAAGACGGAAGATTTTAGAAATGGTGTATGAACAATTTAAAGAGCATCCCTATTACCGCATTACCCCAAAAGAATTCAAAGAAAGATTAAATATTGATTTAAAGACCTTAAATTTTAATATTGTTTATCTTGAAGAGAAAGGTTATATTGAACTTCAGAAGCCACTGGAAGGGAGTCTCTTTGTGGGCGCACGCATTACCAGTAAGGGTGTGGACCTGGTTGAAGATGAGTATCAGTTTGATATCACATTTCCAGTAGACAAGGATACATCAGCAATACAGATAAATATTTTTAAGGAGCTCAATTTGCTAATTGATAAAATAAATAGTAGCAGTGAGTTGAGCAATGATACAAAAGAGTTGCTTGTTGAAGAAGTAAAAGAGATCCAAAAAGAATTGAAGCGGATTGAACCGAGCTATAGCCGTGTGAAACTATTTCTTGACAGAATAAGGCAACATAATTATGAAATCGGCGAGCAGATAATGGCGCTCCTCAAAAATCCAGTAATTTCTTATATCCTTGAAAAATCTGCAAAGAAGGAATTGGAGTAATTGAACTGATTACGGGTCACTTATCATCATTCATCGTTCTTAGCTCTTCTTCGCCAAATCCAAAATAGTGGCCAATTTCGTGGAGTAAGACATCGTAAATAATTTTTTTAATACCTTGTTCAGTCTTACCAAAATTCTCAATATTTATTTTAAATAGCGTAATTTTATCAGGTAGAACATTACCATACCATACTCCTCGTTTTTTTAGCGGAACTCCCTGGTATAAACCGAGCAAAGATTCTTGAGGAATTGGACTATCTTCAATAACAAGCTCTACATTAATTAATTTATCACGAAGGATTTTTGGCAATTGCTTTAATGAATCTCTGACAATCTCTTCAAATTGCTCTTTGGTCAAAACGCCTCATCTGTTTTGTGAAACCATATTTTTACCAATTATGATTTTTGCTATATTTAAAGCAGAATTCTGTTTACCGAGCCTTAACAAATTTTTTTTCATCTCCACAATCTTTTCAGGATGGGCAAGTAAATCAGCAATAACTTTTTTTGCATTTTCTTTTGTGATTTTCAGTGCCGCATTATGCTTAATAAAGAACTCTTCGTTTTTGTCTTCAAGTCCGGGTATAGAATTGGCTAATAATAGGCAGGGACCAGACTTTGTTGCTTCTGTAGTGGTAATCCCTCCGGCTTTGGTTATTAAAATATCGCATGCCGCAATCAATTCCTGAATCCTGTCAACCATTCCATAAACATTTAAATGTGCCCTTCCCTTTAATCTTTTAATCTGCTCCATTGCTTCTCTGTTTTCTCCGCATAAGACTAACAGGTCATAATCAAAATCAATAATCTCCTGAACGATTTCAAACCACTCGCCACCAAAGACCTTACTGCCCATAATCACCACTGAGATGCGCTCAGGACTAAGACCAAATCTTTTCCGTGCGATACTCTTATCAATTTCACCTTCAAGGGCAAGGTTCACTGGAATGCCCAGGGGATGGATCTTTAATTTCTCGGCACCATAATTTGATGTCTGGGTTATCAAATCTTCATTGGGAATAAAATAGTCATCAATTTCTTTATTGACCCAGTGGGGATGTATATAGTAATCAGTGACCACAACTCCAATGCGGTAGCCGAAATTTTTTTTATATAATGCTGAATAATACGCAGGAGAGAAGTGGGCACACAGGATATAATCGGGTTGAAATTCCCGGAGCAAATGGGAAAAGTTATAAGCAGTTATCTTATGAAAGAAATAGAGCAATTTATTGCTTCCACTTTTAACTCCAGTGCCCTGATAGAATATTTTCAAAAGCCAGAGTGCATTTTTCTGGGCAAATTCATAGATGTTTTTATACGTATAGCCATATATGGGCAGGACCCAATCAAAGCAATTTTCAAATCGTACCTCAGAATTAGGTGATAATCTTTCTATTGCCTGTTTGATTGCAGTTGCTGCCTTGATATGACCAGCACCAATTGGTACTGCAAGCAAAAGGATTTTCATACATAATTATAACTACATTCCTTGACTTTTCAAGAGTTTTAGATATTATTATTTATAAAAAGGGGGTACTTTGAAAAAAATTATATTTTTAATATTACTTACTTTTACTATATTCAATTGTAGACAAAAAGAGGAATTATATTTTTGCCATCTCTATGGATGGATGCAATATGATTCCACGCGCATTAACGGAATCGTCCTTATGGTCAGGGACATAAATCCAGAGAATACTGCATATTTTAGATTCAGAACCGACACCACAGGTTATTCGCCTGATTCACTCCCTGGTTTTTTTGAGATGGATAGTGTCTGTTATGGAACTTCAAATTTTCAGGGTAGTCAGATTGTGGCAGTCCTGGTAGATAGTATTGATAATCCTGGCTGGCCCAGGCAATATTGGTATTTGGACCTGAAGAGTAGTGTGGATACAGTGGAACTCAGTCTTACAAAGTGAGATAATAATTTACAGAATATAAAAATTGCAGGGAAGCATCACATATGGATGAAAACAAACAATCAAATAATAAGCGTTTCTCCTCTTTTTTGACACACAATATATTTGTCCTTGGTCTGGTGAGTCTATTCACTGATTTATCAACCGAGATGTCCTATGCAATCATTCCTATCTTTCTTAAAGAAGTTCTCAAGGCACAACCTGTATTCATTGGGCTTATAGAGGCAATAGCAGAATCCACTGCCAGTATTTTAAAAACATTTTCCGGATATATTTCAGACAGATTAAAGAAAAGAAAATTATTTATATTTATTGGATATACATTATCAGCGGTTGTTAAGCCCCTACTTGCATTAGCTACCCAGAGCTGGCATGTACTCATAATGCGATTTGCTGACCGCTTTGGAAAAGGTATAAGAACCGCGCCAAGGGATGCGCTGATTGCAGAATCTACCAAAGAAGATTATTATGGAAGGGCATATGGTTTTCATCGGGCAATGGATACAATGGGCGCAATCCTTGGACCGCTTCTGGCATTTATGATATTATCAATTTCACATCAAAATTATAGAATTTTGTTTGCCCTTGCCTTTATTCCCGGGCTCATTGCCATCTTTTTAATTATCTTCGGAGTAAAAGAGATTATCCAGGGAACAAAAGGAATCTTTAAATTTTCTTTTAAATATATCAATGCACAATTAAAAACTTTTTTAATTATTGTCATAATATTTACATTGGGCAATTCTTCTGATGCATTCTTATTATTGAGGGCAAGAGAGCTAGGGCTCGGTGTGCCCTTGATTCCCATATTGTGGTTGGTATTCAATATTTCATACTTTCTCTGGTCATATCCAGCAGGAGTGATTTCAGACCGGATTGGCAGAAAAAAGACCATAATCTTTGGATTTTTAATCTATACTGCTACATATACTTTTCTTGCATTAAATAATAGAACTGCCTTGCTCTGGCCTATCTTTATTATGTACGGGCTTTATTATGGCTTTACCGAAGGTAATTTAAGGGCGTATGTTGCCGACTTAACTTTACCAGAGCATAGAGGAACAATCTTTGGCATTTACCACACCATTGTGGGAATTATCTTATTGCCAGCGAATCTGCTTATGGGTTATCTCTGGCAGAGGTTCGGATTTGGAATTGCACTTTTGACCGGTGCCATATTCTCCATAATCGCGGCTTTACTTTTTATTGGTTTTGTAAAAGTTAAGAGTAGTGATAAATCTTAAAAATCTTTTATTTTTCTCTTTTTTCCTCCTGTGATAATCTATTTTTTATCTCATTCATTCTGATCTCTGCATTACTAAAACTCCGGTCAAGTTGCACGGCTTTTTCATACATATTCTTTGCTTCTTCCCATCTTCCTGCTCCCTCATAGGCAAGACCCAGATAATAATATAATTCCGGGTCATGGGGGTTTATCTTTAATGCCGCACTGAATTTCACTATTGCTTTATCATACTCCTTATTAAGGAGATACGATTGTCCTATTTCTAATAAAACTTCAATTTCTCCTGATTGCATGCTCCTTTCCTTTTTTAAAGATAACTATAACCATCATTGGATATTGTATCACTTTATTGCACCATGGATAATTGTATCAAGTAAAAAATCGTCATCCTTTTCGGGATAGTCTAACATATAGTGCAATCCTCGTGATTCCTTCCTGATTAGACAGGATTCAACGACTAACCTCGCAACCAGCAACATATTTCTTGATTCAGCATTTATCAGATGCACACCCGGGTCAAATTTTTTATTAAATTCATTGAGCATCTCGCTTGCCTTAATCAAACCTGCTTCACTTCTTATGACATTTGCGTATTGAGACATCAACTGTTTTATCTGAATCTTAAAATCGGGTCCGGTTTGTGCAATTGGTTTTAATTTTGGTGTTTTTTTAATCTTCAGGGTTTTGATATGCGAAATTCTTTTGGCCGCGCGTGTAGCAAAAACGAGCGCTTCAAGTAAAGAATTTGAGGCAAGGCGATTTGCACCATGAACACCGGTAAAGGCACATTCTCCGAGTGCAAACAAACGTTCTATTGAGGTTTCGCCCCAGGTATTTACTCTTATCCCGCCGCATAGATAATGGGCTGCCGGCACCACTGGTATGGGTTCGCGCGTAATATCTATACCCCAGCGAAGGCAGGTCTCATAAATTGTCGGAAATCTATTTTTGACATAATCGGGCTTGAGGTGTGTAACATCAAGAAGCACATAGGGGTCATTGTTTTCAAACATTTCAGTGACACAGGCTCGGGCAACAACATCGCGCGGTGCAAGATTTTCAAGAGGATGGTATTTTTTCATAAATGGCTTACCCGATTTGGTTTTTAAAATACCGCCTTCTCCACGCACTGCCTCAGAAACAAGAAATGAACGGCCATCTATTTTGACATTATATACTGCAGTGGGATGGAACTGCACAAATTCCATATTAGCAATCTCGGCTCCTGCACGATAAGCCATAGCAATACCATCACCCGTGGCAATTGGTGGATTGGTTGTATGCTCATATATTTGACCTATGCCACCCGTTGCAAGTATTGTAGCACTGGCAAAGATTGTTTCAATGCGCTGGGTATCAACATCAAAATAATAGATACCAAGACATTCGCCATCCTGCACAATTAAATCCAGAACTACCTCATTCTCGCTGACATTTATAGCAAATTTTTTTGCTTCTTCAATTAAAACTCGCTCAATTTCCTGGCCTGTATAATCGCGTGCATGGACAATACGTCTATGCGAATGTCCACCTTCCTGTCCAAGTTCAAAATTACCATTCTGGTCCACTGAGAATCTACAGCCCATTTGATACAATTCCTTTATCAATGCCGGTCCTTCTTTGACCATAATTTCTACTGCATCCTTGTGGCATAGTCCATCACCTACCCTTATAGTATCTTCAATATGACTTTCAAAAGAATCGTCTTTTCCAAAAACACCGGCAATACCTCCCTGGGCATAATTGGTATTTGATTCTGCTTTATGTTTTTTGGTAAGGACAAGCACACTGCCGTATTTTGCACTTTTGGTTGCAAAGGTCAGCCCGGCAACACCGGAACCCACAACCAGAAAATCCACTTTTCTGGCCATCATAATATTTTACATAAAATTCTTTTAAAGTCAACAAAAAATTTGATTCTCCCTGATTATTGACATTGTCCAGAAATCGGGTATAATCCTGTTCATGATGAACTTATTGATTTCTAGTTTTTTTATTACTTCATCCGTTTTCGGCCAGATTGGAAGCCTTGAAGCAAAGAACTTTAGTGGTTTCAATTCATTACCATATTTGACACCTGCACTTTCACCTGCAACATCCGTAATAATCAACTGGAATACGGAAAAAATTTCTTCAAGTGCACTTGCCTATGGAACTTCATTGTCCCTTGAAGACACAATTTACATTGAACAAAGGACTAATTTTCATCACATTATCCTAAGCAATCTGCAAGCCAATACTGAATATTATTATCAAATTTTACCTGCCGGTCCGGTCTATAAATTTAGAACCCTGCCTGTTTCTCCTGATTCTTTCAGTTTTGTTATAGTTGGTGATACGAGAAGTGATTCAATAAAGCACCAGTTAGTTATTGACCAGATAGCAAAATACAATTTTGATTTTTTGGTCCATACTGGAGACCTGATAGGACATGGCTATAGCACTGATGATTGGAGAACATTTTTTAATATTGAAGGTAAAATTCTTAGCCAGAAGATATTTTTGCCCACAATTGGAAATCATGAAAAACCATTCTGGCAATATGATACACTGTTTGCTTTACCGGGAGTTGAATACTTTTATTCTTTTCCTTATGCCAATATCTATTTTTTATGCTTAAATACAGAAATGGAATTGAATGGTATTCAGCAAAAATGGCTTGTGAATGAACTTAGCCGAATAGTAAGCGATACCACGATTGATTGGCTCTTTGTCAATCTGCACCGTCCGCCTTATTCATCAGGGAGCCATGGTAGTGCCCTTGATGTGCGCACAGCCTGGTGTCCAATATTTGAAAAATATGGTGTGGACATTGTCTTTTGCGGACACAACCATTCTTATGAGCGGACAAAAAAGATAGAAGGTGTTATTTATATAACCTGTGCTGGTGGTGGTGCACCATTATATGATATCAGCAGCAATGAATGGACTGAATACACATTAAAAGATTATCATTTCTGTCTTGTTACAATCAAAGGCAAGAAACTGACATTGCAGGCTATTACCGCAGATGGAAAAAAAATTGATTCGCTAACCTTGAGGAAGTAGTTCTGATACCTGTTTTTGACCTCCATTGTGATACACCATTAAATATTAAAAAAAATAGATTTAAACATATCCATCCTGAAGATTTAAAGCGACCGGTCTTTTATGGTGCAATATTTGCCCATTTTATCTATCCCCGGGAAAGAGAACCATTTGATGCTGGTCTAAAACTCGTTTTGAATACAATACATTTTTTAAAAAAGTATCCTGAAATAAATATTGTTTATGACTTTAAAAAAATTGATGTAAAAAAGGTGAATATCATTCTTGGAGTAGAAGGGGGGCACATTTTTGATAAGACATTTAGTCAGTTTGAGACCTTTTATGAATTAGGTGTGCGAGTCTTTACCATTACCTGGAATAATTCTAATAGATTTGCCTATTCTGCATTTGATAATGACAAAAAAGGACTCACCAGAATGGGTAAGAATTTTATAAAAATGTTAAACGACTATGAGGTATTGATTGATACTTCCCATGCCTCAACGAGAACGGTGCTTGATGTCTGTGAAATTACTGAGAACAGGGTGTTTGCCTCGCATTCCTGCATAAGGGCATTGAATCCATTTATAAGAAATATTGCTGATGAGGCAATAAAAGCCATTGTCCTGCGCAGAGGATTGGTAGGCATAAATTTTTCTAAAAAGCATCTTGGAAAGTGGAGAGTAATAGACCATTTAAATTATCTTTATGAGAGATTTGGCATAGAATCAATGGGTATTGGTAGTGATTTTGATGGAATAACTGACCCGGTCATAGACTGCCCGGCTGGATATAAAAAAATTTCCCAGAAATTGCTCAAAGAAAACTATACAAAAAAAGAAATTGAAAAAATCTTTTATAAAAATTTTCTACGGCTGTTAAAATAATATAAAATCAAGGTGTTACATCAGTATATCGCACAATAAATGCTGAACGGTTATAAATATCTTGCAGGGTAATATTATTTTTCTGTAAAATATCCTTAATTTCTGGTAATCGTTCTTCCACTACTTGAATATGTTTCCGTAATAGTTCACAATACTGTTTGGTTCTCATTTCAGTGCCGTAAAGAACCTGCACTGGACAACGGCCTCCGCAATAAAAATGGATATTACATTGGTAACATCCAAGATTATTTTTTAATGACTGTAGCCCATCTGGTTCTTGCTTCAGTTTTTGCCCTTGTTCAAATGGTAGGTCAATACAAGCCAGCACTTTACCACCTACCAGGTCATAATTCGTGCTCAATTCTGCACCGCAGGCAGTATGATTCCTTTGTTTTTTTGTAATAAGGTATAATATTAATTCATTTAAGTGGGCAATTGGTAGCAATATTCCATTCTTTAATTGGTTGATATAATAATCAACAATTTTTTTAAGAGCTGCAATATAGCGCGCAGTATAGGTGTGAAAATCTTTGAATTCTTCCTGGGTCTCAAGCCAGTGCCAGAAAAAATGGTTGACCAGTCCATTATTGTATAGTCTAATAAATTCTTCAAAGCAATTTAATAATGATTGTTCTTCACGCAAGGTGGTCCACATCAAGACATTTCCCTGATAATATTTTTTAATAAACTTTAGATTTTCTTCAATTCTTTTCAGGTCAGTGCCGATTCTAAATAGATTATGTTGAGATTCATCACCATCAATAGAAACAGCATAAAGCCAGATATTTTTTGCAACATCAGGATAATCTTTAAAGAATTGAGCAAGTTTTTCTCCATTTGTATAAATCATGTATTTTATACGAGAATCATATCCGGCATTTTTTAGTTCTTCAATAATGGGTAAAAATCTGTGTGGTTCAAGGAGCGGTTCGCCTCCATAAAAGCCAATTGTGGCAGGTAAATTGTTATGTGTTTCAAGAATTTTTTTGATTATCTTTACATCGCGTTCAGGTTTAACTTCTAATTCTTTAAGGTCTAAATTTGAATTGTTTGTTATTGTTTGATTAATACACTCCTGACACCGCGCATTACATTTACCGGTAATAAAAAGGTTAATAATTAATCCGTGATCTTCCTGAAAATTAAGGGAATCCATTTTATATGTATACTTCTAACTCAATACTCGGTGATTGTTCCAATGGTAATCCTTTAATAATTTAAAAATAATTTCTAATGGAGGTGAGCGGAGTCGAACCGCCGACCTATGCGTTGCAAACGCATTGCTCTCCCAGCTGAGCTACACCCCCTTTGGCAGATCGTCATACGGGTAACGGTTACGAGAAAAGCGTTATTAGTCTTGTTGCCCTTCGCAACCGATAACCGATTAACGAGTTGCTAGAATCTTCCGAAGTTCAGGTCCAGACCGAATGATTTAAAAAATGTCAGGTTTTTATCAAAAAGCCGTTCTTGATTAAGATGAAAATCAAGATTGAATTCCCTTATGCGCAGACCAATACCCGGTTCAACCTGCCATTCAACAGGCACAAAATCTTCATTGAATTTCTCACGGGCGCCCATTCTCAAACAAAATGTTTTGTTCAAAGGAAGTTCAAAACCCGCAAAACAATAGGCAAAGTCTGCCTCAATATCTCCTTGCTCTAAAAGATATTCTGCTCCTAAAATAACAAAACCGTCATTGAGTATGAGTTTTTGCAATGCTAATCCAATATTATGGCTCTGATAATCATATGGTTCAGACTGGATATTCACTGAATATCTTGGTATAAGGATATATTCGCTCTTCCGCCATAATATTCTCAGGTTAATATTGAATCCTTCGTTGAGATTTGTCTCATTGTTGATTATTCCTGAAATATCAATTCGTGAATTGAATGTTGAATAACCGATTCCCATACCAAAGCGATTGTGGTCTTTGACCGGACATCCCATAATGCCGAGTT
>JBBILZ010000061.1:0-12930 GCA_037444665.1 Caldifarciminota bacterium
TATTCAATATTTGAAAGTCCGGCAAATGATAACTATATTCCGCTTTATGTGAATGTTCAACTCCCCACCGTTAACATCAAGGACTGCTTCTCTGTCCCTGATGCGGATGGTGATGGCAAACCTGAGTTTGTTTTAAAGGGTTTTAGAATCCTCAGTGCCTTGATTGATGTCTTTATCTTTGAGGCAATCGCTGATAACACCTATGAGATAATCAAGACCTTTACCCTGCCTGGTGGTGATTATTATGGTGGTTATTCAGAGGCAGGTGATGTTGATGGTGATGGTGTGCCTGAGATTGTGCTTGAGGCAAGGCAGAATGTCTTTATTATCAAGGCAGAGGGGAATAACAATTTTTATATCCGGGATACATTACCCGGGCATACCAGTGGTTCCTGTGTGCGGGTAACCAATGACATTGATGGCAATGGTTATAATGAGATTGTGATTTCAGGAAATGATGAGACCAGAATCTATGAATATAATGCAGGTGCAGTTGGAGAAACCGCCAGCCCCTTGCTATCCGATGTACTGCACTTAGAGGTCTATCCAAATCCATTCACCACGAAATTGGATATCAGATATGAGATACCAGATACGAGATACGAAATAACGAATGAACATATATCTGACATCTCATATCTCACATCAGTCAGTTTAAAAATCTACGATGCGACCGGCAGGCTGGTGAGACAATTTAACCATTCAACCATTCAACCATTTAACCAGGTTCTTTGGGATGGTTCTGATGATTCCGGTCACAAACTTCCCGCTGGTGTCTATTTTGTGAGACTGGAGAGCGATGGATTCAAACAGGTGGGGGAGGTAATTCTTTTAAGATAAAAGCATCGTCCATCTAAAGATGGACGCTACAAGAAAGATTAAATAGAAATTACACAAACTGATTTCAACCATACAAACGAACTGTAGTTGCCCGATTTATCGGGCATAGATGCTGGTATGGTCTGTTTGGTCTATTTAGTCTTTCTGGCCTTTTTAGTTATCTTACCTACTGCCTACTACATACTACTTACTCCCTACTACTTACTAGCTACTACTTACTATTTTCCCATCTTCATATCCACATATCCTCTTGTCTTCCCATCCCTTGACTTTTTAAATAATGTAGGTAAAATATATTATATAGGATTGAGTATCTCTTATCGCCATATTAGATAAAGGGAAGAAAGATGAAAACGCTATATTTTTTACTCGTTATTTCTTGCTGTTTTGCTACCAGATTCCAGACCGTCTGGGAAAGAATGGAATTTCCAGCAGATTCAGAAACAAAATTTATTTATGGACTATATTCCTGTGGCATTGGTGATATTAATAAAGATGGCTATGCTGATTTTTTGGTGAATAAAGTTTATGGAAGTGATTGTGTGGACACAAATAGGGCAAATAATGTTTTTCTATATTTGGGTAAAAATAACTTATCTACTCAACCAGATCTTGTTTATGAACATAAAACTGATTCTGCTGCAGGAGGGCAGCATGATGGTTTTGGATGTCTTTACTTTAACGGTCTCGGCGATATCAATGGTGATGGTTATGATGATTTTGCCATTGTTGCTCACAATGCAGTCACTGATACAATGCCCTGGGGCGACCTTGCCCCTGGAGGCAAGATTTATATCTATTTTGGCAATTCAGTCCTGGATACTATTCCAGAAATGATTATCAAAGGACATCTAATTTATGACCCACCATATTGGATAGGTGATAGAATGCCTTCAGGGATATGTGGTGCAGATGTTAATGGCGATGGTTATAATGATATAGTTATAGGCTTCCGTGAATATTCTACTACCTGGAACGGGTATGACCAGGTGCGGGGCAGGGTCTATATCTACTTTGGTGGCACAACCATTGATACAATTCCAGATGTAGTAATCACGGGTGGCAATTACTGGGCACCTTTTCCGGCTCGGTATGAGCAACTTGGTTGGACCATTGATAATCTTGGTGATGTTAATGGCGATGGTTATGAAGATATAATCGTGGGTGCACCGAATAATATGGAACGAGAGGAGATAGCAGGTAAGGCATATGTATTTTTGGGTGGTAATCCAATGGATACCCTTCCTGATTGGTGGTATTACGGAACCAATCGTTGGCAATCCCTTGGCGAAATCGTCTCTAATGCGGGCGATTTTAATGGTGATGGATATAATGATTTTATGATCGGTGATTATATGTACCCAATGCCTTGGAGTGAATTCGGCAGGGTTTTGCTCTTTTATGGAGGTCCGAGTTTAGATACCATTCCTGATTGGCAACTCTATGGTGAATTTTATAGTACCCATGACCTCGGCAACAGTCTTGATTGCATTGGCGATTATAATAATGATGGCTATGATGACATTGTTATCGGTAACTCTGCCTATGAGTATAATGGCTCAAATAATTGGTTTAATGGTCGTATATTATTATTTTTGGGTGGTGCATCTCCAGATACAATCCTGGATGGAGTATACATCGGAGCTGAATTTTATGAGCGTGGTGTGGCGCGGGTATTGGGTAATGTCGGGGATGTAAACGGCGATGGATTAAATGAGATTATTTTTACTACAGACTATCCGCCGATTGTGCCCTATCCAGATGTTTATGGCTGGGTCAGAGTGGCAAAAATCACTGAGGCAGGCCTGCCTGATTCAATTATCTGTCGTGGCGGTGACTGCTATTGTCTGATAAAATGGCAGGGCAAATATGAAGAAAATACCAGCCATTATCAAATTCTGAAAAACAACAAGCCCGATACCTTAGGCTGGTATCGATTAAAAACAATCAATCCCAGGCAACCACCCATTTATACAATCGTTGATACTGCAGTTGACTTTTCAAATAGGTATTATTACTGGGTCAGGGTCTATGATAGAAATGGCAAGTTTGACCATTATGGGCCATTTCACGCACAACCCAGTCCAATACAGGTCAATGACTTTACTGGTTACCGTGAACTGAGTGGATATGTAAATCTCTACTGGTGTATAACTGGTGGTGACATTACCGGGTTCAATCTTTATCAGGAAATAAATCATATTAGAGAAAAGATTGCGACACTGGGTGCAGAGAGAAATAATTATGCAATTTCTTCAAAAGACCAGGATGTTTGTTACTGGCTTGGTATTATGCAGAGTTCAAATGAAGAGCGGCTGATTGGACCCCTTGTTCCTGATGGTATTGTCAGGATTGCGCCCAATCCATTCAGGAATCAGGCGCGGATTGGTATTCGTGCCGGTAAGAATGGGATATATTCTTTAAAGATATACAATGTGCTCGGGCAATATATAAAGACCCTGTGGTCAGGAGAGAAGCAGGCAGGATATTATGAAATTGTCTGGGATGGTAAGGATGGCCATAATCACCAGATGCCTGCAGGTGTTTATTATTTAGTTTACGAAATGGGCAATTATAAAACCACCGCAAAATTGGTGCGTTTAAAATAAGGAGTGAAAAATGAAGAGAATCATCTTTCTATTATTGCTCTTCTGTTTTCTTTTTTATTGTAAGAAGAGTGAAGATATACACTTCTATATTTCAGGAGGTCCGTTTGTTAACCGCTCACACCATTTTCCCATTGATACACTTGGGACCTACGACTCTACACTTACTTTCAGAATATATACTGAACCAATAAATGAAAACATTAAAGTTGTAATAAATGGTGATACTTTGCCACCAGAATGTATGACTGTTGACGCAAATAGTATATATGTAGACATACCCATTTCTGCGGATTCTTCTCCTTATAACCTTGAAGTCAATTCTGACATCAGTAATGCTTATGCTGTGTGCACACTTCCTGGCCGATTTAAAATACCTAATCCACCAAGTTTATATATCACACCAGGAGCAGACTGTGCAGTCCATTGGGAAAAGGCGATATATGCCCAATGGTATGAGGTAAAAATGTCTTATTTTGATACCACACATCCACCCGTTTATACCTGGGACACAACGTATATACTAAATGATACTGATACCTCAACAATAATTGTCTCTGGTGAAAAAATATATTATCCTGGGACATTTATTATTTCCATTGATGCAGTTAATGGTCCTGTATTGACTTCTGAAAATGATGGCAATGTAAAAGGTGATGGTTCCGGATACTGGACAGCGAGGTCAAGAACACAGCGTGCAGTAAAAGTTGGTTATTGGTGATAAAATTTTCTTGAATTCAAAATTGTGGTTTCAATACACTATAGATTGGTCAACTGAATAATAGTATATTATGAGGATTTTTCAAACAACCACAATGGTTGTCCCTACAAAAATGCCTCATAAATGAGGCAACTACAAAAAAGGCAAAAATATTAAAACAGGAAATAAAAGTGGAGAGAAGTCAGGTTGTATCTGTATTGACTTTTGTAAAAATTTCAGTAAAATATACTATGCTAAATTTTGGGCGGTTAGCTCAGTCCTGGTTAGAGCGTCTGCTTGACATGCAGGAGGCCACCCGTTCAAGTCGGGTACCGCCCACTCTACCAGGTGCGAGGCTGAGCTGATGCAAGAGGTCCTGGAAAGGCTCATTAAAATAAGGGACCTTGATGAGGAGATAAAAAAGAACGAGCAACTTTTAAAGCATATCCCTGAAAAGATAAATAGCCTGCAAAAAGAGATAGAGAAGAAAAATGCTCAATTGAATCAAGCAAAGAATCGTCTAACTGAGATTAAAAAGATCTATAAAATGAAA
The DNA here is from genome assembly GCA_037444665.1 of Caldifarciminota bacterium. Lineage (GTDB taxonomy): Bacteria > Hydrothermota > Tepidihabitantia > SM23-42 > JAOAFX01 > JAOAFX01. Next base: position 4,700 of record JBBILZ010000061.1, read on the forward strand.
GAAGGAGATATTGCTGAGAATGAATCAAAGATTAGTAAATTGAACCAGCAGATCCATTCAGTAAAGACCAATGATGAGTATCGGGCAATCCTTAAAGAAATTGAATTTCTTAAAAATGCCAATCTGAAATCGGAAGAAGAGATGATAGCACTGCTTGAAGAAGAGGATAAAATAAAGCATTCAATCAATGCCCTGGAAAAAGAGACCAAAGATTTTATTGAAAAGAAGAATGCTGAAATTAATGAGTTAAAGGCGCAGAAAGAAGTTACTGCTGATAATCAAGATAAGAAAAAATTTATGTATAAAGATGAGATCAATAAATTACCCGAAGAAATAAAAAAGATTTATGAAAGAATTAACAAGGCAAGGCAGAGACCAATATGTGTTGTGAATGATGATGGAGTGTGTACAGGATGTTTTGCAAATATTACTGCCCAGATTTTGAATGAATTGAAAAAGAAGGAGAAAGTAATACTCTGCGATAACTGTGGACGAATCCTCGTATATGGAAGATGAAGTAGCAATTGTCTATATTGATGGTTCTTCACGGGGAAATCCTGGCTCAGCCGGAATTGGCGTTGTTATTTTTTCCAAAGATAATCCACAAAAACCGATTGCTGAGATCTCAAAATATATTGGAATAACAACAAATAATATCGCTGAATATGAAGCCCTTATCTGTGCTTTAAAATGGCTCAATGATAATCATATATGCAGGGTAAGAATAAGATTGGATTCAGAGCTTATTTACAAACAGATAATGGGTGCGTACAAAGTAAAGACTCCTCATTTAGTAACCCTGAAAAGTCGGGTAATAAATTTATTAAATAGATTCAAGGAGATTAATCTTGAACTCATATCGCGCACAAATAATAAACTGGCAAATAGACTTGCACAAAGGGCATCAAAAACCACTAAATTTTCAAAAGATAAAAGTAAAAATAACTAATTTGTGCAGACTATCTTTTCAAATTTTTACACTCATTAAATGAAGCTAACCAAAGAAGTCAATTCTGCAGGGCTATTAATAATAGGCTATGTAAGTATAATAATTATCGGCACAATACTGCTCTGTTTGCCATTTGCCACGAGGACAGGCATCTCTATTATTGATGCACTATTTACTTCAAGTTCTGCCGTATGCGTTACTGGTCTGATTGTTAAAGATACTGCGCTGGATTTTACGATCTGGGGTAAATTGATTATCCTGTTATTAATCCAGATTGGTGGGTTGGGATATATGACCTTATCCACCTCTTTCTTTTATTTTCTGGGCAAAAAGATATCACTGCGCGACCGAATACTATTTAAAGAATCAATGAATATATTCACCTATGACAATCTGATGCGCTTTGCCTGGAGGATTTTACGTATTACTTTTATTGTTGAACTGCTTGGAGCAATTGTTCTATACACAACCTTTTCCAAGCAATTTCCACCATTAATTGCTTTGGGACATTCTCTGTTCCATTCAGTCTCGGCATTCTGTAATGCTGGATTTTCATCATTTTCAGAAAACTTGAGTGGATATACCAATTCATTCACTGTCCCTTTAACCTGCTCTGTTCTGATAGTTTTAGGCGGCATTGGTTTTATTGTAATCTCTGACATCTATTATGTTCTGATAAAAAAGGTCAAGAAAGATTTGGCGCTCCATACAAAGATTGTTTTAAGAACAACAGCAGTTCTTATTATTCTGGGAACCATTCTTATATTTTTTCTTGAAAACAATGGCAGTCTCAGGCATTTGCCATTAACCCAGAAAATCATCAATGCATTGTTCCATGCCATCACTCCAAGAACTGCTGGTTTCAATATGATTAGTATTTCATTATTTTCTTATTTGAGCCTTATCTTTATGATGGTCTATATGTTTATCGGTGCTTCACCCGGAGGCACTGGAGGCGGTGTTAAAACCTCAACATTTTTCCTGCTCTTTGTATGGACAAAAGAACTGCTGTTGGGCAGGTATGGAGAAGATATCGCTTTAATGAAAAAAAGGGTACCCATAGAACAGGCATTTCGTTCATTCTTGTTAATCTTTTCCTCTATTTTTTTAATCTTTATTGGCTTTATTATGATAATGTTCATTGACCATCCAGACCCTTTTAAATTATTATTTGAAATCTTTTCCGCATTTGGCACAGTGGGGTTATCATTGGGTTCAAATATTAATGTGTGCTGTAGTTTCAGTTTTGACCTTTCAAGTATTGGTAAACTTATAATAATCATCATAATGCTTTCGGGACGTGTAGGGATATTAACCTTAAGCCATGCCCTGCTCAAAGCCCGTTCACGGAAATTCATCTATCCAGAAGAATCTATTGTTATAGGATAGTTTACTTGTTTTGGTTTGAGTCTTGACTTTATAATCGTTTTGAGTATTATTTACTCTATGAAATTTAGGATGAAAATAGATAAAAAACAGATCAGTGAGGTATTATGAAACAATTTGTTGTTATTGGATTGGGAAGATTTGGAACCAGCATTTCCCGTGCACTCACTGCCAAAAAGTTTGAAGTTCTGGCAATAGACCGAAACGAAGAAAGGGTAAAAGAGATTGAAGGAATCGTATCCCAGGCAGTTGTTGTTGATGCGACCGATGAAAAGGCATTAAAAGAATTGGGAATTAAGGACTTTGATACGGCAATTGTCGGTATTGGTGAGAATATTGAGGATAGTATAATGGTGACATTACTTCTAAAAGAATTGGGGCTTAAACAGGTAATCGTAAAGGCACACAATGACCTTCATGCCAAGATTTTACAAAAAGTGGGTGCAGATAGGATCGTCTTTCCCGAAAAAGAAATGGGCGAAAAGATTGCGGAAAGCCTTGCCAGTCCCAGGATATTTGATTATATTGAACTCTCCACAGAGTATGGTATTCTGGAAATCATAACACCCAAAAAGTTCTGCGACAAGACCTTAAGCGAACTTAAACTTCGTGAAAAGTTCGGGGTCAGTGTTATGGCAATCAAAAGGAAGATGCCATATACAAAGGCAGATGGTTCACCTGATTTTAAAGAAGAGATCATTGTTGGACCTGGTGGTGCAGATGAAATACTTCAGGGTGATGTGCTCGTACTTCTGGGAAACTATAAAGATTTAAATAAAATTGAAAAATTATGAGTGATAACAAAAATGATTATGCAGACGTCTTAGAACTTTCTGAATTTTATATCCTGAGTCAGAAATATGAAGAGGCAATAAAAATATTAAAAAAAGCTCAAAAACTGAATAACAGAGACCCAAAATTGTATTATAATTTTGGAATCGCCTATGAAGCACTCAATGACCGGGATAAAGCAATTAATATGTTCAGACAGGTATTGTCCTTAGACGCCAAGTTCAAAGCAGCACAGGAACACTTAGATAAATTAATAAAAGGGTGAATGCCCTTCACATTTTTATACAACCTATTTTTAGTTAACCTAAAAAATAATTCAGTTAAACTCTGCAATATACTGATCTGCGATAACAAAATTTTTAAAATTTTTTTAAATACCTCCAAAACAACAAAATTAATAAAAAATCTTCGCGATAATATCCCTGATATTAAAATCTATAACTTAAATGGTGCCTATGTTATTCCTGGTTTTACAGATGCACATATCCATCTGCTCGCCTATGGTATTGAAAAACAGCGTGTCAATCTTTTTCCCTGTAGGTCACTGGATGAATGCCTGGAAAGATTGAACTCAGCGAAGACAAAAGATTTAATATTTGGTGTTAACTGGGATGAATCTAATTGGAGCAAGGGCAAAAAAGAAGACTTGAACCGTTATATGCTTGACCGGATATCAAAAGATAAACCAATAATTATGCGTAGAATCTGTGGCCATTTTGCAGTATGTAATACAAAAGCACTTGAATTTATTCCTTCTGAATGGCGCATCGTGGATAGAAAGAATGGCTGTCTTTATGAAGATGCTGCACTCTACTTGAATCAAATCTTCAAGCCCTCTTTAAAAATGTATGAAAAAGGTATTGCTATCGCAATGGAACATATTCTCTCGCTGGGAATCACATCGGTCCACGAAATTACAGACCTTTATGGCTTTGCCCGATATCAACAATTCAGGGACAATTTAAGAATAAGGGTTGCAATCTACTTACAAAATGGATTAAACCCGGCAGTTAATTGTGGACTCCAGTCAAACTTTGGTGATGACCTTTTGAAATTCAGTGGTGTTAAATTATTTATGGATGGTTCAATAGGTGCCAGGACAGCAGCCATTAACAACTACTATCAAAATAGCAAAAACCGCGGTAAACTTTTAATTCTTGAAGATAAATTAGTTAAAATTCTTAGATATGTTGAAGAACATTCAATTCAGTTAATGATACATTCTATTGGTGACCGTTCCACTGATACAGTACTCAATGCGTTTCATATAGCAGGAATAAAAAACAATAATCTCCGCCACCGCATTGAGCATCTGGAAATCTTAAATGATAGACAGATTCATAAAATTGCACACTTGGGGCTCATTGCATCAATGCAACCAAATTTTTTACGCTGGCAATCTGCCGGAAATATGTATGAAAAAAATTTGGGACCAGTATATAAAAAAATGAACTGCTTTAAAAAAATTGAGTCAGCAGGGATAAAATTGATATTCGGTTCAGATTGTATGCCTTTAGGACCATTATATGGAATAAATCTTGCAATCAATAATCCTTTTAATTGCGCAAGACTGACACCGGCTGAGGCGATCAGATTTTATACTGAAACTGCTTCTTATGCAACATTTGATGAGCATAAAAAAGGAAAGATTGAGGAAGGACAATTTGCAGATCTTGTGATTGTGAATAAAAATCCATTGGTCAGAACCAATTATGGTGCATTAAAAATATGGATGGTCTTTGTAAATGGAAAACTCGCCTGGAGAAATAATAAATCTACAAGTTGATAAATTGTAGTTTGCTGATTTGTCAGGAATAAAAAATGAAAAATTTTATCTGGTATTTTACAAAGGCATATACTAAATTCAATGCTGACCGCTGTTCTTTACTCGCCTCAGCATTAGTAAATGCTGCAATCTTCAGCCTTTTCCCTTTAATTTTAGGAATTCTTTCTTTCTCTTTTTTTATACTCGGTTCATCCCAGGGATTGATTGAAAAAATATTACCGATTTTGAAACAGATTGTGCCAATAGGTCTTGAAGACATTCTAAAAAACATAAAGGCAATAAAACAGACCTCTATAATTATCGCAATTATTGGTATGTTTGGATTTTTATGGGGTTCATCAAGTATCTTTAATGCGATTGAATCAAGTCTAAATCTTATCTGGAAGGCAAAAAAAGATAGACCTTTTTTAAAAAAGAGTTTAATTACAATGGCATGGGCATTTCTGATCTGGATTCTATTAATTGTCTCGGTCGGTATTTCACTCTGGGCAGGAACAATTGGACTCAAAGGAATTGTTAAATATCTGCCTTTGTTAAATATCATCGTGAGTATCTTTGTCTTTGGTTTTATCTACTGGTTCTTTCCAAATCGTAAGGTAAAATTCAAGGAAGCATACTTTGGGGCTTTATTTACTGGAATATTCTGGGAACTGGCAAAGATGCTCTTTACTTTTTATGTTACCAGGGTGGTTGATTACACAAAGATATTTGGCTCCTTGTCAGCGATTGTTCTACTATTATTGTGGCTCTATTATTCTGCATATATTTTCCTTTTTGGTGCAGAATTAAGTTATGTTTATGCCCGTCAGAAGTATTTAAAAAAAAGGCCGCAGCATAACCATCTTGCCCCTTGATTTTTTAGGGAGAATATATAAAATTTAGTTATGGCTATAAATGTTCTAAGTTTTATAATATTCACACTCACGATTAAGTCTGCCAATGGAATCTATGTTGGCGATGCAACTTATACAGGAGGCACAAATCTTTTAACCACCTCATTCAAATTGTATAACCAAAAGGGCGACCTTCTCTATCAAATTATCCATCCTGAAGCAATCACCTTTTTTATCAGCAATACGGGCGAAGTATTTGCAACAAATGAGCAGGGTCTTTATCTTTATAACCTGAATGGAACTGTATTACAGTTAAGAAGTCTGCACTACCCGAATGGATTTGGATTTTCTCCTGATAATACACTCTTCTTTGCATCGGACCAGGACGGAATTTATGCCTATTCAATGCAAGGAAAGGTTGTTTACCAATTTCCACCGGGTCGGCTCTATGCAAGCACAGCACAGGCAAGAAAAATGGCAATTGTAAGCACTGATACACTATTTTATTATCAAAAAGGAGAACTTAAATTTCAGAAAATCATAAGCAATCCTTATATCCGGAAGATTTATTTTTCTGACGATGAAAAGATACTCCATCTGGAACTACCTGATTCTACAGAGTCCATTAAAATTTCAGATTTTTGTGTTATGGAGGAACAATGATTATATTTTTTATCATCACAATTGGGTGGCCCCTCTCACCCCAGAATCAGACCCATCCCTTAGGAAATAACTGGGGTGAATTTCAGGATTATGGAGGGAGTCCATATATGCACCCTGGTATTGATGTAATGGGAATCACGGTCGGAAGGCCAGTCTATGCGGTCCAGCGCGGCATTGTCAAGGCTTGGCTTACAACCCAGGCAGAATATCACTGGCGACTGGCAATTGCAGATACGAATATCTCAACAGATTCAGTACCAGCCTGGCTCTATGCCCATATTGACCCTAATCAATATCATAAAAATGTCGGTGATGTAGTAAACGCGGGCGACCTGATTGGCTATCTTGTTCAATGGCCCGTGACCGGCTTTGACCACTGCCATTTTGCCCGCATAAAGGACATTGGTGCAGTCTGGAATACTGGTGACTGGGCATTTATTCAAAATCCTTTAGCCATCATAACGCCTTATGCTGATACTGTAAAACCAGTATTTGAAAATGCTTATGGCAGTTACAAATTTGCAATCTGTCAGAACAATACAAGCACCTATCTAAACCCACCAACAACAGTGACCGGAAATGTAGATATCATTGCCAAAATTTACGACAAGACAGGATTCCCCTTAACACAGAATCCAGTCTGGGAAGAGATGATACCTTTACGTATCAGTTATGAAATCCATGGACCACAGAATGTACCAGAAAAACTCTCTTTCTTGTTCCGTGGTTATCTATACTACACAAACAATATCGGGGTTATTTACAAAGATGACGCAACCTGTAATTCACGGGGTGATTATGATTACCGTGATTACTATTTTATCATAACCAATACTGATGGCGATAGTCTAATTGAATCATCTGATGCCAATTATTCCTGGAATACAACCTCTTTTCCACCGGGCAATTACTGGATTGTTGTCACTGCATCTGATGCAGCAGGAAATGTTAAAAAAGATAGTATGATGGTCACAATTCCTGGGCAGCAAATCGCAGAAGTTACTTCATATATTATTTCTGCACAAAATTTTGAGAGTATTATCAAAGAATTTAATGACCTGTTTAAAAAGAATGAAGCACGCCTGTATGATATCAGTGGTAGGATAATTGACAGAGAAACGAACCTATCTTCAGGCGTATATTTTCTGATATACAAAAATGATAATCAATTTCACCAGAAAAAGATTGTAATTGTAAGATAGAGATATCCTTACATTTGGTTAATTGGTTAAATAGTTAAATTCCGCCGCACTGATTGGCAGATAAATAAGAAGTAGCAAGTAGATAGTAAAAAGAGAGAAGTTAGATGAAATAAGTGTAAGTAATAGGTTAGCAATTCTAAAAAACTGGAATTAAATCAATGTAGTTGCCCAATTTCCCAAAGGGACTCTCGTCCCATCGGGACGGAGCATTGGGCTTTTTTTATGTTTGATAAATCAAGCAACTACAATTTCAGGGTGCCCAAACTATTATAAATAAGTCAAGGGGTAATTGTAGGGTCTCGAGACATAGAATCATTTCTTTTTAGTAGTTGACGATTAATTTTTTTTAGTTATAATACTCTGTTGAGCAGTCTAATATAATTATCTGGGGGATCGTCTAACGGCAGGACGGTTGGCTCTGGACCAACTGATCGGGGTTCAAATCCCTGTCCCCCAGTTCTTTAAAATAACCCAAATGACCTATTGTAAATCGGTAAGAGGTAAGTTTTTCCCAAAGAATGGGATAGATCTCCCTTAATCGGTGTTTCACACCGTATCATATCTCTATTCAAACTACATTTTAGGGCCGATGCTAAAAGTATCCTAATCTATGGAGGTCC
>JBBILZ010000062.1:0-12874 GCA_037444665.1 Caldifarciminota bacterium
AAGTCGGGCAATCTCACGATTCAATTCCTCTACCCTAATTTTTTCTTCATATTCCTGACTGGTCAATCTTTCTATATATTCGGTGGAAAGATTAATTGCCTCATCAATCTTTTCAATGCGTGCAAGTGCTCCAGACTTTTCTTTTTCCAGTTGTTTTATTTCCTGCCTTACCTCTGTTAAACGACTCTTCAGTTCATTCAGTTCCTTCTGTTTTTCACTCAGTTGTGTAAAGAGAAACAAAACTACTATGAGTAAATTCACTTCAAAAATCTCCTCAGGGCAATGCTTGAACCGATTATTCCAAAGATCATTCCGAATAATATACTACCCAAGAAGAAATAGAGTCGCGGAAAATATGGAATGGTAAAAAACGAAGAACCAATCCGCGCGGTTATCGTCAAAAGAATATAGGCAATAATACCACCCAGTATTCCCTGAATCAACCCCTGGAAAATAAATGGAATCGTAATAAATGCGTCTGTGGCACCCACAAGTTTCATTATTTCAATCTCTGTTGCGTGAGCAAAGATAGTTAATTTAATCGTCTGGAATATTACAAAAATAACAGAAAGGGTAATAATTAATAATAACCCGATATCAAAAAAAAGCATAATGTGGGTAATCCTTTTCAATTGTTCAACAAGTTCACCACCATAGATTGTATCTTTTACACCCTTCAAAAGCAAAATCTTCTGACTTATTTCTTCAAGCCCTTTTATATTACGAAAACCTGGTTCAAGTTTAATGCGCAAAGATGCCGGTAGCGGATTATCTTTGAATATTCCGACTATTTCTTTTGTCTCTGCCACCTCTTCCTGAAGTTGTTTTAGTGCTGCTTCTGCCGAAACATAGATAATCTCCTTAATTCCATTTATCTTAGTTATGTTATTCTTCAGTAATTGAACATCTGCTCGTTCTTCTAAAAAGACAATAATTTCAATCTTCTCATCAAGCAAATTTGCCATTTTATAGAGATTCACTGTCACCAGCGCAAAAATGGACAAGAGATAAAAAGAGATTGCTGCGACCAAGAGTGAAAGGATAAATAATGACCTGCTGCGAATAATGGTTCTTAAACCTTCCCTGATTCCTATCCTTAATGACATATCACTCACACCTTTTCATTTATCAGAAATTATCTTCCCATCCTGGAGATGAATAATTCTTTTCTTTGTCTTTCTCACAAGCAATTGATTGTGGGAAGCCATTAAAACAGTGGTTCCTTTATAATTTATATCCAGCATTATTTCTAATATTTCCTGTGAACTCTTTAAATCCAGATTTCCGGTTGGTTCATCCGCAAGGAGGATGTAAGGGTCCCTAACCAGGGCACGGGCAATAGCAATCTTTTGCTGTTCACCACCAGACAATTGATATGGATAGTTGAATTTTTTGTGGCTCAATCGCACATAAGCGAGAATATCAAAAACCTTTTTTTTCAAATCACGCGGCGGGGTATCAGTGACCTCAAGGGCAAATGCTACATTTTCTTCCACAGTTCGGTCAGGCAATAATTTGAAATCTTGAAAAATCACACCTATCTTTCTGCGAAACTCTGGAATCTTACTCCGCTTGAGAAAATGCAGATTATTGTCCAGCACCTTAATTGTGCCCTTACTTGGCTCCTCTTCTTTGTAAATGAGTTTCAAAATGGTACTTTTGCCTGCGCCTGTAGGACCGGTAATAAAGAGAAACTCACCCTTTTGAATTTCAAAAGAAACATTATCCAGGGCAATCCAGTTTTTCTGATAAATTTTTGTTACTTTATCAAAGGAGATCATAGGCTATTGATCAAGGCAGCAAGATAACCTGCGCCAAACCCATTATCAATATTAACAACTGCCACACCAGGGGCACAGGAATTGAGCATCGTCAATAGTGGTGCAATACCATTAAAATGGGCACCATAGCCAATACTTGTTGGCACAGCAATTACCGGTGCTGAAAAGAGTCCACCAACTACTGATGGGAGCACACCATCCATACCAGCAACCACAACAAGCACTCGTGCCTTGCGAATCTCTTCTCTGTAATGCATCAATCTATGCAAACCAGCAACACCTACATCATAGATTCTTTTCACTTTACTTCCCATTATCTCCGCAGTTACTGCTGCCTCTTCAGCCACAGGTATATCACCTGTTCCCGCAGATATCACTGCAACCAGACCCGAACCATTTTTAATAGTTCCGATGTAGTATAGTTTTGCTTCAGGAAAATACCTGCCGGATTTTAATTTTCTTTTTAATAATCTCGCAGTTGGCACACTCACCCTGGTTAATAGCACTTTTTTATTAAATGTAAGAATTTGATGGGCGCACGCAATAATCTGTTTCTCGTTCTTCCCTTCACAAAAAATTACCTCGGGAAAACCTTTTCTGATTTCTCGATGCAGGTCAAGATTAGCAAAACCAATATTACTAAATGTTTTTAATGAATCTTTGATTCTTTTTATCTTTTATCTCCTTTCAAAAGACCTGTGCTGAAAATTTGTAAACTTCAGTTCCCTCTAATTTATAAGCATTCTCTGGAAGACCGGCTTTGATACAGGTTTGTTCCAAAAATTCCTCTATATTCCAGCCATAATCAACTGCTACCTGGGGCAAAAGTAATCCACTCTGGTAGCCACGCCTTATGAGCAAACCATCCCTGCCAATCACAATTTCTTTAAAATCACTGACCTTTTCCAGCGGTGTCAAAACCGAAATCTCTATCCCTAATTCTGGTAATTCTTTTTCTGATACTGGATTGAATCGCGGGTCATGGAGCGCTGCTGCCTCTGCCATTTCTTTACAGGAAATATAAAGCGGCTGGTCTGCAATAATATGCCCAATACAGCCCCTTAAATTTCCATGCTTGGTAATCGTGACAAAAACTCCATAGGGTTGTTTAAGCCTTTCTGGCAGGTCTTTAAATGTAGGCGGTTTCTTTTTTGTTACCACTGCTTCAATAGTTTTCTTCGCGATATCTTTTAGAAATTGTTTTTCATCCTCAGTAAATCCAAGGTCAACTCCAACTTCTCTATGTTCTTCACTATCTCCTTTATAAAAGACTGCTGAAAGATAACCAACCACCTGTGAATAGTCACCAGTAATATTTCCACTTGTACCATAGATTAAGACCTTTGCCCTGTTCGCTCCATTCTTCTTTGCAATGAGCATTGTTGTTATTATTGGACCTCCGCCACAGGCTTCACAACTATCAGTTGAAAGCCTTCTGTATAAAAGTTCAGGGTCAAATTTTTCAATTGCTTCAGCAACAAGATTATCAAGTTTTTCTGCACTTTCCTGACTATGGTAATGCGATAGGTCCGAGCTTGCGACCACCAGTATCTTTTTACCTTTTGTAGCATTTACAATTGCATCAGCCAATGCTTTACAGGTATTATAATCCTGTGCACCCATTACTATCTCAACTATCTTTAATTTCCTTACCACTACCTGTAAAAAAGGAACCTGGATTTCTACTGAATGCTCCTCAAGATGAGCCATCGGGTCATATTTTATTAACTTCGTATTCTCCTTAATTATTTTTTCCGCAAGTTCAGTATCAAAATCTACTTTTCCCAGCGGTGTCTTTCTTCCTGCCATCTTATCTACAGAAACTCCATAAAACCCATAACGATGGCTCGGACCAATTATTATCACATCATCAAATTCTTGGTCTTCCAGGAGCCGATAAGAAAATGCCGCAAATGGTCCGGAATACATATAACCTGCATGCGGCGAGACCAATCCAAAAATTTCTCCAGGAATCTTGGCGCGGGCATTCTTTAAATAAGTTTTAATGGTTTCACTCAAATCCTTTTCTTTGCCCGGATACCAGGTGCCTGCATGGATTGATTCTCTGTATTCTCCAGCCTTACAATCTTGAGCCATAATCAATACTCCTATTAAAAAAATTTTTGACAAATAACTTTTTAATATAAAGCATATAATCGTTATTCTACTAATGTTTATCATCGGGTAGCACTGCCCTTGATACAAATCCTGCAATAATTGCCTTGGCAATATCAAATGGAATAAAAGGCAAAACCGCCATCTTTAATGTGGCAAAAAAATCAGTTTTCATCACTACCGCAAAATTAAGGGCACCAAGTAGATAGATTATTAATATACCAATTAACATAATTGTAATCTGAGAAACAAGACGGTGATATCGGTATGCAAAGGCTCCAACAAAGATCGCTGCGGGAACAAAGCCCATAAGATAACCGAGAGTCGGTCCCAATATTAATCCTGAGCGGAATCCAGCAAAACAGGGGATACCAATTGCACCAAGGCCAAGATAGAAAATCATACTGAGACCCGCATAAGAACTGCCGAGCAATGTTCCACTCAATAATACTACAAAGACCTGGCCGGTCACAGGAACAGGTGTCCAGGGAAGAGTTATTCTAATCTGAGCAGAGATACCTGTGATGGCAGCAAAAAATAGAGAAAGACCAATCTTTTTTGTCCAGTCCAATTGAGCCAGCCACTTAAAATATAATTCTTTTCCATTATTAAAAAAAGCAATTGTTTTTGTCATAATCATTGAGCCTCCCTGCGTAATATTTTAGTTAAAATTCTATAAAAGTCAACAAAAATCTTATCTCGTTAAATCAAAATTTAGTAATAATTTAGTCACCCTAAAATTGTAGTTGCTTGATTTATCAAGCACCAAAAAGAACCCAATGCTCCGTCCCGATGGAACGAGAGTCCCTTCGGGAAATTGGGCAACTACATTGATTTAATTCCATTTTTTAGAATGGCTTCCCTATTACAAAATTTAGTTAAATATTATGATGCAGAAAATATACAGGGGGTAAATATTAAAAAATATTTATGGTAAACGGATACGGCCTTCAAATGTCAATACTGCCTGACCACCAAATGCGACGCGGAGAATATCTTTTTTATATGTATAAACATGAACATAAACCAAGCCAGGCATCTGAAGTGAATAACCCTGTTCTACTACAATGCGGGTTGTTTCCTCAGCGGGAATGATATTGTTTTTTACAAGATAATACCCGACTGCAACTGCTGCACCACCTGAAGTCGGGTCTTCATTTATTCCCACTGCCGGTGCAAAATGGCGTATATGCACATTTGCTTCTGGGTTATTGGTTTCAGATGTAAAAACAACGATACCTGTTATTTTCATCCGTTCGCAATAACTTTTCATCAGAACAAAATTGGGCGTGATATCTAATAATTGGGGTAATGACCTTACTGGAACAATAATCTCTGGGTGGCCTGATTGAACAATACTCAATGGTAAGTCGGTATCAGAAATGTCTGCTGGCGAAATACCCAAAAACCTTGCTACACTCTTAATCTCTAAATTTGCGCTCAGAACACTGGGTGGCGGTAGAGAGATTGTTACGCGATGGATTCTTTTGTCGGTGACACGCAGCTCAACAGCTTGAATGCCTGATTTTGTTTTCTGCTTTAATAGAGTCGTAGGCTCGGTGATGGAAATCAAATTTTCATCTTCAATTGCATAATAGGCGGCAACTGCACCATGACCAGAAAATTTTATTTCTTCTGAACCACTAAAAAATCTCAATTGCATATCTGATTCTTCATCACCTGGAAATACAAATGTAGTATCAGAGACTGGGTTTAATTCACGGGCAAGTTTCATCATTACCTTTTCATCTGCATATGGCTTCATACCAATGATTACCCAGGCAGGGTTTCCTGTATATGGCACATCTGTAAATGAACATAACCTCTTCGCTTTTATCCAATCCATTTTTTCACTACCCCCTTGCCTTCAATTGCCTTCTATAATCTTTATATCTCACACGCCCCACTACCACACCGCCTTTGATATTCAATATCTCCAAATTCCAGCACCTGCTCTTTTCTACTTCTGTATCGGTATACTGTAATTCCTTTGCATTTTAATTTGTGTGCCATAAGAAAGGCAGCACGGGTCTGTTCAAGGGTTGCATCTTCAGGAAGATTGATTGTTTTGCTTACTGCATTATCAACATATTTCTGGAAGATCGCCTGCATTCTGATATGTATCTCCGACATTATTTCATGGGCAATGGGAAATAACCTTTTTATATCATCCGGGATACCTTTAATTCTTTTCAACGAACCCTCGTGAACAATTTCTGAAATCAAATCCGGTGAAAAGAATCCCTGATTATGTGCAATCTCCTCAAATATTGGATTAAGCACAACAAGCGTTGTATCAAGCACATTACGCAGATAACCCACAGAGAAGAGCGGTTCTATTCCCGAAGATGTATCAGCAATCATACTTATTGTGCCCGTGGGGGCAATAGATGTAACTGTAGCATTCCTCATTGGAGATGAACCTTTAAAGATTGATTTATCAATATTAGGAAAAGAACCCCGTTTTTCGCCGAGTTTGCAGGATACCTGACGCGCCTCGGCCTGTATAAAACTTGCCAGTTCATCAGCAAAATTTAATGCTGGCTCAGAATCATAGGGAATGCCCATCTTAATTAAACAATCTGCAAAACCCATTATACCAAGACCAATTTTGCGATTCCCCTTGGTCATTTTTTCAACATCAGAAAGAGGATATTTGTTTGCATCAATCACATTATCAAGAAAATGCACAGCAACCTGAATTGTATATTTTAATTTTTCATAACTGAATTTGTTATCTACAAACATCTTTGCTAAATTTATTGAACCAAGATTGCAGGATTCGTATGGTAATAATGGCACTTCACCACAGGGATTTGTGCTCTCAATCCTTCCCAGTTCAGGTGTTGGATTCTTTCTGTTTATTTCATCAATAAATATTATGCCGGGCTCGCCTGTTTTCCAGGCATTCAAAATTATCATATCAAAAATATCGCGGGCATTAAGATTTTTTACTGGTTTTCGGTCGCGCGGATTTATGAGGTCATAACCCTGGTTATTTATTGCCCGATTAATAAAATCGTCAGTCACTGCAACAGAAATATTAAAATTGGTTAGCTCCCCTTCTTTTTCCTTTGCCCGTATAAAATCCACAATATCAGGATGTTCCACAGTGAGTATACCCATATTTGCACCTCGTCGCTTACCGCCCTGTTTTATCACCTCGGTTGCGCAATCATATATCTTCATAAACGAAAGTGGACCAGAGGCAATGCCCATTGTGGACCTTACCATATCACCCTGGGGACGGATTCGGGAAAAAGAAAAACCCGTGCCTCCACCAGATTGATGAATCAGTGCAGTATGCTTCAATGTCTCAAAGATACTGAGTAAAGAATCATCTATGGGTAGCACAAAACAGGCTGACAACTGCCCCAGTTCACATCCTGCATTCATCAGTGTTGGCGAATTTGGCAAAAATTCTAAATTCGCCATTATCTGGTAAAACTCTTCTTCAGTCTTATTGATGTCTTCCTTATAATTTGCATCAACCTGGGCAATTGCCCTTGCGACCCTGCGAAACATATTGCTCGGCGTTTCAATCACCTTCCCTTTATTGTCGCGTTGCAGATACCTTTCACTCAAAACGCGCAAACTATTTAGGGAAAGTTTTAATTGGTCTTTGATACCAAGCACCACTTTTTTGTTACGTAGATCAGTTCTTAGCTGACGATAGATAATGTATGCCCGAGCAGTATTAAATTTTTTGTTATTAATAATTGTCTGTTCTACAATATCCTGGATATCCTCAACATTCGGTTTGAGACTACCAAACTTTCTTTCAAGTTCAGCAATAACCTCATCCCCAATCTTTTTTGCCAGTGTAATATCCTCATTGGTTGCCCTTAAAGCCTTTTCAATCGCACGATAGATTTTTTCTGCCTGAAAATCAACAACTGTGCCATCACGCTTGATTATAGACTTAATCATAGTAAAGTATAACTAAAACTTTTATATTGTCAAGGGCAGAACTTTTTGATTTCCTCTCCATTTTTACTCTCGTTTATATTTTTTTTAATTTTTGTAGTTGCCTCATTTATGAGGCGTTTTTTGTAGATTAGAAAATTTAATCTCTGCCCGATAAATCGGGCAACTACAATTGGGGTTGCCAAAAAATCCATTTTCATCTGGATGTTGTAGTTACCTCATTTATGAAACATTCTATTTTGGCAAAAGCCAGGCGATAAGTCAGAAAAGTGAAGAGGAATCAGTAGAACTTTTTATCCAATTCTTAATAATTCTTCTCTATCTCTAAATTCTCTAAAATATCGTTTAATTGGATAGTGCTCCGGAAGTTTTATCTCCGGGTCCTGGTTGACAACGGCAAAGGCATCATCCCGTGCCCATAGCAAAATTTCCTGGTCCAATTCTAAATCACCAATCTTTATATCGGGTAGTCCATGCTGTCTCTTGCCGAGAATTTCTCCAGGTCCCCTCAGTTGCATATCTTTTTTTGCCAGGGCAAATCCATCATTGTTTTTTTCAAAAAAACTTATCCGCTCATAGGTCTCCTGGGCAACGAATTTACTCAGCAACAGAAAACAATATGATTTTTCTGCTCCCCGTCCAATCCTTCCCCTTAATTGATGCAATTGTGCCAGTCCAAATCTTTCTGGATGTAGTATGAGCATTATCGTCGCATTAGGTATATCAACACCAACTTCAATCACTGTTGTTGCCACAAGAATCTTTATTGAACCATTACGAAAATCTGACATTATCTTTATCCGTTCCTGTGTGCCGAGCCTTCCATGAATTAAGCCAATCGGAAAATCAGGAAAGACTTTGCAAATTTCGTTATAGGCTTCAGTTGCGGATTTAAGTTCTAATTTCTCTGACTTCTCAATGATCGGGCATACGACAAACGCCTGGCGCCCCCTTTGTAGTTCATCTGTGATAGATCTGTAAACAGTGGTCTTTTGATTCTCCAGATAGAGTTTGGTTATTATCTCACCCCGACCCGGTGGTTTTTCAGTAAGTGTAGAAATATCTAAGTCACCATAAAGTGTAAGTGCCAGGGTGCGTGGAATCGGTGTAGCAGAGAGAACTAAAAAATGTGGGTTGATACCCTTGTTAACGAGTGCTGCCCTCTGCATCACACCGAATCGGTGCTGTTCATCAATAATTGCCAGACCCAAATTTTTAAAGTTTATATCTTCTTCAATGAGCGCATGCGTGCCAAAAATAATTTTCGCCTCGCCGCTTTGAATCTGAGCAATAATCTCTTCACGGTTTGAACCTTTGATACTACTTGTTAATAATACAGTCTTAACACCAAGGCTATTCAAAATTTCATAATGATTGAGGTAGTGCTGTTCGGCAAGAATTTCAGTGGGAACCATCATTACACCCTGATATCCATTCTCTACCGCAATGAGCAGAGAATATAGCGCCACCACGGTCTTTCCTGAACCAACATCACCCTGTATCAAACGGTTCATCGGCTTTGGTTTTGACATATCGGCAGCAATCTCTTCAATAACCTTTTTCTGACCCGCAGTCAGTTCAAATCTAAGTGTTTGAACAAATTTATTTGTCAAAGAACCAATTTCCTTCAATGCAATTCCCTGCTGATTTTTTACCATTGTTTTTCTCCGTGCCAGTGCCATTTCAAAGAAGAAAAACTCATTATATACAAGTCGCTGCCTGGCAATTTTTGCCTGGTCAACTGATTGCGGAAAATGCAGTTCTCTGATTGCCTTTTTCAATGGAGGAAGATTGTGTTTATCAAGTAAATACTGGGGAACTGTTTCTTGAATCTCGTCAAGGCATAACTCCACGGCAATATTCATTGCCCGCCTGATATCCCATAGTCCCAGTCCTTCAGTCAGAGGATAAATAGGAATAATTGTTCCACTGCTCTTATCTGCACCAGCATCATCTTCTCCGATAATTTCATAAAGCGGATTGATAAATTGCTTGCCATAAAAAAAACTCACTTTTCCTGAAACCACAAGCCAGTCTCCGGGTTTAAATTTATTTTTCAGGTCAGGACGATTGAACCACCTCAACACAATACTACCGGTATCATCTTTAAGCAGAATATTTACCATTTCACCGCGACGCATTGCCTTTTTTATTTCAATTAGATGAACCCTGCCAATAATGGTCGCTTCATCATTTATTTTCAAATCCTTAATCTTTAATACAGTAGAATAATCCAGGTAGCGGTGCGGTATTAAATAGAGAAGGTCTTTTACATTTTCAATATTTAGCCTTTTAAAATATAATGCCCTTTTGGGTCCAATGCCTTTTATATACTGGACTGGACTATCCAGTTTCAAAAATTGTTTTTTGAGCACTATTTACCCTGTGTTAAAAGTTCAATCTCCTTGTGGAATGTATCAGGATTCAATGCCTTTGCCTCTGCATCTTTAATATCAACAATCTTTTTCTTTACATAATTTGCCAGACAGGCATCAAAGGTTATCATCCCCTGTTGTTGTGAAGTTTGCAAAATAGATAACAACTGATGGGTCTTTGCCTCACGGATTAAATTCCGCACACTGCTCGTAGCAATCAATAATTCATAAGCAGCAACCCGACCCTTATTGTCTGCCCTTTTTATTAAATTCTGGGCAAAGATACATAAGAGGTTTAATGATAACTGCATTCTAATCTGGTTTTGTTGATGGGGAGGGAAAACATCAATGATTCTATCAATGGTAGATATAGAATCTGCGGTATGCAATGTTGTTATGACAAGATGGCCGGTCTCAGCGGCAGTAATTGCAAGCGAGATTGTTTCAAGGTCCCTCATTTCACCAACCAGGATTACATCCGGGTCCTGTCGCAATACGAATTTTAATGCATTGGCAAAAGAATGAGTATCACGGCCGATCTCACGCTGGGTTACTAATGCCTTTTTGTTCTTATGAATAAATTCAATTGGGTCCTCAACTGTAACAATGTGACAATTATCATTTGTGTTCCGGTAATCAATCAATGCTGCCTGGGTCGTTGATTTACCACAACCTGAAGGACCGGTTACTACAATCAAGCCTCTGGGACGCATTGCCAGTTCTTCCAAAACTTGCGGGAAACCGAGTTCGTCAACTGTGGGAATCTTTTCTGGAATCAATCTGAATACAGCACCAATATTACCTCGCTGTTTAAAAATGTTCACACGGAATCGCGCAACACCTGCCATATCATAGGACACATCAAGTTCGCTATGCTTTTTATAATCCTCAATCTGCTCTTTTTTAAGCATCTCTACGAGACCAGACTCAATATCAATAGCATTAAGGGGTGGAATTTCAAGGGTGGTCAAATCACCATTAATCCTCAATATCGGTGGTGAACCGACCTTTAATATTAAATCTGATGCCCTGCTTTGCACCTGTGTGTGCAAAAGGTCATTAAGTTTTGTCATGCTGATACCCGCCTTTCAAATTCATCAGGATTTGTGCAGTGGGCAAGTGCCTCTTCATAATCAATGACTCCCTGGTTCAAAAGGTTTCTAAGATACTGGTCCATCTGTATCATACCGAGTCGTGAACCAGTTTGAATTGCTGAGTAAATTTGCGGTGTTTTTGCTTCACGAATTGCACTTCTGATCGCAGGTGTGCATACCATTATTTCAAATGCAGCAACACGGCCACCGCCCTCCTTTTTTCGCACCAGGGTTTCTGTAATTACTGCCTGGAGTGTTGTGGATAACTGGAGACGAATCTGTTGTTGCTGGGCAGGTGGAAAAACATCAATGATGCGGTCTATGGTTTGAACCGCATCAATTGTATGCAGGGTTGAAAATACCAGATGCCCGGTCTCTGCCGCAGTAATGGTCTGGGTCATAGTCTCAAGGTCGCGCATCTCACCGACCAGAATAATATCGGGATTCTGTCTTATTGCTCGCCTCAATGCTTCAGCATAAGATGTAGTATCAATACCAATCTCTCTTTGTTCAATGATTGATAGCCGGTCGCGATGCAAAAATTCTATAGGGTCTTCAATTGTAATAATATGTTTACGAAAATGCTGATTTATATGTTCAATCATTGCCGCAAGGGTAGTTGATTTACCACTGCCTGTTGGACCGGTAACAAGAACAAGTCCTCTAGGTAACTCGGCAATCTTTTTAAGCACTGAAGGAAATCCCCACTCATCAATCGTCTTTATCTTCAAAGGAATAATCCTTAACACCACACCGATATTTCCCATCTGCTTAAAGATATTCACTCTGAATCGTGCTACACCAGAAATTTCATAAGCCATATCAAATTCAAGATTGGCATCAAATATCTGACGCTGTGCTGGTTTCATCAGACCATATATCAAACTTTCCATATCTTCTCTGGTTATCGGTGGACATTCAGCACGTTCTAATTCACCTGCTACCCGATATACTGGTGGCTCACCAACCCGGAGATGCAAATCAGAACCTTCTTTTAAGACCAGTTCTTCTAAGAGGACATCAAGTTCTACACCAGGCATATTTATTTCTGTTGTCTAATAAAGGCACGGAATCCAGTAGAGGTATCAGTGATATAATCAAGTAATGCAATCCGTGAAGAACTGATTTTAATTGTATAAGGGATGGTATCTACCGGAAATAATGAATCCGCATTACTGATATTGAGAATTGTATCTGCAATTGTAGTATCATACAGAGGATTGGTTAAATAATTGATAAGACTATCTATGGATTTTGGTGCACCCTTATAGATTGCGATATCTGTGGTATCAAAACCGGACAGCCGGGCAAAACTGATATAAAGGGTATCATTGGTAATTGAAATAAATTCAGTATCTGGTTTGTGAAAAATCTGGGCAGGTGGAATTTCAACTTTGACTTCTTTGAATGTCTCTACTGCCTTACCGTTCAATGAATTTAGCCGGTAAAATACTATGCTGTTAGGCTGGAGCACAGAATCTGCATCATTGAAATACATTACCGTATCAATAACAACCGTGTCAATCGTCACATAATGTAAAGAATCACCAATACTTCGGTCAATAATCACTGCATCAATTGC
>JBBILZ010000063.1:0-12733 GCA_037444665.1 Caldifarciminota bacterium
AGTAATATCGCCAATCCAATAGAAGGAAAATACAAAAACCTTTCCGCAACGGGTACTCCTGATAATGGAAAGATATTTATTACCGGCAACAATCCAATACAAAACCAGAGACCACCAAACTTAATTTGCCATGCCTTTGCTACCCGTACAATAATAAAAATTATTATGGCTAAAACAACAAAAGAGGTAATCAGGTTAAAGAATTGTCCACTACTCATAACAAATTCATAATGGCGTGCATTTAGATTAAAAGGAAAAAATAGAAGTTGTAAATAAAAAATAATTAATCGTGGTATATTTATAATCCGAATCAAAAAAGGTGTGGTTACTACCGGAGATTCAGGAATCAGTTTCTCAAGCAATACCGCCCGCATAATTATATAGCTGATAACAGAACCACCAATAAACAATAACCCGTTCAAAAAGTGTACTTTCCATTGTTTACGCGGAATTTTTGCAATAACAACCAAAACAAATATTAAAACCAATACAAATGCAACTTCCTTAGACAGTAGTGCCAGCAACGCGAAAACATAACATAACAACAATCGTAATAATAATGGGAGCTTCTCTACAAAAAAATATATTATAAGACTTAATAGTATAAATAGTGTTGTTAGAATATCCATTCTGCCGCTGATAAAGACAACATTTTCAACATGAACTGCAAATGTAGCAAATAAAATGGAAATTAAAATTGCCTGCGTAAAACCAAATAGTTGATGACAAAAATAAACAAGGCAGACAATCACAAGAAGATGAAGTATAAAGTTTGTTAGATGGAAACCAAAGGCATTCTTTTGCCAGAGCAAATAATCAAAGGCAAAAGATATAATGGATAAGGGACGATAATAACCATAATCTTCACCAAATATTTTCAATGACTGTCCGAAAATTTCCAATATGTTTTCGGAATTCTGAACAAGGGGATTTTGTAGAATCAGCGAGCGGTCATCCCAGATAAAATCGCCTGTAAGGCCGTGTGCGTAAAGAATTATATTGAGGATAATGGGTATACCATAATAAACAATACTATACTTCGGTCTGTGCTTCATTATTTTATTATATACACTAACAGAATACAGTCAATGTTTTTGCAAGACTAATTTTCTATAACAGAATTCCTGAATGAACAACTATGACTTACTGCTTTTTATTTTTTATTTTAAAAAATCAATAATTTCTCGGTCTCTTTCCCCTCATTGGTCTTCTACCTTTATCAACTCTGGGGCGTGCTTCATTTATATTCATTGGTCTACCCTTTAAAACCGAACCATTTAACCCCTGTATTGCTGCCTTCGCTTCATTATTACTGGGCATTTCTACAAATCCGAATCCCCGTGATTCGCCGGTAAACTTATCCTTGATGACCACCGCAGATAGAACCTGCCCAAAAGCCTCAAATGTTTTGCGTAGGTCTTCATCTGTGACATCTCGTGAGAGATTTCCCACATATATATTCATTATGACCTCCTTTAGGTCGTATGTATAATTATCCACAAATGCAGGCAAAAGTCAATAACCAATTCTTTTAAATTTACATCAAGATTGGCTTAATATTTTTACCAGATAGTCATATTCAATATTCACGAATGAACCAGTTTTAAGATTACCGAGTGTCGTATGTTGCAAGGTTTGCGGAATTAAAAATACAGAAAAGATATTATGCGATATATGTCCAATAGTAAGACTCACACCATCAATTGCAATTGAACCCCTGGGTATTAAATATTTTTTATTTACATCAGAAATTTGAAAATAATATTCATTTGCCTTGATGCGTATTACTCTGCCTACTTCATCAATGTGTCCCAGAACAATGTGACCGCCAATGCGGTCGGTCAATTTAAGGGCACGCTCAAGATTAACATTATCCCCTGATTTCCATTTATTAAGGGTGGTTCTTCCTTTTGTCTGTTCCATTGCTTCAACTGTAAATCCGTTTTTAAAAACACCAGTCACTGTAAGACAAATACCCTGGATTGCAATACTATCGCCGATTTTATTTTCCAGTGAAGACTGGATATCAATCTTTTGAACCCTTCCTTTTAAAATTTTTAAGATTTTACCTTTTTCTTCAATTATTCCTGTAAACATATAATTTATCCTCCCCAAACTCTACTGCCTGTAATTGTGTAAGGTCTATGTTATTCTCTTTCAAGAAATCTATTCCTGTATTGACTGATTGTGGAGCAACAAAAATGTATAATTCTTCATACATCTTTTTGGTTAAAAGTTGCGAAACGAGAATGCCTCCACCTTCAACCAGAATAGAGCTGATATTCATCTGCCCGAGTAGTTCAAAGATAGTTTTAATCTGATAATAATCTCCGCACAGAAAAACCATTTCAATACCGGCATTCTGTAAACTGCGAATCTTCTTTATATTTTCCTTTTCGCTCGTGATAATAATACGGCGTGCATCTTCCTTTAAAAAATTTGCCGTCATAGGAATTTTTAAGTGCGGGTCAATGACAACACGCGCCGGGTTATGTCTGCCTACCAAACGGTCTGTAAGATAAGGGTCATCTTTGAGCACTGTATTAATACCAACTAATACCGCATCAACCTGTCCTCTCAGTGAGTGGACAAACCTGAGGGATTTTTCGCTGGTAATGTATTTTTGCGGAAATCCTGTTATCCTGCCATCCTGCGAAACTGCTATCTTTACAATAGTATATGGCATTCTGGTTGTAATATGTTTAGTATAAAACCGATTTAATTCCTGCGCCTGTTTTTCTAAGATTCCCACTGAAACATTGATGCTGTGCTCCATTAAAAATTTTACGCCCTGTCTATTTACTGCAGGGTTAGGGTCATACATACCAATGACGACCCTTTTAACCTTTGCTTTTACAATTGCGTCAACACAGGGTGGAGTTCTGCCAGTACAGGGGCATGGTTCAAGGTTCACAAAAAGTGTTGAGCCTTGAGCTCTATAACCTGCCTCTATAAGTGCAACAACCTCAGCATGTGCTTCGCCTATTTTCCGATGGAAACCACGGCCTATAATCTGATTATTTTTCACAACCACAGCACCGACCAGTGGATTGATACTGGTCCTTGACCAACCCTTGGTTGCCAGGCTCAATGCCTCCTGCATAAATCTTTCATCAAAATTTTGGAAATCCATAATTAAAATGATTATAACCATAGGACAATGGATGTCAAGAAAAATCAGGACTTGACAATAAAAATAATTTATTTAAAATTATAATATGGAAACCATATTTTGCATTGCTCCAGCAAAATTTATATATGTATACCCAACATTCTATCTTATTGCGGTCTATACTGGTCTTATCATTGTATTCTTTGAAATCTATCGCAAAAGATTGCCCTTGTCTCCAATGCTTGTGATACTGGTCTGGGGTTTAATATTTGCGATTATTGGCTCTAAATTATTAACACTCTCAACTGATGAACTTTTGCATAACCTGAATAGACACACCATTCCAATAATTCATGAAAAAGTCTATTTAGGCTGGCTCATTGGTGGAATGCTTGGAATAAAAATGTGGCGCAGGATAATGGGATTTAAAGATGACCTTTTTGATCTATTTGCCTTTGCCCTGCCCACAGGGTTTGCCCTGATGAGAATTGGTTGTCTGTTTGGAGGATGTTGCTTTGGCAAAATATGTGAACTTCCCTGGTCAATTACCTATGCACAAAACTCTCCAGCATATAATCTCCATCTTCACAATGGCAAAATCCAACCAGAATCAATAACATCATTACCTGTCCATCCTTCCCAGATATATGAAATCATTGCGATGATATTGATAATCATAACTTTATTTTATGTTAAAAAATATCTAAAAAGGCCAGGAAGCCTTGGTTATACATATCTTCTGCTCCATGCTACATTTAGATTTATTATAGATTTTACAAAAGAGGGTGGAACATATCTCTATGGGCTAAAGTTAATGCAATGGTTCTTGCTAATTGTAATCCCTGCCTGCACATTATTCCTGTTCTTACGAGAACGCCATTATAAACCAATCTTACATCCTGCCCCGAATGACTCGTTTGTTAAAAGTTTTGCCTTTTTTTTACCCTGCCTTATTTTTCTGTTATTACCTTCTAACTGGCTAACACCTGCAGAGTTTAAAGTTCTTTTATTGTTCATTATACTTGTTGGCATCAATTTTATAATTCGCTGTATTTCATCTCTTTCCCATCAATACAAAATTTTTTACAGAATTCCCGTTGCTCTCGCAAGTATAACAGTCCTTGAATCAAGTCTTGATACTACAGTAACAAAAGATACACTAAAAAATATCTTTTATGTAGAAATTGATGGCGGATATATGAAAGGTTCTTATGTTGAAATCTGCGGTGGCGTTTACCCCTATAGCGCAGGAGGAATAAGCCTTAGTGGATTTTACCAGGATCCATACAATACAATATTCGGAATAAATATCAAGGGCTTCAAAATCCCAGAATGGGAAGATTATGCTCTGGCAGAGAATTTTATTCTAAATCACCGCTTTTTTTGCCTTGACCTCGGTGCAGGGCATATAATACAGGGAGCTGGTGATTACAGGGATATAGAATCATATCCAAGTTTGGGTTTTAGATTAGGACCGCGCGATATTGTATTTATTGAGGGTGAGTTTTTGAAGCACAAGCCAGCAGATTTACCCTCACCCGTTATCAAATTAGGCATTGGCTTTGGCACGGGTAAAATAAATGAGACCAGTGTGCACATTGGAATCTCTGAAGCAGGTTTTTATGTCAATCCAGTTCTTTACTGGATGAATAATAGGCTGAAGATAAGTCCTTTCTTTTTATTAGGTAGTCCAGAAAGTTATCAATTGAATCTGGTTCTTGGCTACAGATACTATTTTAAAAATTGACCCACATATCACCTTCTTAAGTCTATTTAAACTGGTAATAAGGTGGGTTACTATTTGCTGATTTTTATTGACTAAACCACATTCTAAGATATAATACAGACTATGTCTACATTAATCTGCCGAGATTGCAACAAAGAATATGATTTGAATAAACCTATCTGGCGATGTGTCTGTGGTGGCTTTCTTGATTTAGATATTACTGCACAATTCTCATTTAAAAAACTTAAAAAAAGACCATTTACAATGTGGCGCTACAGAGAAATGTTACCTGTGCAAAATGATAAAAATATTGTTAGTCTGAATGAAGGATATACACCATTGGTTGAAATGCAATTTTCTGGTAAGAAAGTTCTATTTAAGCAGGATAATCTATTTCCCACTGGTTCCTTCAAAGACCGTGGTGCTTCAGTTCTTGTAAGTAAAATAAAAGAATTGGGTATAAAAAAAGTATTGATTGATTCATCAGGTAATGCAGGTTGTGCAGTATCTGCTTATTGTGCCCGCGCAGGAATTGAATGTATTGTCCTTGTGCCTGAACGCACAAGCGAAGAAAAACTCATACAGATTAAAAATTATGGTGCAAAACTCTTTGTTGTTCAGGGCACAAGGGATGAAACTGCCCAGGTAGCATTAAAAATGGCAGAAAAGATTTATTATGCAAGCCACTATTACAACCCTTTTTTCTTTCATGGCACAAAAACATTTGCCTATGAGATTTGTGAACAACTTGGCTGGAAAGAACCTGATACAGTTGTGCTTCCGCTCGGAAATGGTAGCCTCTTGCTTGGCGCATATATTGGATTTGACGAACTTTTCAAACAAAAAATTATTAAAAAGATTCCTAAGTTTATTGGTGTCCAAGCAAAGAATTGCGCGCCACTATTTTTTATGTTGAATAAAAAATTTGGCAGATTTATAAATCCTCCTGTAAAACCGACGATTGCTGAAGGCATTGCCATTGGCAGACCACCCAGGGCAAAACAGATAATTGAAATTATTAGAAAAACAAATGGAACAATAATTACTGTTTCTGATTCAGAAATTATCAAGGCACTGAAACAAATCTATCAAATGGGAATCTATATTGAGCCCACCTCAGGAGCATGCGTAGCAGGTGTAAAAAAATATCTAAATATAGCAAATAAAAAAGAATTGATTGTTTCAACATTTACCGGGCACGGCTTAAAATCGCATAAAAAGATATGGGCTTGATAATCATCGGATTTGTTCTCGCATTTATAGTAATTGTCAGCATTGGACAAAAAAATTTACCATTAGCACTTTTTTGCGGTGCGATAATCCTCGGATTGTTCACAATTCCACCACTAAATATCCTTAAGACCTTTCTTGACACAATTGCTGATATGAGTGTTGTGCTCCTTATGTTTGTTGTATTTTTCATTCCTATGATTGGTGGGGTAATGCGTGATAGTGGACAGATGGACAATATTGTGCAAAATCTGCGTATTGGCAGAAAAGGAATTATGGCTATTTCTCCGGCGATTATGGGTCTCTTACCAATGCCAGGTGGTGCCCTGTTTTCTGCTCCGATTATGGAAAAGAGCGGTGAAGGGATAAATGATGACCTGAAAGTAGCAATAAATATATGGTATCGCCATCTTCTAATTCTTATCTATCCATTGAGTTCAGACTTGATTGCTACTACCAAAATTGCAGGATTGAATCTATATGGAGCAATAGCCCACCTGTTCCCGACCCTGATAATTGCAACAATTTTGGGACAGATATTTATGCTCAGCAAAGTCCAGGGCAAAATTGAATACAGAGACACTTTTTCAATAAAAAACCTCCTTATCCCCCTTTTCATTATTCTGATTGCACCGATTATTGATTTTATTTTCAGACTTACTGGTATATTTCCGATTAAAGAGACAGGCACACTTATCGGTGTGATGACTGGCTTTATGCTTTCTCTTATTTTTAGCCCTACACGCATCAACTTAATAGATGTTTTCAACAAGATGAAACCTTATAAATTTTCTCTTATCCTGCTCGGGATCTTCTTCTTTTTAAATATTTTCAAGATCTCAGGGGTGGATAGAATCATTGCTGCAGTTCCAATTCCACCACTGGTTCTGTGCATTATTGGTGGATTTATCCTTGGCGCAGGCACGGGCAGGGTATTATTGCCTTCTTCTATCATCTTTCCAATTTTTTTAATTTCCAATAATCCAACCCTTTTTGATTTTGCCCTGATCTATACAAGTATCTTTTTTGGCTATGTAATCTCGCCAGTTCATCCCTGCATTATTGTAACCTGTGAATATTTTTCTAAAGATTTAAAAGGTGCTTTAAAAATTATGTTTGCACCAGCAATGATAATGTTTGGCATAGTTTTATTAATTTCTCTTTTGAAAACTTTGTAGTATTTCTGAACACCATTAAATTTGTAAATGCAATGTTGTAGCATCTGCTCTGCATAACTGAAATATTATTAACCATTCTATTGACATTTAAATTTTTACAAATATAATTTAATTATAAAAAAGGAAATATGGTAATCATTCTCTTTTTTGTAGCACAGGCAATCATCCCTGATTTTCAGGTAAATAGTGAGGATTATCCAGGCAATGCACCACAACTGTATCCAGCGATTGCAACATATGATTCTGGTGGTGTCGTTATCTGGTATGATTTACGGCCACCTGCTTTTGGCACGAAAGTCTTTGGTTCACTTCTAAATGCTGATGGAGATACAATTGGCAGTAACTGGCGACTGAATGAAGATACAACCCATGGCTGTATGAATATGCCAGCAGTTGATTCTGATTCAACGGGTAATTTCACCATCACATATATTCAACAGGGAAATGTAATTGCACGAAGATTCAATAAATATGGCGTACCCTTAGGACCCTCATTTATTGTGAATACAAGTTCTAATTGTTCATACCCGGCGATTAGGATGACAAATGAAGGAAGGTTTGTAGTCACCTGGTTCAAAAACGATGAATACAGGATTTATGGGCAGATTTATAATAGAGAGGGTAACCCTATAGGCACGAATTTTTTAGTTTCGGACTCCACACTGAACTATGGCACAATCCCTGATGTAGCGGTAAAGAATAATGGCGAATTTATCATTGCCTGGACCTATAATAGTGATATCTGGGCACAGAGATTTGACTCACTGGGAGATAGAATTGGTGAAAACTTCAAACTAATAAACGATACAACAAATATCAGCGAAAATTATCCAAAACTAAAATTTGACTATCAAAATAGGTTGTTTGTTTCCTGGAATGCATTTGTCCAGGGGCAAAGTGATGTTAATTGTCAAATCTTTGATTCTACTCTTACACCAATTACCAGTATTATTAAACTTGATGATGTCGCCCTTGACTCTTCACAGCGACAGAGCATAGCAATAAGGGATTCAATATGGTATGTAGTATTCCAGAATGGTATAAGTACGATTCATCTCCAGCGTGTTAAAAATAATGGTGAATTGATTGGTAATAATATAAGAATCAGTGAACAGATTGGTAGAAGCAATACCCTACCTAAGATTGATGCTACTATGAACTATTTTATAATCACCTGGTCATGGAGAATTGTAGGAATTATGTGTCACATTATGTGCCAGAAGGTTTCCTTTGATGGCAATCTTATAGGCACTAATTATGCAATTAGCGATGATAAAGGTGGTGAGCCCCAATTCTTACCGTCGGTTGCTGCTGATTCCAGTGGAAATTTTTTTATTGTCTGGGAAGATTCTCGGAGGTATCCAGAATATTATTTTGTCCCAAACCAGTATGGCAGAAGATATGATGCCAGTGGCAACCCCCTATGTTCTGAATTTAAGAACAACACTTATGCCAATGCCTCGTATTCGGCAATAGGAATAAACTCAAACATCTACCTCACTGCCTGGGCATGCACTGAAATAGACTCAAATCATCAAATATATGCCCAGCGTTTTGACTACAATGGTAATTCCATTGGCTCAAACCTCCAGGTCAGTATGTCGCAAGGCAATTATAATTTATCATTTCCTAAAATTACTACCCTTTCTAATGGCCATTTTGTAATCATCTGGAATGAGAATGATGGAGCAAAAGAAAGGACTTATGGACGCTTGCTTGATAATAATGGTTTACCTTATGGAAATCAATTCAATCCTTATGTTGATTCCTTCGCATTTAATTATGGGTGGACAGCAGTTGATGAAGAGAATAACAGATTCATTGTTCCCTTAATCTGTAGTATAGACACGATTGCCTGCGCAATTCAGGAATTTGATTATGAAGGTAATCCAATTTCTACACCAATAATCCTGAATGATGAACCGGCACCATATTACAATTTTGTCAATGGTGCTAAAGGTATTGACCGATACTTATTTATCTGGGGCGAGGAAAAAATCATCGGACAGTTTTTAAATAATAACCTGCAAAAAATTGGCAACAATTTTATAATCAGCGATGATACAATTTCTCCTAAAAATTTCTATGCCGTTGTTTCTCACAATGATGGCAAATTTTTTGTTGTCTGGGACGAAGCGCGCAACAATAATTATGACCTTTATGGACAATTTTTTGACTCACTGGGTAATAGAATAGACAATAATTTCAGGGTTGATAATGACACAACAAACAGCGACCAGATTTATGTAAGTTGCTTTTCAGTCAATGACCGTATCTATATTGTGTGGTCCGATACAAGGATGCCAGCAAACTGGTATGATATTTATTGCAAGGTTATTGAATGGACTGGCTCTCAAAATATTGGAGAAATAAAAGTCAAGGATAAATTTGCAATACTGAGTATCTCTCCGAATCCATTCAAGAGTGCTACAAGCATTAAATTCCAAATCCCAATCCGCCACGATGCATGGCGGACCAAATCCCAAATAAATCCCAATTCCCAAATTGTCCCCTCTCCTTTTTCCTTTCCCCATTGGGGAGAGGGTTGGGGTGAGGGGAAATCCCAAATTTCGCTAATGATCTACGATGTGACTGGCAGACTGATTAAATCCTTTTTACTTCCTACTGCTCACTTCCTGCTTCTTACTTCTGTGGAGTGGAACGGAACAGACGATTCAGGCCGCAGACTTCCTGCCGGGGTTTATTTTGTAAGATTAAATTGTCCTGAAGGGATTTTAATTCAAAAGGTGGTCAAACTTAAGTAGAACCCCACCACATTTATCTCCATAACTGTAGTTGCCCGATTTATCGGGCGTAGATTAGAAATCTGAAAATTTCTCGTCCAGTTGAAACTCTACGCTACCTACTACATACTACATACTACTTACTACTTACTATCTCATATCTCCCCATCTTCACATCCACGCAACCACACAACTTCAAATCCACATATCCCCCTATCCCTTTATTCCCCCTTATTACCCCTGATTCCCCTTGCTAACCCCTGTGAGAGTACGGGCAGCGAAACCGTATAATGATAAACGATCTTTTTAGGTAGATATCGCATCTTGAAACAATCTATTTTGGTAGTCTTGACTTAAGTCCAATTTTGATTATACTATAGAAAAAGGAGTTTATGAAAAAACTTTTATTTTTATTTACTCTACTCACCATTTGTTTTGCCCAGGAGACTGGTGCAAGATATTTAATAATCACCCATGATAATTTCTACGATGCAATCCTGCCCTATGCCCAGTGGAAGCACAAGATGGGCTATCGCACAAAGATTGTCCGTGTGCCCTCAGAACTCAGCCAGAATTCAACCACAATCAGAAATTATATTGTTAATGCCTATAATAACTGGCAGATAAGACCTGAGTTTATCTTACTTGTTGGTGCACCGAACTATATCCCCTGGTACTCAAGCAGTCCTTACAGTGATAATGGTTATACAGATATTAATGGTGATATTTATAATGACATCCTTTCAGGCCGTTTAACTGTTCACAGCCTCACTGAAGCCCAGACCGTGGTAAATAAAATGCTACTCTATGAAAGAACTCCAGATACCACAAGTAATTGGCTTACAAATGCCTGTTTAATTGTAAGAGAAGACTATGATTCATACAGCGATTCTATTTACTGGAGCGATATACGCTATGCCAGAAATTTAATGATGATAAATGAATATGAGACTATTGATACCCTCTCCCGTGCAGCAGGTAATAATTCAAACAATGTAATTAATTCAGTCAATGCAGGTAGAGGTTTTGTGCTCTATCGTGGTCAGGGTGTTGGTAACTGGTGGTCGCCATTTGATGTTAACCCTGATAATACTCAGAATGGTGCAAAACTTCCTATTGTATTATCTTTCACCTGTCAGACAATCGGCAGTGGTTCCTCGCCAGCAACTGCAGAAAAATGGCTATTAACTGGAACTCCGACATCGCCCCGTGGTGGTGCAGGATATTTTGCCACCACAACAATAGTAACGCATCAAGCCTATCTGAGAAGTGCTGTATGTAAGGGTTTCTTTAAAACATTATTTGAAGATAAAAAGTTTAGATTTGGCGAAGCCTGCGAAGGTGGAAGACAAAATGTGTATAGTTTATATGGTAGCACTACTGAATATCGCGGTTTCACGACACTCGGTGACCCGGCTATGCACATCTGGACAGCAAAGCCAAAAATTATTAATGTTTCGTACGATTCTATTTTATATGCGGGCATTGAAGAAACATTGAATGTCTTTGTTCAATACCAGGGAGCACCGGTAGAATCCGCTTTTATCTGCATACATTTTGATACGCTAATTTATCAAACTGCATATACCAATCCCGGTGGCGAAGCGGTCTTTATATTTACACCGGCTTTAAGCGGGGTGATGGATATAACTGTAACCGGTAGAAATCTATACCCCTTTGAAGGAACCGCCCAAATAGTAACAGGCAATGTATTTCTCAGTTATGCTGGAAATTCAATAGACGACTCGTTGGGGAATAATAACGGCATTATCAACCCAGGCGAAACAATTCTCCTCTGGGCAAGAATACAAAATCTCGGTGTGAACCCTGCACCTGGTGTAAATGCAATATTAAGAACAACAGATACTTCTATTGTCATTAATGATAGTCTGTCCCTGTATGGCAATATTCCTCAGGGCAATGAACAGAATGGGTTGAATCCCTTTGTCTTTTCTGCTTCACCATGGGCACAGAGCCATTCCGTCCCCTTTGAAATTGTTATAACCGATGCAATCGGTGATACTTTTATCAACAACTTTTCAATAATGATGACTGGCACTGGTAGTGGAGCCACTGGACCAGACCCTTATGGATACTACATTTATGATGATACAGACACTTTGACTGGAAATGCACCAATATACAATTGGTTTGAAATTGCACCGCCCGGTCCAGGAATTATCGTCAGTGAAATCACTGATGAAGATGCAGATACGGTCACTTACCAACTTCCATTTAATTTTCCTTATTATGGAATAACCTACACAAGCATTGGACTCTGCTCAAATGGGTTTGTAGAACTCGGTGGTTCAACATATCGTTTTGGTAGTAATACATCAATACCTTTATCTGGCGGTCCAAAAAGGCTCATTGCTCCATTCTGGGATGACCTTGACCCCAGGCCAGAACCAACGGGCTTTGGTGATATCTATTATTATAATGACATAACAAATCACCGCTGGATTGTAGAATTCAAAGAATGTTCCCATTACGGCAATCCCAATTCACGAGAGACATTTCAAATTGTATTATGCGACCCCCAATATTATCCCACACCAACCAATGATGGTGAAATTCTATTTTATTATAACACCGTAGCAAACCCTGCAGAAAATACCATCGGTATTGAAGATGAAACAGAAACCCGTGGATTGCAATATGTCTTTGATAACAATTATGACCCTAATGCAGCACCGATTACCAATGGCAGGGCATTATTGGTTACAACCAAACCACCCTTGAG
>JBBILZ010000064.1:0-11852 GCA_037444665.1 Caldifarciminota bacterium
AATAATTTCTTTTTTTCTGCCAATGATTATTAGATTCCCATCATCATCAAACTTGCCTTCATCACCAGTATGAAACCAGCCTTCGCTATCTATTACCTTTGCTGTTTCTTCAGGTTTATTATAATAACCTTTCATTACATTTGGACCACGCACGAGAATTTCATTGTCATCAGCAATTTTTATTTCAACATTCTCAAATGGTTGTCCCACTGTTCCCAATCTATTGTCCTCTACTGTGCAACAACAAACACAGGGTGAGGTTTCGGTTAATCCATATCCTTCAACAATATTAAAACCAAGCACATAAACAATCTTTGCAATCTGGCGATTTAATGGTGCTCCACCGACAACAATGGCGCGGATTCTTCCGCCACCTATCTTTCTGAATTTTGCTCCGACGAGCCAATCAAGAATTGCACATTTGATATTGAGCCACAGCGGGACAGACTTTTTTTTGTATTTTAGATTAGCACGCTCATTCAAATTTTTTATTGCGCTATACACAAGTAAACGCATTAATGGTGAGCGTGCTTCAACTTTTTGTAGTGCTTTCTCATAAACCTTTTCTATTACTCTTGGTGTTGCCAGCACAACAGTTGGTTTAATCGTTTCAGCATCCTGTGCTGCTGTTGAGAGGTTTTGTGCATAGCCGATTGTTCCGCCATTGAATAAGACTGTGTAGTAATTGCAGGTCCTTTCAAACATATGGGCAAGTGGTAAATAGGAGATAACTACATCTTTAGACGTAAAATGGAACCGTTTTGCTGCGGTTATTGCATTGGAAAGAATATTACCGTGCGAGAGCATTACGCCCTTTGGTTCACCAGTTGTGCCTGATGTATAAACAATTGTTGCGATTGAATCTGGTGAGATGCTTTTATATTCAATATGCTCGCTGGGTGTTTTCTTCATATGTTCAAATTCAATAAAATCATCTTTTTCCGCTCCAGAAGAATCAAAAATAATTATTGCCTCAAGGCCTGATACTTTATCTTTGATATTTTTAATATGCTGGTAAAGTTGGAAATTTTCTACAAAAAGAATTTTTATCTGGGCGTCTTTAAGGATATATTCAACCTGTTGAATGGGTAAAAAGTGCTCAGGCATATGGTACATTGGAACAACAATGGCACCAAGTTTTAGAATGGCAAGGTCAGCCATTGCCCATTCTGGACGGTTATATGAAATTATTCCGATGCGGTCTCCCTCTTTTACACCGGCGCTCTTTAGCCAGGTACTTACTGAATCTACTGCATCACTCAGTTCCTGGTAAGTGATTTTATGGTACTGATTATCTTTAAAATAACCAAGCGCGCATAGATTATTATGTTTTTTTACTGATTCTAAGAATGCATCATAAAGGGAGTTCATCTTTCCTCCTGTTTAATTCCTGATTGTTCAAACCGAGCGAATGCTTTAAGAAAGAATAAAAGAACAATACCGGGTACTACAACCCATACTGGCCTTTCTAACCACCAGATTACGATATTGTCTGTGGTGTGATGTCCAAGTCCAATCTGGTAGAGTAGTAAAAATGCAAGCAGATAGGCGGTCAGGTGCCAGAGGTAAAGGGTCATAATTGTTCTATTGGCAAGGATGACCAAAATCCAGGGAGTTACTTGATTGAGCCATTTATTTATATTTTCTCTTAATAGCATTGCCAGCCCAATGAGCCATAAAGAAAGCATAATGATACACATAGTTGGTGGGTTCATATTGGAAATTTTTTCAAATCCAGTACCAATCATACTTTTTGGATAAATGCCGATATTGGTTAGAATAATAAGTCCTGTTAGCCCGCTCAATGCAATTAAAAATTTTTGCCATTTCTTTATATAAACGAGTGTTCCATCTTCGTAGAAGAACCCGAGCTGGTGCACAAAGAGCCAGACAAAGCAAACATTGAGCCAGGCAATTCCTGAAATCTTAAATTGGAAACGGACAATATCTACAAGCGCAGTAAAAATTAACAGAACCAAAGGGATTAATATTTTATAAATCTTGTGTAATGTGAGCATAAATGGCGCAATGATTGTTACAAAAAGATATACACCAAGAAACCATAATGGCCCTATTGTGGCAATGATTGCAATTTGATATTTTCTCCAGTCAGGTAAAAAAGAGACCATAAGGACGATGATAATAATCCAGATGAGCAAGAAAAAAATTGTGGGTTTGAGCAATCGTATTGCGCGTTTTTTATAGAACATACTTAGTGGTTCGCCCCTACTTTTTATTACATTTAAGGTTCGCGCATTTGAAAAACCACCAACAAAAAAGAATAGTGGCATAATTTGAAGTAGCCAGGTGATTATCCATAATCCAGAAATCATTCCTACTGCATTGTAGACCTTTATTCCATGTTCAGTTCGCAAAACCACTGCACTCAACCAATGCCCAATTACTACAACCAGGATACTGAATGCCCGTAAAAAATCTACATATCGGTCACGGGTTGCAGGTGTCTTTTTTGCGATATCTAACAAACGCTCGTGCATTAGTTATTGTCTTTATTTTAATTATAAAGAATATTTATTGTTTGTCAATATTGCCAAATACTGAATCCTCTTCACTTTTATTCCCTGTTTGATATTTTTAATATTATAGTAGTTGCCTCATTTATGAGGCTTTTTATTTTTGTTGAAAATTTTTTGGTCTTGTATTCTTTTCCTGACCATAAATCATGCTGTTAATCGTCCTTCGTTATACGGTTACGATACCCGTTTCGTCAATCGTCAAGAGGTTAGGTCATATACACAAATAACCATGCCCTTGACCGAAACAGGCATCGTTGCCATAGCCTTTTACCCATTTCTTTTAACCACACCAGCTTCCACACTGTATAACCTATAACCATACTAACTGCTCTGCCTATTACCGTAGACCTGCGTTTTACCAACTTCTGATATGATGCCTGATAAATCAGGCAACTACAATTGGGGGAGGGAAGGTATAATGCCTGATAAATCAGGCAACTACAATTGCACGAACAAGCGGCTTTTTCCAATGGCGTGAGTTAGGCGGATTTTTCAGTTTACAAAAGGATTGACATTGAGAAAAAATAAATTAAAATTATACGGAATTATGGAAACAGAATATCTTGCTAATAAGATTGGTGATTTTATTGTCTATCTAAAAAAAGAAAAAAATTATTCTTCCCATACACTGAGAAATTATCAAAGTGACCTTGAACATTTTTTTGAATATCTCAAGGAGCAGGGCACACAGATGTTTGATAAAAATAGTGTTTCTCAGTATATCAGTTTTTTGATGAAGTATGGTCTTGATGCCCGTAGTGCGGCAAGAAAGCTTTCCGCGCTCAAAACATTTTTTAAAATCCTGAAACGGCTCGGATTAATTGACAAGAATCCCATAATCGGCATCAGAACACCCAAACAAAAAAAACATTTACCGGGATTTCTTTCCTATGAGCAGATAAGGCAGGCTTTTGATATAGCCAATGTCCGCGACCGTGCAATAATGGAGTTGTTATATTCCTGTGGTTTAAGGGCAAGTGAACTTGTGGGGTTGAACCTTGAGGATATTGATTTTAACAGGGAAGAGGTGAGGGTGAGGGGCAAGGGCAGAAAAGAACGGATAGTTCCTCTGGGCAGGCTCGCCCGTCAGGCAATAATAAAATATCTTACTGAAAGGAGTCAGCAGATAAAGTCAAGTAATCCTCCTGCACTTTTTCTTAATTATCGTGGCGGTCGTTTGACAACCCGTTCATTACAGCGAATTGTGCACAAATATTTGATAAGATTAGCCAGTGCATCAGGAACTAATCCCCATGTGCTACGCCATACCTTTGCTACACACCTTCTTGAAAATGGTGCAGATTTAAGAGCGGTTCAAGAATTACTCGGACATGCCTCCCTTTCTACGGTCCAGATTTACACCCATCTGACAGTCAAACGTTTAAAAGATATTTACAAACGAACCCATCCAAGGGCAGAATGAAGATTTGGGTTGAATCTCATAAGATTGTTGTCATACTTAGTTTTCTATTATTTTGCTGGTGCCACAAAGATATCTGGTATCAAATGAGGCATAATAATTTTGAACTTGTAGAAAAAGGAACCTATCGTGGAACCCTCAAATATATGCCCCAACCCGGACAATATGAGAAGCTTGTGAATAAGTATCGCCGGGAGATTGAGAATAATCTTGACCTGCTTCCTTTGATGACAATGCAACATTTTCCTGTTAAAGAGACGCTGGTCTATCAATATAAATTTACCTGGCTTGATGAGGAGAATAATTTTCTGGTGCTCAGATATTTCGCCCATATTTTTAATGACCCAATCTATGCTGGTTATCAAATTCTCTTTGTCTATGATACATCTAATAACAGAATAATAAAAATCTATGTTTCTGAAGTGCCACTTGAGTAGCATTCTTTTTGTTCTGGTCTTTTTACAACAAACAAATAATCTTTCTGACTCATTGCTCTTTGATAAAGGGTATAAAGAATTCTTAAAAAACGAATGGGAAAGTGCTGAGAAGTATCTACGCCAGCATTTTGAATTGTATCCTGCCTCACGATACCGGGAACAGGTTCTCTACCTGTTGGGTGAGACAAAATTTAGACAGGGACAGTATAGTAATGCAATTGAATACTGGGAGCATTTACAAGAAAAATATCCAGAATCATCTTATAAAATGGAGGCTATTAAAAAGATTGGTGATGCATATTTTAATTCAGGTAAATATGACCTGGCACTCAAGGCATATAAAAAGGTGAAAAATTTTAATCCCGATAAAAAGATATTGCTGGAAGTCAACTTGAAAATAGAGGAGTCGCTCTATTATCTTGGTCAGTATAAAAGTTTGATTGATGCACTCTACCATTTTATTGATGCCAATTTAGATACTTTTGATTCAAGCGGTATTATTACGACGACAATGATGAGGATTATGCGGATTCATCTTGATAAGAAAGAATACTATTCAGCCCTGGTGCTACTTGACAGATTACAGGAAACATATCCTGAAACTCCCATAATGTGTGAGGTGCTTTTTAAACGGGCGAATATTTATAAATTGCTCGGCGACCGGAAGGGATACAAAAATGCGCTATTATCACTCGTGGCAAAAGGGAAAAGATCTGAGCTTTACACCTATGCAGTAATAGACCTTGCCAATCTCTATCTTGAAGAACAGATATACGATTCTTCTTTATATTACTGGACTATTTTATCCAGAGAAAGCGAAAATTATAATGACCTTGCTTTAAAGCAGATTGCAGAAATATATTACAAAATTGGTCAGAAATTTGAAGCAATCATTGTTATTCAGTCTTTAATAGATAAATTTCCACATTCAAAGTTCATTGCTGATGCCTATCTTTTGCTGGCAGAAATTTATAAGAGCGAAGGTGATTTTCAACAGGTTATAAAAACTTTAAAAGAACTGCAATCAAAGACTGAATTAGAACCTGCCATTCTCGTGAAAATAGGAAATATTTATTTTGAAATACAGGATTATGATGCAGCGCTTGAAACTTATTTGATGGCAAGTGAGTCTTTCAAAGACCAGAGGGATGAATCTGCCCGTGCCCTGATTCTTGCTGGTGATGCTGCATATGCAAAAGGGGACAAAGTTAATGCCCGCAAGCATTATCTACATGCTCGGCTCATTGCACTTTCTGAAGAGGTGAAAAATCTTGCCGGGTTAAAAATAAATCAGTTAGAGTAGATTACTACACTTATTTTGTTTTTTCTTCTTCAATGTGATGTTTAATTATACGCGCCTGGCTGATATAGATTGTATCCTCACAAATATTTGTGGAGAGGTCAGCAATCCGTTCTAAATTTTTGGCGACAAGAAAATATTGTATTGCAGAGCCAATCTTTTCTGGTTCTTCAAGCATATATGTAAGCATTATCCTGATAATCTCATTGCGCATTTCATCCACAGCACTATCTCTTTCACAAATTTTCTGTGCCCTCACTGCATCATTGGCAATAAAACTTTCAACGCTTTCTTTTAGCATATCATTTACGATTTTTGCCATTGTCCAGATGTTGGATACAGGTTTAACGCGTGGCTGGTCTGCAAGAAAGTTCACGCAGTCCGCGATATTCACTGCATGGTCTCCCATCCGCTCCAGGTCATTATTCATTTTTATGACACCGATGAGAAATCTTAAATCAGAACCAACGGGTTGATGCCGTGCAATCAATTCTATGCACCTTTCTTCAATTGCAATTTCCATTTTATCTATCTTTTTATCTATCTCTCTAATTTCGTGTGCCAATTTTAGATCGCGTTTTTTAAGGGATTCCAAAGATTTAGTTATTGATTCTTCAACCATTGCCGCCATATTGAGGACTTCGTTTTTCAAATTTTTTAGTTCATCATCAAAAAAACTTGCCATTACGCCTCCTATTATTAACCAAACCGTCCGCTGATGTAATTAAATGTTCTTTCATCAGTCGGATTGATAAAAATTTTCTTAGCTTTATCAAATTCAATCAATTCTCCTAAAAGCATAAATCCAACTTCATCGGCAATGCGTGCTGCTTGCTGCATATTGTGGGTGACAATGATGATTGTATAATTTTTTTTCAATTCAAATAATAATTCTTCAATATGTGTAGTAGCAATTGGGTCCAGGGCAGAGCAGGGTTCATCCATCAATAATATTTCAGGTTCTACTGCCAGCAGACGGGCAATGCAGAGCCTCTGCTGGCGCTCAGGAGAAAGATTGAGGGTAGGTTTTTTTAAAATATCTTTTACTTCATCAAACATTCCCACTGCCTTTAGTGCGCGTTCCACTATACCCTCAAGAACTTTTTTATTTGTTATTCTCCATACCCTTGGTCCGTATGCGATATTATCAAAAATTGAAAGCGGAAATGTGTTGGGACGCTGAAAGACCATTCCTACTTTTTTTCTTAAGAAGATCAGGTCGCACAAAGGTGAATAGATATCTTCATTATCAACAATAACACTGCCCGTAATTTTAATATTCGGAATCAAATCATTCATTCTATTAAAAACGCGTAAGAGCGTGGACTTACCGCATCCTGAAGGTCCAATTATCCCGGTAATCATATTTTCTCTAATCTCAAGGTTAATGTTTTTTAGTGCCTGAAATTTGCCATAAAATAGATTTAGATTGTTAGTTTTTATTATCATCCAAACCTGCCTATTATGTAATCGTTTGTGCGTTTATCACGGGGTGCAGTAAAAAGTT
This sequence comes from Caldifarciminota bacterium, assembly GCA_037444665.1. Classification (GTDB taxonomy): domain Bacteria; phylum Hydrothermota; class Tepidihabitantia; order SM23-42; family JAOAFX01; genus JAOAFX01. The sequence goes on from JBBILZ010000064.1 coordinate 7,202, forward strand.
GTTCAGTGGATTCAACTTCAATAAGTTCACCAGAAAGGAAAAAAGCATTTCTTGTTCCGATGCGCGCTGCCTGTTTTGTATTATTGGTGACAAGAATAAAAGTAAATTTATCTTTTAAGGCGAGCATGGTATTTTCAATCTTTGCAGTGGAAATGGGGTCTAATCCAGAACAAGGTTCATCCATCATAATTACCTCTGGTTTCAGGGCAATGGTGCGGGCAATACATAGTCGTTGTTGCTGACCGCCAGAAAGATTTGAGGCAGAGTCCCAGAGTCGGTCCTTAACCTCTTCCCAAAGTCCGGCTGAAGCAAGTGAAAAATATACGAGTTCATCAAGTTCTTTTTTTGAATAATTGTTATGCATTTTTGGACCATAAACAATATTTTTATAGATTGTCCCGGGTAGCACAATCGGTGTGGCAAAGATCAGACCGACCCTGCGCCTCAGTTCATTTACCGGAATATCTTTTATATTCACACCATCAAGTTCTATTTTACCCTGCACAATTGCTCCGTCCAAATCAGCAAGCCTATTCAATGCCCTTAACAAAGAACTCTTTCCTGAATTTGCCGGACCAATTATTGAAAAAATTTCATTAGCATATATATTTAGGTTTATATTTTTTAATGCGTGGATTTTATCAAAAAGAAGATTCAAATCAGTTATTTTAATTTTACAATCTGACATATCAATAATATCTGGCAATAAAGCGATGCATCAACCGATAAGCAATAAAATTGATAACAAGGATACTGATAATCAAAACCATTGCTGTACCATAAGCTTTGGGCATTGATATACCTTCACGGGCAAGGATATAAAAGTGGACGGCAAGGGTGCGAGTTGAAGAGAACAGAGAAGTGGGTATATTTAATGAGGAGCCAGCAGTGAAGATTACTGCAGCAGTCTCGCTCACTGCCCTGCCAATACCAAGTATGATTCCGGTCAGGATACCTGGAAATGCAGTAGGAAGGACAATCTTAAGGATTGTATCAATTTTACCCACACCTAAGGAGTAACTGATCTCTCTATAGGATTTAGGAACAGACTTTATCGCCTCTTCAGAAGTTCTAATAATGGTAGGAAGAATCATAACCGCAAGGGTCAGCCCACCGGAGATTATACTCCATCCCAAATTCAATGTGATAACAAAAAAGATAAAACCGAAGAGTCCAAAGATGATTGAAGGAACGCCAGCCAGACAATCCGCACCAAAACTTATTAGCCTTCTTATCATTCCACCTCTGGTATATTCAGTGAGATATAGGGCACTGCCCAGACCAAGTGGAGTGGCGACAACAATTGCGAACAATGTAACCAGAATAGTTCCAATTATTGATGGGAATATGCCGCCTTCTTTTCCCATCTCTTTTGTTTTCTGGGTTAAAAATTCCCAGGTCAGTGAACTAAAACCATTTTTAAAGACAAAAGCAATGATAAAGATGAGGATGAAGATTACAAAGATTGTGCAGACCAGTAAGAATGTGTAAGCTATAATCTGACTGGTTCTCGGTCCGATTCTAAATTTCATTCTCTGCTTGCAACCTTTATTGCAATTATATTGAGCAAAACAATTATAATAAAAAGGATTGTGCCACAGGCAAAGAGTGCGGCGCGGTGGTCTCCAGTAGAATACCCCAATTCCAGCGCAATAGTGGAAGTGATGGTTCTGACCGGGTCAAGAACAGAACCAGGTATTTTGAGCGCATTACCTGCAATCATTATCACTGCCATAGTCTCACCGATTGCTCTGCCCATTCCTAAGATTTTTGCAGCAATAATTCCTGAACGGGCAGATGGAAAAAGAACCATTAAAACGGTCTGCCATTTTGTTGCTCCTAAGGCATAAGAACCCTCGCGGTAAGATTGAGGCACAGCAACTAATGAATCATAGGAGATACTGACAATCGTGGGTAAGATCATAATGCCCAGGATAATTGATGCACTCAGGACCGAAAAACCCGAACCGCCAAGTGTATTTCTGATCAGTGGTATAAGTATCACAATGCCAATAAATCCATAAACAACCGAGGGGATGCCTGCAAGCAGTTCAATAATAGGTTTAAGGATTTTTTGCGCTGGTGGTGGTGCGAATTCTGCAAGAAATATGGAACAAGCAAGGCTCAGGGGAACACCTATAATGAGTGCACCTATTGTAACTAATAATGAACCAACAATCATTGAAAATATACCAAAATTGCCTTTTGTTGGCGCCCAGTGCGTGGAAAAGAAATTTTTTAATCCGACTTTGAATATCAATGGTACGCCCTGGATAAATATAAAGATGGTTATTAATAATAGTGAGATAATTGCAGAAAAAGAGATAATTAATAAAATTTTTTCAGCAGTCTTCTCTTTCATTGATTGATTTCATTGACAGGAATCAACCCATTATGTTGCAGAATTTTTTGTGCCTCAGGAGAAAGGGTAAATTCAATTAGCGATTTAACAATTCCACGGGGCTGTTCTCTGGTTAACAAAAGAAATGGTCGCACAAATTTATATTCACCATTTACAAAATTTGCTACAGATGGATAGACCCCATCTATTGCTACTGCTTTGACCCTTTCATCAACAAGCCCAGCAGAAATATATCCGATTGATTGTGGGGTAGCTGCGATAATCTCTCTTATGGCTCCGTTTGAATCCTGAACAAGGCAGGCATCACTGATGACTGCTTCATGCATAATCAATTCTTCAAATGCACCCCTTGTGCCTGAACCTTCTTCACGCGTTACCACAATTATTTTTTTGTCCATACCGCCTATCTCTTTCCAGTTTTTTATTCTTCCACTGAATATATCCTTTAATTGGTTATGGGTCAAATTCATTATTGGATTACTTTTATGGACAATTACTGCAATACCATCCAGTGCCATTGTGAATATGTGCAGTCCCTGTTCTTCGGGTTTTAAATTTCTTGATGATGTGCCAATTGCACAGGTACCATTAAATACTGCCTGGATACCGGCAGTAGAACCTCCACCCTGAACATTTATCTTCACTTCTGGATGCTTTGCCATATATTCCTCTGTGATTTTTTCTATAAATGGTTCTACTGAGGTTGAGCCAGCAATAATGATATCACCGGACTTTCTGGAGCAGAAACAGCATAGAATAGAGATAGAAATTAACAGAAAGCGCACAGCTAATTCTACACAAAAAATACTGGATGTCAACAGAGCAGGGTTAAAAAATTTGTGTGATATAGATTACAAAAAATAATTATCTTTGCGAAAGAAGGGTCTTGATCTTCTGATAAATTTCTCGCTTTTGCCCTGAATAATACCAGGTGTAGAAGTGGTTGTTATGATAAAGGGGGTCAGCATCCGCATTTAGCCCGGACTTATTGAATTCTTCTGTGTGGGGGATAGGTGAGAATTCGCACAGATGGGGATGAACACCAAGACTATGGCACAATTTTATCCCTTCAATAATCTCTTCACTGGACTGACCAGGCATACCATAAAGTAGATAAACATGGAGTTGGTCAGGCGAAAATCCTGTTTCTTTTAATATTTCAACTGCCCTTAAAAATTCATCAGTATTAACCTTATTGCCCGTATCTTTTTGCACTGCAGGATTCGTTGTCTCAAGGCTCAAATACATTGTTTTGAAATTTGCTTTATGCATTAATCGCGCAATACCTTTATCAATAAATCGGCAATGCAGACCATTTGAACTGTGAAGGTTTATCCTTAAGTTTTCTGAGATAATTTTTTCAAGAATTTCCGCAAAATGCGGATTACATAAAAGTGCATCATCAAAAAAGGCGATGTTATTCGTTTTTTGAGATAAATATCTAATCTGTTGAAGTATCAGTTTAATATTATAATAATAAAATTCTGGAGATAATATATGGGTTGCACAATATGTGCAATTAAAAGGGCATCCTCTTGAACTTATTATCACACCATAATTGAGCGTATTATATAATGAAAAATCAGGAATGATTTCATATGTATTTATGTATTTATTAAAAAATCCTTTTTTCTTGAGAAAATCAATCAGCGAAGTCTCAGCACTACCAGTTATAATATAATCAGCCCCGGAATTTTTTTCTGCATAGTCTTTACATAGCGTAGCAAAAAGTCCACCAAGAATTATTGGGATATCAGGATATATATCTTTTAAGATTCTTATCGCTCCAACTACACCTAAATACCAGTAAGTCATTGATGAAGTGACAAATATTAAATCTGGTTTTTTAAGTAATTTAACCTGTTCAATGAAAATTTTTTCAGGAATGCCATATCGTTTATATCTACGGGGTATGTTTTTGTAAATTTGCGGTTTATCAACAATTTCATAGTGGTATTTTCCACGACCATAGATATCGGTCTTTGTTTCGGTCTTAAAATAGGGGCTCAACCTGTCCATACAATCAATAAAATCTATTTCAAATCCTGCCTTTTTAAGAATATCCGCAACTATTAACAGACCTACTGGTTTATTCCAGAAGTCAAACGCCTTAAAGTCATAGATCCAGGGGTTAATTAAGAGTGCGCGCATTTTTTTTAATATAAGACTAAATTTTTTATGCTACCACAAAATGTTAAATAGCAGATATCTTTGCTATCTCTTCAAGATTTTTCACAAATAACTTAAAGTATTCTATATCAGGTAGAATACTGCTGAAGACCTGTGATG
>JBBILZ010000065.1:0-11646 GCA_037444665.1 Caldifarciminota bacterium
ACAATCCTGCTGGTTTTAGTTTCAATACCATTGATGCGATTGGCATTCCACCGACACCGATTGAGCCTCTGGTCTATGAGGATTCATTAGTCCCTTTACTCATCTCACCCTCAATCACGGTTGATTTAGCCGGTGTGCCCCATATCCTCTGGGAAGGTGATTCAACCCAGATGCGCTATTATACAATCATTGATACCGTGATTAACAGACAACTCTTTGATAATGGTGTAGATTTTCCATTTTTAACGATGAATGGAGACCAGATTCCGTTGGCTATGGGGTCAAATCTCAACATTATAACAAATCATGGGACTCGTGTGGCTGGTATCAATTGCGGTGGCTTTTCTGGGCGAAGTTAATTCAGGATGCGGGGACAGTGAGATGGTATGCCGAGACGGAGAATGTGTTGTAAGGAGTTCTTGTTATAATGTTTAGATTTGACCCCAATCTTGGGATAATGAAATCTAAACTGGGCATAAATGAAGTTTTGATAAGACCGAAAGGATTATCTGCGGGTGTTTACTTTGTGCACTTAGAGACCGAGGGATACAGAAAGACCGAAAAGGCAATATTGTTGAGGTAAGATGGGCGAGTGGAGAGTAGCAAGTGGCGTCCAGTTTCAACTGGACGAAAAGTCAATTGAGGAGATATTAAAAAGGGCAGAAAACGACGCAAAGGATTATCAATAAATGTAAGTTTGAAATTGAGTGGTTGCGTGAATATGAGAAGATGAGTAGGTAGCTCCGCCTTGAAAAGGCGAGAGTTCTCGTCTTAAAGACGGAATAGGTAGTAAGTAGTAAGTAGAAAATAATGGAAGCAGATAGACTAAAAAGATGCAGTATCGCTTTGCTTGCAGTATCATCCGACACAGAGGTCGGATTTGCAGGAAGTGCAGTATCGTCCTGACAAAAAACTCAGGACTTGCACCTATTATGGAGCGACGAAAGAACTAAACAGACTAAAAATGACTATCTCCTATAACCATAGACCATTTTGTTAATCGTCTTTTGTTATACGGTTGCGAAACCCGTTTCGTCAATCGTCAAGAGGTTACGGTTATATAAACAAATAACCATGCCCTTAACCAAAACGGGCATCGTTGCCATAACCTCTTACCCATTTCTTTTAACCATACCAGCATCCACGCCCTATAACCAATAACCATCTTTTAGAATAATTGATTTCACGAGAAATATAAATATAATCATAATATGAAGGCAAAAACGATTATCGGGATTTTCAGCATTGTAATTTTTTTGGCTTTTATTATCCTGATATCTCTTTTATTTATGAAAAAATTTGGTAGTATAATTGATGACCCGGTAATGCTCAGACAAGCAATTGGAGAATATGGCATAGTTGCCTATGCAATATATTTTTTGCTTTATATATTTCAGATATTTTTTGCACCAATCCCAGGGCAGGTACTCAATGTTGCGTCAGGTATGTTATTTGGAACTTTTCGTGGATTTCTTGTATCCTGGCTTGCAGTTATTTTTGGTGGTTTTCTTGCTATGCTATTTTCACGATATTTAGGAAAGAGATTACTGAACTGGTTTCTTGAAGAAAGGGCATTGAAATTTGAAGAGGCAATAACCCGTCGTGGTCTGTCTTTAATAATTTTTCTCGCTATCTTTCCTAATCCAATCGGTGATGGTTTATTCTATCTTGCAGGTTTGACCAGTATTCCATTAAAGATTTTGATATTTATTATTGCAATATGTCGTATTCCAGGAATTTTGATCTATGTTGTTGCCGGCAACAAGATTATGTCTGCAGGTATTAATGGTTGGATAATCGGAGGAATTGGATTTTTGCTTGCAATACTATTGTATTATTTTTTCCGCAAAAAAATTGAATCTATCTTTGAAAAATATATGAAAAAATTAATTGTGTTAGATTAATTATTTTCAAATAATGTATCAACAAAGTGTTGTGGATTAAATTCAATTAAATCATCAATTTTTTCGCCAATTCCAAGATAGAGCACAGGAATTTTTAATTCGCTACAAATGGGTATGATTGCACCACCTTTTGCAGTGCCATCAAATTTGGTCAGAATTAAACCATTAACTTTAAGTTCTTGCGTAAATATACGTGCCTGTTGAATTGAATTTTGACCAAGTGTTGCATCTATGGTTAATAAACAGAGGTCAGGCCCTGATGGTTTGAGTTTTGTAATCACCCTCTTTATTTTTTTTAATTCTTCCATTAAATCGGTCCTTGTGTGTAATCTGCCTGCGGTATCAATCAGAATCGTATCAATGTTTTTTATTGTCGCCTTCTGGAGCGCATCAAATGTTACTGCACCAGCATCCTGTCCTTTCTGGGAGCGAACAATCTCCACCCCTGTTTTTTTTGCCCAGATATCAAGTTGCTCGCCTGCCGCATCACGATAGGTATCTGCACTTACCAGGAGAACCGAACCCTTACGCTGATATAGAAAGGCAAGTTTTGCTACAGTTGTGGTTTTCCCGGTTCCATTTACTCCGCAGACAAGGATGACCAGCGGTTTTTCCGTGCTGACTCGTGGAGACGGCAAATCTATTAATTTAAGTATCTCTGCTCTTAAATTATCCGGGTTGTGAGTAGCATTATCAATGAGTAGCTCAGTGTATTTTGCACCTACATCTGCTTCAAGTAAAATTTGCTCAAGGTTAGATACATCGGTCAAATTTGTTTTACTGAAAACGCCGGTTAGTTTGCCTAAGAATTTACGGAGATAGGGGAGAGGCATATATTATCAATGGAAAATCTTATTCCTCACTGACCGGTGGTTCCAGGTCTTCCAGACGGGTTGAGATAATTTTGCTCTTGCCTGGTTGTTCCATAGTTAAACCATAGAGGTAGTCTGCGTATTCCATTGTTGCCCGGTTATGAGTGATTATTACCACCTGCGTGTGCTGGGATAATTCTCTTAAAAATTTATTAAATCTTACTACATTTACATCGTCCAGCGGCGCATCTATTTCATCCAGAATGCAGAATGGCGCAGGTTTAACGAGATAAAATGCGAGTAGTAAACTTACTGCGAGCAGTGTTCTTTCTCCACCAGATAATTGGTTGATTCTTTTTATTTTTTTGCCCTTCATCCTGACGATTATATCAACTTGCGCAGTTAATGGATTTGATGGGTCAGAAAGTATGAGGTCAGCTTCGCCACCTTCAAAAAACTTTGAAAAAACCTGATTGAATTTATCCTTGACTTCATTAAAGATATCAATGAATCTTTCCCGTGCACGGGCATCAAGTTCGGCAATAGATTTTAGAAGATTCTGTTTTGCGGCAATGATGTCATTCCTCTGGGCAAGGAACTCATCAAGACGTTTTTTCTCCTGCTCGTAAGCACTCAGACTCAGAGGATTGATTTCACCCAGCCTTGCCATTCGTTCTCTTACTTCGTTAAGTTTCTGCTCAGGTTCAGGAATTTCCTCGGGGATAAACTCTGTCAGGTCGGTTTGAAATTCTTCCTGTGCTTTTTTCAGTAATTCTTCCTTTCGGTGATTTAATTGAAATGTTGTATAATTCAACTGCATAATGGCATTTTGAATTTCATCCTGTTCTTTCTGACTTTTTGTTAGTTCTTCATAGATGGTATCAAGATTTTTTGTTATTTGTTCAATTAATTGATCAGGCATCTGGCTTTCATACTGAGCGCGCTGTTCTTTTACTTCTTGAATCTTTTGCTGGAGTGTAGAAATTGTCTGGTTCAAGATTTCCAATTGTTCAGCAGTAGATACCTTATCTGCTTCGTTAATTTCTGTTTCTAAATTACTTATCGCATTCATTGTATCCCTAAATTCTTTTTCGGTCACTGTCTGTAATTCTTTATTTATGCCAATTTTCAGAATAATTTGATTTAACTCATCATTCTTTTTATCTATCTGTTCTTCAATCGTTTTCTGATTTTCTTTTAATTGTATAATCTCGTTCTGGAGTTCAGATATTTTATTTTCACAGGCAATTATCTCACTGGATTGTTTTTCAATTTTTGTTGTAATATCCTGAATTTCTATTTTTAATCCATTCTGCTCATTATCTATCACAGAAATTTCATTCTCTACATTTTCCAATTGCTTTTTGACTGCGTTCAATTGCATTGAAATCTCCGATTTTTTAATGTTTAATGAAAACAGCCTATCTTTGTCCTTTTCAAGTTCAGATTTGAGTTGTATGGATTGATCAATCAGCCTCTTTTTTTCATCGCTCATAAAAATAATTTCATTCTGAATTGTTTCAGTTCTCGCACGGTATTCATTCAAGCGCTGGCTAATCTGGAAATATCCAAAATCACCTTTTTGCACAATAATGGTATTATTATGTAAAAGAATTGCTTCGGGTGTAACAAAACCGTATTGCGGATATTTGCCTGATAATTCAAGAGCAGCTTCTAAATCTTCGGTAAGAAAGAAGTTTGAGAGATAACTTGAAAGCAATTTTTTGTTACTTTTAAATTCCATAAAGTGAACAATACTTTTTAGTGATTTTAACTCATCAGGTAAAGAATTATATTTTAAATCTTTATTCAATATGAACCCGAACCTTCCCTCGGGTAGGTTTTTAAAATCATCTAACGATAAACCATTCAATATAAAGTAATTTAATGTATCACGCAGGCATATATCAATTATTGCTTCATATCCCGGAATGGCTACAACACATTCTCTCAAAGTGCCAATAACTTTATCTTTGAAATTCTGTTTTAAAACCTTGCTCTCTTCACCTTTACCCAGGCGGTTGCTTAATGTATCAATCAAAATACGGCATTCGTTTAATTCATCCTGACGCTTTTGTAAGCCATTGTCAAATTCAATTATCTTATTTTCTAAAGATGCTAAAGTATTCTGTTTTTGAAGTAGTCCTTCACTTATTTCATCCTGTTCTTTAATAATTTTATTTAATTCATCATCAAGCCGTTTTTTTTCGGTGCGGTTTATTGCTTCATTTTTTAAAAAATCATCTTTTTCTGCAATATATTTTTCAACGATTGATTGTTTATTGGCTTTGTTTATCTCAAGGCGCGCAATATCATTTTTTAAGATTTGAATTTTCTGCTGGGCTTCAGCAATCAAATTATCTTTTTGTTCTATTTGTTGAGTTATTTGGCTGAAATGTTCTGATAGCATTTCGGCATTTTGCTTTTCCTCATTGAGCTTTCTATTCCAGTGTTCCAGTTCATCGGTTATTTGGCGGAGTTTTGTTTCATATTCTGTGGTTTTACTTAGTAGATTTTTAAGGTATTCTCGCTTTTCTTGAATTGAAGCGCTTTTTCTTTCATACTCAAGGCTAAATTGTTTTGCTTCATTTTCTTTCGTCAGGAGTTCCTGTTGTAGAGATTCAAGTTCGTGATTAATAGCATTTATTTTTGACAACAGTTCTCTTTTTCTGGCTTCCTGTGAGGATTGTTCACTTTTCAATCTTTGTCTTTCCTGCTCCAGGTTATTTATCTTTACAAGAATATTTTGTTTCTGTTGATTGAGACCATTGATTTGTGCTTCGCTATTCTTTAAATCAATTAGGTTTTTTTCGTATTCATTCTTCAAGAAGATGAGTGATAATTTTTTGAATTCGTCTCTCAACTCTTGATATAACTGTGTCTGCCTTGCCTGTCTTTTCAGGGCACGAACCGTCCTTTCCATTTCATTGATTACATCTTCAAGCCGCAAAAGGTCCTGTTCAGTTTGTTCCAGTCTCCTTCTGGTCTGTTCGCGCCGTTCTTGATATTTTAAGATGCCAGCAACATCGTCAAACATTTCTTTTGTATCACCACTAATTATTTTTTCAATTTCTGAAAGTTCCAGGAATGAGTAGGTTAAAGTTCCTGAATTTAAGAATAATGCTTGAATATCCTGAAGTCTGCATTTTACCCGATTCAAGTAAAATTCACTCTCACCATCACGATAGAACCTGCGCCTTATTTCAAATTCACTTCCAAATTGCGGAAAGAAATCTTCATTATCAATGGTTACTGAGACCTCAGCAAAATTTGAGTCATCCTGACCATCAGCAGAAATATGTATTAAATCTTCATTGCGCTCACAACGAAGCGCCTTCATACTCTGCTCACCAAATACCCATCTCAGGGCATCAAAGATGTTTGATTTGCCACTGCCGTTAGGACCAACAAATGCAGTTATTCCGGGATTGAGGAGAAATTTAGTTTCTCCTTGAAACGATTTAAATCCGTATAGTTTTATTTCTTTTATTTTCATCAGGGTTAATAATTAGAAATCTGAGCCAAGGTAAATTACTCTTTCCAGCAATTGATGATACTCAGACCAATCGCTATCTGTCCCCTGATGTTGTCGGATAACTTCCTGCATCATTTCAAGTTTGGAATCAAGATTGTCAATAAAATGTAATACCAATGCTTCAGGAAATAAAGGGACAACAGGTGAGCCATATTCTAGCTCACCATGATGAGAAACAACCATATGGAGTAATTTCAATCGCAACTCGTCCGGAAAATTCGGGATTTTTGAAATTTTGTCAGCGATAGTTTCATATCCAAGGATAATATGCCCTAATAACCTGCCTTTAGTGCTATGGTCAATCTTTTTTTGATACACATATTCATATACTTTACCGATATCATGTAATAGACTCCCAGTAATCAACAGGTCCGCATTTAAAAATTTGAATGTCTCGCAGGCATTAATTGCAAATCTCATAACATTTCGGGTATGAACGGCTAATCCTCCAATTACGGCATGGTGTGCCTTTTTTGCCGCCGGTGCCATACGAAACTGTTTCATAAACTGTGGGTCATCCAGAAATTGTGTTAGAAGTTTTTTTAAGAATGGATTTTCTACTTTTTCAGAGGCTGTTTTTATTTCTGCTACAAGTTTATCAATATCTTCATCTACAACGCGCAGAAAATCTTCAGGGCTAACTTCTTCATCACTTATGCGTGAGACCGAATTTACGACGACCTGGAGTCTTTCATTATATTCTCCGACATTACCTGTAATAAATACAAAATCGCCAGTTGAAAAATTTTTTAATTCATCACTTGCACTGTTCCAGGCAATGCCCTCAATTGTTCCTGTGCTATCACTGAGTTCAATCTGTGTGAAAGAACCACCATCTTTCTTCTCCTTCACATTTTTTTTGGTGAGCAGAAATTTTTCTTTAACCAGCTGACCAATTTTTAATTCTTTAACATACTGGCTTTTCATATTTTGGTTTATTTTGTAAGTATTTCTACTACCTTTACCTGCCTGCTATGCTGGACTTTCCAGGTGTAGTATCTTCTTTTTTATCAGGTCAAGTTTCTCACGCAATTTTGCTTCCTCTTTCTTTTCTGCATCAAGTGCGTTCATAATTTCTTCTCGCTTCTGACTGAGTAAATTGACTTCGTTATTTAATCTATTCTCTTCATTCTTTAAAACTTCAAGCCTTTTAACCAGTTCGGCTTCAGTCTGTCTGAGTTTTTCTACTGATTGCATTACCGGACTTGATTCATATTCTTTCTTTTTTGCAGCGTATTCAGATTCCAATTTTTTTATTTTATTTTCACTTTCAGCAATTTTTTTGTTCAACTCAGTTAGAGAATTTTCTGCTTCGCTTTGTGCTTTCTTCAATTCTTCAATCTTGGGAAGAAAAACTTCTTCCTGACGAAGATTTATGTCTTCAATCAATCGTGATTCAAGTCCTGAAGCCATCGCGGTCATTATTACAAAGGTGATAATTGCCAGTGCAATTCCTACTATGAGAACAATTGGATTTGATGATGTTGCAACTTTTATTTCGGGAATTTTAGGTTTTAATTTGATATAGAATTTACCAATGGTTTTGGTTCCTAAATTGATCGGAAAGCCACTTTCGTACACACCGCCTTTCTCAGTGACTTTATTTAGTTCTGCAGGATTTACCGGTGCATAATCGGTTCCCAATAGACTGGCATCAGAAGAGGCAATTACTTTTTTTTCTTCATTGGTAATATTGATTGCTAAAATTTCTGGTTCTGTCTGTTTTAAAGTTGTAACAATTTCAGAAAGCTTTGCTTCATCATTATCAAGAATTGCATCAGTAACAAATGATACACGGGCGATAAAATTACCAAGGTTCAGAATTCTTTTATTAATCATTTCGCTCACTGCCTGTTTACCATTTGCAGGTTTCTGGCCCATAAACTGTGGACTGAGATAGAAAAATACTGATAGAATAATAATCAAAATTGCAGGGATTAACCCAAATGTTACACGGGACATTTTAACCTCCTATTCTTATTGTTAATCTATGTGCCTGCCCCAGAGCAAAATATGGGGAATAAGAGTAATTTATTTGTATCTGACCTTTTTTCACACCAAAGCCGACTATTAGACCTGTAATAAAATCAATACCAGTGTCGGTCTTCATCTGGGAGAGCAGGCTATTATATGAAGCGCGGATGCTGAATAATTGATTTACTACATATTCACCACCTATTCTAACGCCAAAATTCATAAAGGTAGAGTGGGCAATGTCCAATCCAATCCAGCCTGAGTAAAAACGGCGTACTGCTCCAAGGTTAAGTTCATATGGAAATGATTCGCGCTCATCAATAAACGGTTTAACACTGAACCCAATATTTTTTACTGTAAGTCCAAGTTGAATATTCTCCTGGGTCAGGAAATATAAAGCGCCTATATCAGTTCCGAAACCTAGCGAAAATAAAGTATCAATCTGTTCGTATACAAATTTACCTGAAACACCTAATATGATATTCCCCATTGTGTAGCCCTTGCCGACATTTAAGTCAATAAAATTTGTGTTAAAATAACCGAATTCCTGACCCAGTGCATCAGTTTTTTTCATCTTCCCACTATAAAAATATCTGACACCAGCACCCAGCAGAGAACTCTCATAATCAAGATAGCCGAAATGGGTTCCGCCTATATAGTTCAAATATGAGATAGAATAACTCGGATTTGTATTCAAGACCATTCCTGCAGGATTATAATGGACATTGTGACCATCACCGCACAGGGCATATCCCATACCTACCCTTTCTGCTACCGGGTCAACCAATAAGTATTCAAATCCAGTAACTGCCATAATTAGTAGCACTATCATTATTTTCTCCTATTTTACAATTATAATAAATTTTAGATAAATGTCAATATGTAAAATACCTGAGTCCTCCTCAGTTTTTTTCTCTCCCTTAATGGAGGAGGATTGAGAGCCTGTCCTGAATCCTGGCCTGGCGCCAGGACAAGCTTATTTCAGGGTGGGGGTGATAAAAGTGTATTTCTCTCTTGATTCTTTTTCAATTTGTTTTAAAATCAGGGCGGAGGCCATAATGAAAAAATCTATCGAAATTTTCTATAAGACCCATGATTACATCTTACTCGCACCGCTCCATAAAAGTCCACTAAAAACCCTGCAATTAATTACCACGACTTTTATTGACATCCGAAAACCAATCTTGTGTGAATCGGCGCGACAATTACCGGTAACCACTAAATTCAAAACCAGTTTAATTAGACTCTGACGTTTCTTTGGTAAAAGTAAATTCAGCCTCATGACAGCTTACACGGGTATTATTCCCTATTTCTTAGAATGGCTTAAGACCAGAAAATATTTAGAAATTCTGGTTGATTGGACGAAAATCGGTAGGTATTCCGCGCTTTATTTATCGTTGCCTTACAAGAAACGAGCAATTCGCCTATTTTGGCGTGTGGCTGATTATCTTGACGATGAGTCCTGGCAGAATATGATTGAACAGGAATGTCTAAAAGCATTTATCAATTTCGTGCCGGAGTATTTGCGGTCAAAGATTGTGATGGTTGCGGATCGGGGATTTGGTAAGGTTGAGTTTTTTAAATTCTTAAAGGAGATGGAGGTTAATTTTGTGATTCGTGAGAAAGGTGATGTTTGGGTTAAATATGGTAAGTTTTCTGGTTGTTTAAGGCAGGAGAGGTTCAGTAAGAGAAAGATTCTGTTTCAAAAAATTATGTCCAATTGTAGATTAAAAAGTGAGGAGGACTCAGCCGCTTTGCCCCTTGACAAAATTGGTTTTTGGAAGTAAAATATATAAGATAATAAAAAATTATGATAGGGAATTTTCTTAACCATAAGCGACACACACACCAGGAATATTTGTTCTTTTTTGACCGTCAGACCCAGCACAGGAGGTTTTATGTCTCATAAGAGGCAATATCAGGGCAATCTCCGTAGAACTTCGTTCTACGAGAGCAAGCAAGGGAATGCCAGGGGTCGTGTCATGCTGAATTTATTTCAGCATCTAATTCTTTTTCACCGGGCAAAGCCCTTGATGATATTCTTTGCCCTAATCATCAGTAGTTTATGCTTTGAGCAGGGTGAAAATGAGGCATAATGAAAACTGACAAAGGTTTAAAAGTTCACATTTGTGCCGATTATTCTAAAAGTTTATACATGTTTTTTGTTTTCGGCTTATCTTTGATAATTCTAATTGGTTGTGACCATACACCTACACATAGAAATGGTGATGAAGAGCCGGCGTGGTCGCCAGACGGACGGTTTATTGCTCTCTATCGTGACCCAAACAGAAATCCACCTGTTCCTTTTGGTGAAGAGGATAGTTCAGGAATTTGGATATTGGATTTAGAAACAATGGAGGCTAATTTTTTAATTGATGGCGGTTTACCAGATTGGTCGCCAGATGGGAAATGGATAGCCTATATTTATAATAGAAACATTTATAAGATAAATGTTGAGACAAAATAGATTAAGCAATTGACAACCTGGGGTTCTTGTTTCTTTTAAAGAAGTCATTAATGCAGAGCCTAAACAGCAAAATCTTTGCCCTGCTTTTTACAGATATTTTTGACACCATAGGCAAGAGGGTACAATGCTTCAACTGCTTTTGTAAAGACTTCTCCAGCGGGTTTATTTTTGCCTTCAATAGTTAAAAATGGAATTCCACTAAATTCAACTATTTCAGGACTCGTTTTTGCTGTGTAGTATGTTTTGTATTCCTTTGTCAGGTCTAATTTTGTTGCCATAATTTTATTACCTCCTTTTTATATAAAAACTTTTCTTTTTTAAAGCGGGCTGGGGCATTTCACTTAACGGATTGGCTGAAACCCGCACTATTTCGGCAATAAAATATACCGTCTGTTATGCACTGGCGGTTCTTATCCAGTCAATAATTGTATCCTGTTCCTTTATCATTTTCTAACTCTACTCCCAATGAAAGCACAATACGATTTACAAAATTAAAATATGCAGTCACCAAAACAACATCAAGAATCGCAGCATCACTTAGCCCTATACTTTTTAGTTTTAAAGTAAAATCATTGTTTTCATGTTGCGCTGGATTTAATGTCAAATGTTTAGCAAATTCGCTTAATGCCATTTCTTTCGCCGAGAGAATTTCAGTTAAACTCCCATTTATCAGTTTTTCAATTTTACTTTCGTTTTTCCAATAATGATTTAATGCTTCGGCATGGTGTTTTGTGCAATATTTACATCCATTTGCAATAGAAACAATTGTTCCTATTAGTTCTCGTTCTGCTCTTGAAAGTTCTGAACGGCTATACATTATTTCCATATATAGTGTCATATGTGCAGTAATGCTATCCGGTCGCAAACTTTGAATTTTATGAACGTTAGCAAGTTTTCCGCGACTTTTAACAAGTTCGTTATATATCTCTTTTAACTTCCCTGTCGATTCACTAT
>JBBILZ010000066.1:0-11031 GCA_037444665.1 Caldifarciminota bacterium
ATTCATCTAAATCAGGGAAGAAATTATGGCAAATGCTAAATTTTTCTATTTAATCTGAAGACCAGGAAAGGTGAGAAAAATTTTGATTATTCAGAGCTGACTAAGTTGATGTATCCTTGACTTTAGCAAAAAATCAAGTATAATCTAAAAATGCAACTTGATATTTTTATTATTAAGGAGGTATCTTTATGGGAAATAGTGGTTTAAGAAATATTGGGCTTTTCGGGCATGCGGGCTGTGGTAAGACCACGATTGCTGATGGAATACTATATATTTGTGGCGCCAATTCAAGATTTGGTAAGGTGAGCGATGGGACGAGTATGTTTGATACTGACCCTGATGAACAGAAAAGGGGTTGCAGTCTCAATTTAGGTGTCGCCACATTTGATTATAAAGATATAACTTTCAATATAATTGATTCACCCGGCTATGCCGATTTTGTGGGTGAAATGTTGAGCGGCATTTATGCGGTTGATGTATGTGTGATTGTGGTTGATGCCAGTACTGGTATTGCTGTAGGCACTGAAAGAATTTTACATGAGGCAGAAAAAAGAAATCTGCCCGTCGTATTTTTTATAAATAAGTTGAAAAAAGAAAATACTGATTTTTATGAAGTTTTGAAAGGTTTGAAAGAAATCTCAAAAAGAAAAATTATTCCTTTAAATATTCCTGTTGGTTCAGCAGAAAAATTTGCCGGTATTGCGAGCATCATAAAGCAGAAGGCATTCTATCTAAAAGATGGTAAGATGACTGAAGGGGATATTCCTGAAGAACTAAAAGAAAAAATAACTTCATACCAGGAACTGTTTATTGAAGGGGCAGCAGATAACGATGATAACCTTATGAATAAATATCTTGAAACCGGCTCGTTAAAGATAGAAGAATGCATTCCAGCCATAAAAAAAGGAATTATTGAAAATAAGATTGCACCCTGCCTCTGTGGAGAAAGTCTTGAACTCATTGGTCTTCAGGAGATTGTTGATAATTTAATAGAATTTCTTCCTTCCTATGAAGATTTACCTGAAATTGTAATGGGCGAGCATAAAATAAAAAGAAAGACAGATGAACCATTTGTAGGATATATTTTCAAAACCGCAGTAGAACCGCACCTCGGTGAAATCTGTTATATTAAAGTCCTGAGCGGTAAGATAGGAGTAGGTGAAACAGTAAATAATACCACTCAAAATATTGAAGAAAAGATAAATCAGATATATTTTTTAAAGGGTAAAGAAAAGAAAGAACATAATCAATTAACCGCAGGTATGATTGCCGGTTTAGTGAAATTAAAGAATACCCATACTGGTGATACACTGAGTAAAACCAATATTAGACTTCCGGTTATTGAATTTCCTGCACCTTCAATATCAATGGCAATTGTACCCAAGGCAAAAGGTGATGAGGAAAAGATTTCCAATGGCCTTAGCAAATTGAGAAGTGAAGACCCAACCTTCAATTTTGCTTATGACCCAGAGATAAAACAACTTATTATTTCAGGTATTGGTGAGTTGCACCTTGATATAATACTTTCCCGATTGCAGAGAAAATATGGTGTGAATGTAGAATTGACAAAAACAAAAATAAAATATCGTGAGACATTCACAAAAAAGACTGAAGCCCAGGGTAAATATAAAAAACAGACTGGTGGTCATGGACAATATGGTGATTGCTGGTTAAGGGTTGAGCCATTGCCAAGGGGACAGGGTAATGAGTTTGCTGACGAAATTTTTGGCGGAGCCATTCCATCACGATATATCCCATCCGTAGAAAAAGGTGTAAAAGAAGCACTTGATAAAGGATTTTTAGCAGGCTATCCCATCACTGATGTAAAGGTAACAGTGTATGATGGTTCATACCATCCTGTGGATTCATCTGATATTGCCTTTCAGATCGCTGCTTCAATGGCAATAAAATCCAATGCGGAAAAAGGTGGTATGGTCTTATTAGAACCAATAAATGAAGTTGAAGTCTATGTCCCTGAGGAATTTATGGGTGATGTCATAGGTGATTTGAACAGTAAAAGGGGTAAGATAATGGGTATGGAAGCAATGGGCAAGATACAGGTCATTAAGGCAATGGTGCCCGAAGCAGAGATGTATAAATATTCTACGAGCCTCCGCTCTATGACCCAGGGCAGGGGTTATTTCACAATGAAATTTCACCATTATGAAGAAGTACCCAAAGAGATTGCCCAGAAGATCATAGAAGAATCCAAAAAAGAGAGTAAATGAGGCCGGTCCTTATAAAATTTGACGGTATCGGAATTCCGAGTTATGGAACCATGCTCGTAATTTCGTTTATCGTCGCACTCTTTCTGGTAAAAAGGGAAGCGAAAAAACATAATATATCACCGGTCCTGATTGAAAATCTTGCCTTCTGGTTAATGGTAGGGGTCATTATTGGTGGCAGGCTCCTTTATGTATTATTCCACTTAAATGAATTCAGAGATATCATAAGTATCTTTGAAATATGGAACGGTGGGATGATGTTTTTTGGTGGATTTATCGGCGCCTTCATTGCCGGTGCAATCTATGTTAAAAAACAGAACCTATCAATCTCTCTGCTCAGCGATATCATAAGCCCTTCAATTGCCCTGGGTGAATTTTTTACAAGGATTGGTTGTTTTCTCAATGGTTGTTGCTTTGGCATACCCACCAATCTCCCCTGGGGCATCCATTTTCCCAATGGCTCTTTTGCTGACCGGGCAGGGCTTGATTGCGCTATTCATCCTACCCAGTTATATTCTTCCCTGTTCGGCTTGTTGCTATTCTTTTTGCTCCAGAGAATGTTACATCGTCCCCATTCACGGGGAAGTATCTTTGCCTATTTTTTAATTTTTTATGGTGGGTTCAGATTCGGTGTAGATTTTGTAAGATATTATGAAAATATCAGCAATCTTTTAATCAACCAATTAATTTCAATAATAATTGTAATCGCTGGTATTTTTATATTAATTAAAACAAAAAGGGTTAATCAGTCCCGGGCAAAATCTCTCTAATTTTCTGAGCAATCACTTCTGCTGGAACAGGACTTGATAGATTTATAAAATAGAGTTGCCACAATTTTTTCATTTTTCGTGAAACCACGATTCGCTGTGCATCGCTACTCACCCTTGGATTCCAGTCAGGAATATCATTATAGGTCAATCGGGTTAAAGTTTTTGTTGGAATATCAAATTTATAAATTTCAAATTCACCAGTCATATTAGAACGGAAGAAAAGGTCGTTGCCAGCAAGATGGGGGTCTGTCTCATCATATTTTGTATAATAGAGCAATCGTTCATTACTGCCATCTGGCTTCATTATATATATATCCTCACTGCCATTCCTTTTTGAAGAGAATACAATAAATTTACCATCTGGTGTATATGATGGAAATCCATCCCAGAATCTATTCTTTGTCAGCCGAAATGCCTGCTTCCGTATCAGGTCAATCTTATAAATCTCCCAGCCTCCATCACGATTCGTAACATAAACAAGTTCTTTTCCGTCTGGAGAAAATGAAGGTGAAAAATCTGTATAATCATTATTGGTCAATTTTATTGTGGAATCGGCCTTTATCTCATATAAATATATCTCTTCATCACCATCCAGGCTTGAGACATAGGCTATCTTATCGCCCTTGGGCGAAAATGCAGGGTCAGTATTCATTCCTTTTTTTGTTATCTTCTTTACAATTGTGCCGTCCAATTTTATCAGATAGATATCAGCAATATCCCTTTTGGCTGCTGCTACTGCCAGCATTTCATTGTCCGGACCAAAACAGCCTTTGAATTGATTGATTCTACCCATCGGAATTGGACTTGATGAATATGGTTCCATTTTCATTGCTGTAGTCAATTTCAATTTTAATTCCATACTATCCTTCAATGGTGAATTCAATTCCACAAGTTTTAAGAAATGTAAATATGCCTTTTCATTTGAATCAAGATAGGCATAGGCAAGAGAAAGATTAAAATGTATTTGCGGATTTAGAGAATCGGACAGAAGTGCAGGTTTTAATGATTTTATTGCATCAGCATATTTGCCTTTTTTTATTGCCTCTGCTGCACCTTTTACATCACCTTTGCGTGCACAGTTACTGGCGAACAATATTATCATCAAAAATAATGAAATATAAATTTTTATTCTCATATACTGCTCCTTTCTATTCTTTTATACATCATAATGCCCATTCTTATCGCATTAAACATACCCTCTGCCTCAGCAATACCTTTTCCTGCAATATCAAGGGCTGCTCCGCACAATGGTGACAATCTAATAATGGGCAAACCCAGGGTCCAGTTCAAACCACCTTTTATTGATTTTAGATATACAAAGCCCTGGTCATGATACATTACTAAATAACCATCAAACAGACGGCAGAAAAGTGTATCAGCCGGGAATGGTCCATTTGCATCTACACCTTTTTTTCGCGCAAGCATAATCCCCTGTTTAATATTATGCTCTTCACCATAACTGAATTCCTCACCATGGGGGTTAAAGGCAGAGACACCAAGCACAGGCCTTTTTACACCAAAAAATCTCTTCAGCCCCCATTCAAAGAGTTGAAGTTTATCAGATATCTCTTTTTTATTTATATTCTTAGAAACATCAGAAACAGGTAGGTGCGTGGTTAAAAACATAATCCTTTTTTCTTTCAAAAGCCCAACCATGGCAAATTTTTTTGTCTGAAAATAATCGGCAAGGAATTCAGTGTGACCCACAAAATTTTTTAAAAATTTTTTTATTACACTCTTTACAATTGGTGCAGTGATCAAAATATCAGGTTTATCAGCAAGTGCTGAGATTATTGAATTCAGGGCAATCCTGCCGGTCTTTTCATCAGGCATACCAAACTTGAATGCTTTCACCGGTACTACATTCTTTATATATTCTCTCATCGCCTTATAATTTTTCAAAAGGTGCAGCCTTGATGCGGTCTCTTTTAATATCAAGTCATTTCCATATACCACAGGTTTATATTTCAAAAAAGAGGGAACTGTTTTTAAAACTAATTCTGGTCCAATACCTGATGGGTCACCGATTGTTATTGCAATCTTCATAGTATTGAGTTACCTCATCCTTTTTTATATTACCCTGAGGTATCTTTAATATTCTATATTTTTGCACACCTTTAATTGTATCAATTTCAATTATATCACCTTCCTTGACCTCACGTGCAGGTTTGCTAATGACACCGTTCACCCTTACCAATTCTTTATCGCATAATTCTTTCCCTGCGTTTCGCTGTTTCACAATCAGAGTCTTTTTTAAGAAAAGATCAAGTCGCATATAAAATGATTATAAAACAAAATATCCAAAAGTCAAGATAAAGTAATAGGTCTCTGTTTAACAGCTGCGAATACATCTTGACACTCATAGCCTAATTGAATAGCATAACCTATGAGGCTTAGAGATGTTGCTCAAATTGTGCAGGGTAAATTTTATGGAAATAATCTTGAAATAAAAAGTATACTACCTCCTGAAGAGGCGAAAAGAGATTCACTCACTTTTCTTTTTAATTTAGAATTAAAAACCAGGGCAGGTGCAGTGGTAGCAGTAAAAAAAATTTCTAAGAAGAGCGGTGTGATTGTCTCTGATTGCAAAAAGGCAATGTTCTATTTATTAAAGAAAATTACAAAGGAAAAAAAGATACCAGAGATTGGCAAAAATGTAATCATTGAAAAGGGCGTAAACATTCCCGAATCATGCTCAATTGAATCATATACCATTATCCAGCGTGGTGCAAAGATTGGTAAGGGTTGCTGTATTGGTGCTGGAGTATATATTGATAAAGGAGTAAATATAGGAGACTATTGCACAATCGGACATCATACGGTTATATATCAAAATACCATAATTGGAAACTTTGTTGAGATCGGTGCAAATTCAATAATTGGCAAAGAAGGATTCGGTTATATTAAATTAAAAAGATACCAGAGATTACCACATATCGGCAATGTAATAATAAAGGATTATGTGGAGATAGGCGCAAATGTCACGGTTGACCGTGGCACCATTGGTAATACTGTGATTGGTGAAGGCACCAAGATTGACAATTTAGTGCATATTGCCCATAATGTCAAAATTGGAAAAAATTGTTTGATTATGGGACAGGCAGGTATTGCTGGCTCTACAAAAATCAGTGATAATGTGATACTCTGTGGTCAGACCGGAGTAAGTGACCATTTAACAATCGGCAAAAATGTCGTGGTCTATGCCAAGAGTGCAGTCTTTTCAAATCTTGTGTCAAACAAGCAATATTCAGGCATCCCTGCCCGTGAACATTATACTGTCTTAAAAGCCCTTGCCCGATTGTACAAAGGATTGTAGTATGCAAAATAAGATTATAATAGCGGGTAAAGGACTCAATGGCGGATATGCGCGGGTTGAAATATCTCCCGCAGAAAAATTTATTTTTCATCAACATAATAATGGTAAAAAAAATGTGGTTTCGTTAAAACCAGATAATATTTTCGTGGAAAATCATACCATCGTAATCGGACCAAAAAAAGAAATAAAGGTGGTTGAACATTTTTTTTCTGCACTTTATGGTCTGAATATTTTCAATGTCAAAATTGACCTTTTTGGTAATGAACTACCTTTTTTTGACGGCTCAAGCCTGGACTTTGTAAAATCATTGATTGAGTATAGGTTAAATAAAGATATTAAGACCGTAAAATTGGACAGGGAAATTTTTGTCCAGGAAGGAGAATCATTTATTCACTATGAACCATTAGATAAAGGATTATTCATTGATATGGAACTCACTCATCCGTTTATACAAAAACAGCATATTGGGTTAAACATTAACCAGGAAAATTATATAAAAAAGATTGCTCCGGCAAGAACATTTGTCTTTACCGATGAATCTGACCCCCGGCTGAAAGATCTACCACCCTATGGTATCGGTATTACGGAAAAAGGTATCTACTGCAATGAACCTTTAAGATTTCCTGATGAACCAGTAAGACATAAAATCCTGGATTTACTTGGAGATTTATATTTTTTACAAAAAAGACTCAGCGGTAAAATAAAAGCATGCAATACTTTTCATAGACTCAACCTTAAATTTTTGGCTCGGATTTTAACAACTTATAACTCACATAACCGAAAAATCTGAAAATCTAAATTATGCAGCTCTCTGACTTTAATTATTTTATTCTGCGGAATGCGTTATATATTGCATAAATAATAATAATGGCAGCAAATATCCAGAACCAGTATGGCACATTATGACCAAATATTGCTACATAGACAAATGGTGCAATTATTGTTATTCCAAGAATCACCCCAAAAATTCTCACCTGGGTAATATTTTTATTCTTTAAGCCGGTAATGATTTTGTATATAGAGAACCAGAAAAATGGTGCACCACCAAAATAGATTATGGCAAAGATAATCGGATTTACACCATAATCCTGATGTATCTTCACCAGCCAGGTTTTTAAGTAACTTATCAAATAAGCCATTGTAAAAGTTAAGACTCAATCTGGTCAAAGATAATCAACTTCTCCTCAGTCATCTCCTTTATCGCAAAATATGGCCCTTCACGACCAATACCACTGCCTTTCATCCCACCGTAGGGCATATTATCAACACGAAAAGTGGGCATCTCATTTATTAATACACCACCCGTTTCAATCATATCAGCACATTTTAAAGCATTATTTATATCATACGTAAAGATACCGGTCTGTAAACCATATTTTGTATTATTCACCTTTTCAATCACTTCATCAATAGCGCGGAAAATGTTCACTGCCACAATCGGAGCAAAAGCCTCCTCCTGTATTACCAGAGAATTCTCTTCAACATTGAATATAATCGTGGGCAAAAATATTGTTCCCTGCCTTGAACCCCCAAGAATTAACAAACCCTTGTGTCTCTTTGCATCTGCCACAAACTCCTCTGCCTTTTTGAGTGCACCCTCATCAATCATCGGTCCCATTTCAGTATCTTCAAGTATTGGGTCGCCATATTTTATCTGTCCAACTTCCAATGATAATTCCCTCAAGAATTCATCGGCAATCTCCTCTTCTACATAAACCCGCTGAATTGAGATACACACCTGTCCGGCAAGTGTATAACCACCCCTACGAATCTTCTTTGCTACAAGTTTTAATGGCGCATCTTTGAATACTACAACTGCAGAGTTTGAACCTAATTCCATGGTCACCTTCTTCATTCCACAGTTTGCCATAATTGTTTCGCCCACTTCCAAAGAGCCGGTAAAACTGATCTTTCTTATTGCGGATGATTTTACGAGTGCCATACCCACAATAGCACCTGAACCTACGAGCACTGAAATCCCCTCTAAGGGTAGCCCCGCCTCAATGAGTGCTTCAGCGAGCATAATGCCTGATAATGGGGTCTTTGTTGCTGGCTTGTGAATAACTGCATTGCCTGCTGCAATTGCTGGGCCAATCTTGTGGCAACTCAGATTCAATGGAAAATTGAACGGGGATATTGCAAGCACCACACCCAGCGGGACGCGTATATAAAATCCAATCTTTTTTGATGAACCACCAAGGTCAAAGCGGACAGTCTCGCCTTTTAACTCAATTGCTGCAATACTGGAAAGTTTAATAGTATTTATTGCCCTATCTACTTCGGTCCGCGCCTCATTTATCGTTTTGCCGACCTCGAGGCAGATCGTTCTGGCAAATGCCTCTTTTTTATCAGCGATAATCTGCGCAGTCTTTTCAAGAATCTTTGCCCTCTGTCCGGCTGGCATCTCTTTTAGAATCTTAAAGCCTTTCTGCGCGATCTCAATTGCTTGAGCAACATCCTTTTCATCACTCATGCCTATTTCCTCAACCAGTTGATTATTATATGGATTGAGTACTTTTACAGTCTTATCTCTGATAATTCTTTTTCCTTGAATGAACATGAGATATTATATAAATATTATGTCGGTTGTAAAGAAAAAAATTTTGTTTATGCCCGATGAATCGGGCAACTACAATGGGGGAACAATCCTCTTCTTCTATCCTCACACTTTAAGGATAAGGGCAAAGGTGGGGCACTGAAACCTAAAAAATCTAATGTTTAGTTCTTGCAAAAATAATGTGTTTGACTTTGTTTACAGTTTATACAACAAATATATCATCAAAAAAACAAAGACGACAGTGAGAATAGTAATATTAAAAAACAGACCAATAGATAAGGCAATAAAACCTAAATTGATGTGAACCGTGGAAAAGCCAATCTTCAAGGCATTGAAAAAGAAACTTTTTACTGGTCCCTGGGGAAAGATACTTGCAAAAAAATATGAAAGTGCTGAACCGATTATCCCGCCAATTATTATTCCTAAAATTATTGTCCTTACATTCCTTTTTGATGCCATAAGGCCTCCTTGATGCATCAAAGGTAAAACCAGAATTTCGTAGATATTAATATTGAGCTATTTAGATTTTTAAATTTTTTATTCTTAATCATTTCTTCTGCGCCTCTGTTATGATATTTATCCTCTCCCCACACTTAGCACAATTGTTATTTTTCAATCCCTTTATTAATGCCTTGAAATACATTCGTTCAATCAAGAGATTACCACATTTTGGACAATAGGTGTTAGAACCATCCTCACCGGGTACATTGCCCAGATAAACATATTTTAATCTTTTTCGTGCACTTTCGTATGCATTCAATAAAGTATCAATATTTGTTGGTGCTTTGGTATACTTATAATTGGGATAATAGCGCGAAAAATGGAGCGGAATTTCAGGATTTATACCTGCTACATAATCAATGAGTTTATCAATATCTTCCATTTTATCATTCAGTCCAGTCACAATAAGATTTGTTATCTCAATATGGCAGGATTTGTGAGACAATTCTATTGTCCGCTTTACAGTTTCAAGGTCACCGCTGAGCTTCTTTTTATATACATCTGGATTGATTGTTTTCAGGTCAATATTCATTGCATCAATTAACGGCAGAAGTTCACGTAGGGGTTCTTCGTTTATCATACCATTCGTAACCAAAACATTCTTACCGTTATTGTTGCGAATCAATTTAGTCGCATCTAGTAAATATTCAAACCACATCAATGGCTCAGTATAGGTATAAGATACACCAATTGAAGGATGCTCAAGGAAGATTTTCACGAGCATTTCTGGTGAGAGATATTCGGTCTTAACATCCATCTGAGAAATCTCCCAATTCTGACAAAATGGACAGTGCATATTGCAACTATTACAGGCAATAGAAAGAATCTGAGCACCGGGATAAAAATGGTATAATGGCTTCTTTTCTATGGGGTCTATGGCAATTGAAGTGGTCTCACCATAGTCAATTGCCCAGAGTTTATTATCCTGATTCATACGCGCCCGACAGATGCCTTTTTTTTCAGGCAGAATCTTGCACATATGGGGGCAGAGTTTGCATTGAAGATAACCTTGAAACTTTTCGTAGTATCGTGCCTCAACCTTCATTTACTTTCCAGCCTTTCAAGTCTGTTATCTTTTTCATAATATATTATACCCTTAATCCTCAGGGAGTCAAGAATTTTTTTACCCTGGTGTGCACCCATTACTGAAACAGCAGTAGCAATAGCATCGGCAAACGCAGTGCTTTGAGCAAAGATTGTCACTGATGCGAATTCCCTTGCTGGGTAACCGGTTCTCGGGTCAATTATATGGGCATACCTTATATTATTAATAACAAAAAATTTCTCATAATCTCCAGAGGTTGACAATGCATTATCATTCAATTCTACCTTTTCAATGATACCTTCACCCCGGGGATTTTTTATCCCTACAATCCATGGCTTTTTTCTAGGCGACATTCCCAGTCCATAGATCTCACCTGCAATGTTGATGATGGCTGATTTTATACCGTATTTTTTAAAAATCTTTACAATCTGGTCTGCAGCAAAACCCTGGGCAATACCACCCAGGTCAATCTTCATATTTTCAGGAATAATAATCGTATCGCCTTTTATTTTTATCTTCCTGTAGTCCACCAACTTTTTTGTTTGCTTTATCTCCTGTTTTGTCGGCACCCGTTTTTTATCGCTATAAAATCCCCACAATTCAACCAAAGGTGCAAT
>JBBILZ010000067.1:0-10889 GCA_037444665.1 Caldifarciminota bacterium
CCGTCGCATCGTAAATCCTCAATGACGTTTCGGATTTCGGATTTCGAATTTCGAATTTAATCGTAAGTTGATTCCTGAATGGATTCGGACCTAATACCATACCCACCTGACCAGGCTCCAAACTCAATCCACCCTGCTCCTCTATACCAACCGTCGGCGGCCAGGTCGTATACTTCAAGGCAAACTGCGCAGTAATCGGCACACCCAATGAATGATAAGTACCATCAAGAAAATACTGAATACCAACCGTCTGCGCACTATTCTCTATACCCACTGTATTGTCCGTCTCATCCATCGCATCATAATACTGCACTATTATCTCACCATCACCTGTCGGCGTCGGATAATACGCCTCATCATATAAAATTATCTCAAAAGTCTCCATCGTCGCCTGATTACTAATATGCGGCACCCTAAACCACTCCACCACAAACCTGTGATTCACCGCATCGTTGTAATAATATACATCCCCAGGCTGACCAGTATACGCCGGATATAAATCATCCCACAAACCCGCCACCATCGCCGGCGGACCATCACTGTTCGGAATCCCGCTATTCGTATAATCCGTTGATGATGTAGAACCCAACGCCAACCAACCATTGGAACAGATTGAAACCTGCGTATAATTCACCCCATAATACTTGAAGGTGAAAGGCAGATTAATCACAAAAGTCTGATCATCACCAGGATTCAATGATGTCCCAGGATGCTGGGTCTGCGTCGTATCTATCGCAAACCAACTATAAACCGGCGCCTGCTGATACGGACCACCTGACCAATACACATAATAATAACCCGTATCCGATGGCATCATCCGACCAACCGTAATATCAAACTCCACTGTATCACAATAAACACCACTGGTCAACTCCAACTGCAACGGCACCACTGTGCCAATCGGCGTTGAACCCGCAGCGGTCAAGGTAAAGACATCACCACTATTATTACCCGTCGCACCTGGATTGAGCGTACCAAAACTACCATTCGCATCATTAATCGTAATATAAGGCGAATTCTCCATCAAAACACCCGTAATATTACTCGCGGTCGCACCACCATCATTCTTTATTGCCACCACTAAATTCGCAGTCTCACCAGGGTCTAATAAACCATTGTTATTCCCACCCACTACCTGATAACTCTGATAGACCAGAACCGGGGCATAGACCGTAACCGCAGGATGGCTTACCCAGTGGCTGTCATTTACATCATAAAAATGTAAGTCAAAGTTCACGCCATGACCATTCGGACAATTATTCGCCACTGTAAATCTGTAGTAAGGATTGGAAATAACCGAATCACCGGCAGAAATATTACCATACCAGGCAGAATCAATACTCAATGTCACATAAGGGTCTGATTCATCAAGCAAACCAAATACCTGCTGGGCAGTTGCTACGCCAATGTTTTTGGCATATATCCCTAAATTTACTGTTTCTCCTGGATTTACCTGCCCATTTCCACCCTGGTCATTAACAATCAATGCCCCATTTACAACATAGGGCCCAGAAGGTGATGTAACCATTGCATATCCTTCATATGGAATAAAGTTATGCCGAGTCACAGTAACATACATTGTATCACCAGGCGTGGTCGGTGATATGCTGAGTGTTGCAACACCAGCGCTATTTGTATATGCTGACACATGCAATTCTGGGTTCTGATTCTTTATCCAGCAACAGACAAGTGCATCCTGCACAGGACTTCCGCCACCTGAAACATTCACGGTGTATTGCTGGGAACCAGGAAAAACAATTGCATTGTGGCTTACTGTAAGATTTTGGGGTATATCGGTCCAGAAATCCAATGATGGGTCATTAAACAGATGGTATGCCTCAAAGTAATATCGTTTTAATGAAGAACTTGTATGGTTTTCAATCCAGTAGAGTCCCCATTGTGTAAATCTACCGGTCTCATAAAGACGGCCAGGGATACTATCTGTATAAATTGCATCAAAATATCTCCGCTGGAGCCAGTCATCTTCATCCCAGTAGGTTGAAGGGACACTACCAAAATAGCATATACCGCCCTTGCCACTCAATCTATCCCAGGTCTCACCAAAACAATCTGAAGAATACTGATAATCACCGGTCAAACAGCAATGACCCGCAGGAAAGCAATACATATCAAGGTTGTTGGTAAGATTGGTTAATTCAGTGACATTGAAATCACCTGAATAACCAACTGCCCAAGAAGTTTGACTCCCGTGTGCAGTATAGACCATCCAGGCACGGCCTGCATTTATCTGAGCAACGACCCTTCCTTCTTGTTCGCCTGATGCATAAACGAGTGTATCAACAGTATAACCATAAGGGACAAGAAGATTTCTGCAATACCAGTTGGTTGCCATACCAACACCCTGATAAGAAGCATCATAACCAGCAATAAAACATGCCTTTTTCAACCAGGCATAACCAGCCGAGCCAAAATTTGCATGTTCATAGCGGATTGCCTTATTCACCACGGTATTACCTTGAACTGTATCAAGAACTGAAATCCTTGCGTAGAACATATCCGGCAAATATGTATTACCCTCATTCACCTCTGCATAATACAAATCGGTCTGGTCACCAGAAGAAGAACCGGTTCCTGATGGTGGTAAGGCAATTGAACTTGAATTAGGGTCGCCCATTATCACCAAAAATGTCGCAATTGGATTCTGGAATCTTATGGTATCATTTATTGCCGAGGCACTCCAGCCTCCTGCATTCCACATCCTTATTTTATAGCCCTTTTTCTTCTTCCACTGGGCAAGTTTATTAGCAAGGGTCTGTGCCTGACCATTGTAAAAGATATCATAATAGATTGGTAATGGCGGTACCCCTTTAAGATAATCAGGATAATTTATCACGGTCCGCTTAATAAATTCTTCCCAGACCGTTGAATAATCTTTTGCAATATTCTTCTGGGTCTCAAGAATGTCTCCTCCGACAAAATCAACTCTAAGCGTGATATTTGTGTAGCATTTAATCTTTCCGCTCACAGGATTATAATGGACGGGATAAACACGCAGGGTCGCCAGTCTATGCCCACGGGCTAAACCACCATCACCTTCATAAACATCACCTATTTTATCAGGATAATAGGCATCGGTTGAATAGGTCTTTTCATCAATCACAAACTTTGCCTTTGCATTGGGGACCTTAGGCACGCTCTGAAGTGCGGGTACAATTCTTTTATCAATTCCGAGCGTCTTCAAATCATACTCATTATATTGTGCAGAGATCACCTCAAGTTTAATCTGTGCTCTATGAGGAACATCCAAAACTGCAGTTATCATTGGTAATTTGGGTTTTCCAATTTCACTCATATATGCGTATTCATCAATCTTCAAAAGTGCAAAATTTTCGTTTCCTGTATCAGTTAATTTTTGCGCATCATATTCTGAAAGTTCAGCACCATAAATGTCTAAATTGAGTAAAACAAATGATTCATTTGAGGAAATCAGATTTATTGAAGTCTTATTCATTTCCCCACTGGTATGAAACGGTACCCAGGATGCAAATGAGAATGTAATACAAAAACAGAATACAAAACCAATCACTTTTAACGCCAAAGACTTAACATCCATATTACCCCCTTTCAATGTTTTGGACTTAAGTCTAAAATAAGCACCTTTTCTGTTTTATAACTATTATATATATTATCAATTTTTCATTAAATGTCAAGGGTAGTTTTTTAGACTTAAGCCTAAAAATAGTTCACCGCTCAAACTGAGATTAAAAATTTGTGATGAATTTTACAATAACCAGTGCAATGACACTGTTCCTTAAAATTTTGCCGGCAATTGGATTTCTGAATTTTAAATAATGCCACAAATAACCAGTTGCGAGCATAAATATAATTAGCCCCAAACTAATTAAAATACTTAATTCTGTATTCAATCCGTCGCCAAAAAAGTATAAAAAATTATTATGGGTATTCAATACCGAGCCATAAACAATGATTATATGCGCAAAGTAGATTATAAAAGATTCCTGCCCAATTACTACAAAAAAATTTAACACCTCGCTCTTCTTATTTTCAAAAAGCAAAAATAGACTGACCAGTATTAATAACAGACCAGTTCGTTGATAAAACAATGCAAAATCTAAAATCCTCACGATAAATGATGCACCAAAAAATATAATACCCGAAATAAAAATTGGAAGCACTGCCCTTTTGAGTTCAACATATTCCTGCATCCTGTACAATACATAACCGAATATGAATCCAAAAATCAAATAGGAAGAAAATGGAAACAAAGGAAAGTTTGAACCAAATTTGGAGGTTATGAGTTGAGTATAAAAATTTGGTGCTTTCACACTATTATTTATCTGCGGCGTAAAAAAAAGAATTAAAAGTAAACCGGCTAAAAAAACTGCGATAACTGTTTTTCTTAGTGGAAGGAAGATAAAAATAATCTGGAGTACAATAATCGTCCAACCAATGGTCTGGAGTATATCACATTGAAAAAACTGTGTGAGTTCTTTATCTGTAATCTGCGTTAACAATTGGTATAAAGAAAAACGGGGAAGGTGCAAAAAATATCCCATCAAAAGGATTGGTGTAATTCTTGTAAATCTTCGGAATAAAATCTCCCACCAGTGAAAATTCTTTTTGCGTATCAATGAAAATGCGAAACCACAGCCACTGGCCATAAGGAATGCAGGAGCAGTGAGCCCACGCAGGATGTGTAAAAATTGATACAGAAGTGTAAGTTTTGCTGCAGGCACAAGAACTGTGCTTAGCGTATGCCCCTGTATCATCATTATGACCGCATACGCCTTTAAAAGGTCAAGAAATATATATCGGGCTTTCAATTATTTATATTCCAAAGGCTCTTCTTCTTTTCTCAAAACACGCAGAACACCAAGGACAAGTGCCTCCATCTCACCTTCGCCTGGATAGACAAAAAATTTCGGACATAAAAATTTAATCCAGGATTTTAAAATAGCGACAAATTTTTTAGAATGTGCAATGCCTCCAGTAATAATAATTGCATCAATCTGTCCTTTTAACACAACTGCATAGGCACCAACTTCTTTTGCCACCTGATAAATGAGTGCATTGTAAACGAGTTCTGCATATTTATCACCATTCAGGATTCTCTCTTCCACTTTCTGAATGTCATCAATACCGAGATACGATAACATACCACCTTCTCTTAACAGCATCTTTTTTATTTCACCTGCCTGATATTTACCACTGAAACACATTTCAACAAGGGGAATGGTTGGTAATGCACCGGTCCGCTGAGGCGAAAATGGTCCATCTTCATTTGCATTAGACGAATCTACCTGCTTTCCCTTTAGATGGGCAGCCACTGTGATTCCTGTGCCCAGATGGATAATAATAAAATTGCATTTATTATATGGCTTTTTAATTTTTTTTGCTGTCTTCTTTGCTACCATCCGTACATTCAAGGCGTGGCTCAATGCCTTTCTATTGATCTCTTTTAATCCGGAAAAACGGGAAAATTCCCAGAATTCATCAACTGAGACCGGGTCAACAAAATATGCCTTAATACCAAGTCCATCCGCAATCTCTTTGGCAATCATTACTCCTAATAGAGAAGGATGTTCTGATTGATAATTTCCATTTTTTATATCTTCAACCAATTTTGTATTAACAAGATATGTACCACTGATTAAAGGTTTAAAAGGTCCTCCCCTTCCTACCACTGCACTCAATTTCTTTAAATCAAAATTTTTGCTTTTTAAATAATCAATGACCTTATCTCTCCGCCATTGATATTGGTCAATTATTTTGGGAAATTGTCGCAATTCATCTGCACTATGCCTGATATTCTCTTCTAAAACCGATTTAGCATTTTTGTAAATTGCAATCCTGGTTGAGCCAGCACCAGGATTGATGACAAGGATATGATATTCCATTTTACCTCCTTAATTTTACCCTATTTTAATAATTTTAGCAAATTTGAATCGGGGATAACACCCAATTGTTTTAATCTCTTCACATCTTCTCGTGCCTTTTCAAAATTACCAGTAGTGTAGTAAGCAGTGGCACGATTGTAATACGAAGGCGCATAACTTGAATCAATTTCAATCGCCTGGTTATAATCTTGAAGTGCTTTATCTATTTCGCCAAAATCCAGATATATATTCCCCCGGTTATTATAGGCGTGAACAAAATCCGGATTCAATTTCAAAACTTGATTGTAATCATTTAGTGCCCTCTCTAAATTTCCCAACCTGGTAAGTGTTACTGCGCGATTGTAATACGCATCCACATTCAGGGTATCTATTGCAATCGCCTTTGTATAATTTTCTAACGATTTAGCAAAATCGCCGTATATGAAGTAAATATCTCCTCTGCTCACATAAGCAACTGATAGATATGAATCAATATCCAACGCTTTATTATAATTCTCCAGCGCAAGATTATAATTTTTTAAATTAAAATATAATACACCCAGGTTGTAGTATGCTTCTGCAATATGGGGATTTAACTGGAGTACCCGGGTCAAATCATTATATGCCTTATCATATTCACCAATGCGGGAGTAGATAGCTCCTCTATCCACATACCCCATAACAAATGCTGGCTGAATATTTAGGGCTTCTGTGAAATCAGCGATTGCCTTATCATAGACCTTAAGTTTTTCATATACTGTGCCACGATTAAAATATGCAAGCTCTAATCCAGGGCTGATTGCAATCGCCTTGTTGAAATCATTTATTGCCTTCTCATATTGCCCATTAAAATTATACGCATTCCCCCTGTTATTGTATGCAATTGCACAATCAGGAAATTTTGCGAGCACATCATCCCATAGTGTAATACTGTTCTTCCATACTTTGCAACGATTAAAACTAAGAAAAGCGTAAAAAGAGAATAGGACAATTAAAAATACTACTAAAATTATTTTCATGATGGTTGACATTCTAAATTTGTTATACAACCAGAGATAGGCAATCCCTGCAACAAAAAATAATCCAATTGCGGGAATATATGTATAACGGTCTGCGGCGATCGCCGGTGCAACAAGAGGGATAATCTGACTGACTGGCAGAATGGCAATTATAAAAAAAAGTGCACCAAAGATAACCTTATTAGTAAGAACCTTTGTGCGCACAATCAATATTACCAGCCCCACAATTATAAACGGTGCAACCAGAAATACCAAAGGCAGCGCATGTTCAAAATTTTCAGGATAAGGATAGAAACAGGATAAGCGCAAAGGTAAAACTAATTTATATAAATAAAACAGAATATTGTAGCAAAAGACAAAAAGATGCTTTAGATAATTCAATAGTGGAACTGACCCCGAGCCCTGAAACACAATATTGAGCACACTAAAAATGATTGTTATTACCAAAAATGGAACCTTGTTATAGAGTTGACGGATAGTAAACTTTTTTTCCTTATAATAGTCAAGGAGTATCAGTATTAATGGAAAAGTGGCCGCCATTGGTTTTGAAAGGATGGACAAAAAAAATAGCAGGAGTGAAAAGAAATAATATTTTTTATGCGGACGATTCTGAAAACAAATATAAAATATCAATCCGCTCAAGAAAAAAAATGAATAGAGCATATCTTTTCTTTCTGTTGCCCAGGCAACCGATTCAACACGAAGCGGATGGATACCAAAAAGTAGTGCAACAATAAAGGATAAGAGCAGATTTTTACCGAGAAGATGGATTAACCAGAAAACAAGAATCACATTGAACAAGTGAAAGATAAGGTTTGTTAAATGAGAAATCAGTGGATTGAGCTTAAAGAATTTGTATTCTATGGCAAAAGAGAGTATGGTGAGCGGGATATATGTACCTACATAACCCGATGTAAAGATTTCTTTAATGTTTTTCCAGGATAACTCCCTGATTGCGTGATTGGCAGTGATAAGATGATAATCATCCCAGTTACAATACCCATTCTTTAAACAAGGGAAAAATGTGATGAATGTAACCACCAATAAAATTCCAATATATCCATAATTTTTTATATTGCTGGATACATCTATTTTCATATTCTTCTTACAACTCCTGTTCGCGTGGGTGGTACTGCCGGTGCACCTCTTTCAGATATTCGCGGTCAATATGGGTATAAATTTGCGTTGTTGAAATATCTGAATGCCCGAGTAATTCCTGAACTACCCGCAGGTCAGCACCTGCCTGTAATAGATGGGTTGCATAAGAGTGACGAAATGTATGGGGAGTAACCTTTTTTCTCACACCTGATTTTATCAGATATTTTTTCAGGATTTTCAAAAAACCCATTCTGCTCATTTTATTACCCCGCGCATTAAGAATGAGATATGGCGTCTTCCTTTTTCTCATCAAAAATGATTTACCATTTCTTACATATTCATTTAAAGCGGCCAAAGCCTTTTTGCCGAATGGCACAAACCTCTGTTTGTTGCCTTTGCCCGTTATACACAACAACTCTTCATTAATCAGGATATCGCTCATTTTAAGACTTAAAAGTTCAGAGATACGCAAGCCTGCTCCATAGAGCAGTTCAAGGCATAGCCTGTCTCTTAAACCAGCAGGTGTCTTTTCATCTGCAGATTCAATAATGGCATTAACCTCTTCTATGGTCAATGTTTGAGGAAGTTTTCTACCAACTTTCAGAAGTTCCAATTCGTCTGCCGGATTATTGTTTATCTTATTTATTGAACATAGATATGAATAATATGACCTGATTGCAGAAATTTTACGATTTATTGAACTCGCACTTACTCCCATATCAAACAAAGAATGTATAAATTCTCGTAAATCATGGGTTGTTGCATCTAACAAGTTTTTATTCTGTCCTGTTAAAAAGAGACCCAGTTGTTTGATATCTAATAAATAAGATTGGATTGTATTAAATTCATTACCCTGACCAACCAGGTGGTCTTTAAAATCTGATAGTTCCAGACCATCATTCATAAACCCAAATTATAATAATTAATTTCTCAACCCAGTCAAGAGTGACAAATCAATATTGCAAGACCTCAGATTCATTAATCTATTGACCCAAATAAATTTTTCAGTATACTGAAATTGATGTCTGATAATCTAATAGCACCTGGTGATTTAATCTATATTTATCTTGATGATAAACGACAGTTCCTTATTCAGGCAAATCCTAAACTGAAATTATCAACAGACTTTGGTGATATCAAAATTGACGAAGTGCTCAACAAAGAATTCGGTTACGTTGGTAAAACACACCTCGGTAAAAATTACTATTGTTTAAAACCAACAACCGCTGATTTAATGCTTAAAATTAAACGTAAGACAACTATTGTCTATCCCAAAGACCTTGGATATCTTTTTTTTGAAACTGCAATCGGACCAGGTGCAAAAGTAATTGAGGTTGGCACTGGTAGTGGTGCACTCACACTATTCTTATCAAAGATCGTTGCACCTGATGGTATTGTCTATTCCTATGAACGGAACGAAGAATTTCTTGCAAACGCAAAAAATAATTTAGAAAATATTCCGGGTAAGAGTAAAATAGAATTTTTTCTGCGCGATGTAGCAAATGATGGCTTTTTGCAAACCAATGTTGACGCAGTATTCATTGATGTGCCAGAGCCCTGGGATATTGTGCCTAAGGCTTATGCGGCACTAAAAAATGGTCATCATTTAGTGAGCTGGAGCCCGAATGTTGAACAGGTGAAAAAAACCATTGAAGCACTACATTCTTATAATTTTATTCGCACACAAATAAATGAAATCCTCCAGAGAGAAATTTTAGTGCGGGAAAGGGGCGTTAGACCCAGAGAGCGTGGGATTACCCATACTGCATATCTAATCAGTGCAACAAAAACAATTCCGGGAAAATAAATAACATACAGAAACTTTTAAAACTGCTATGAAAATGTAGTTGCCTGATTTATCGGGCATTATAATGGATTGATTTTAGAAACAGGTCAAAGGTTGTAAGGATAACTTAAATCTATTCCAGATAGACTAACGGGTCTACTGGCTTACCTTCTTTTCTTAATTCAAAGTGTAGCATAGGACCGGACAGAGAACCACTCTCTCCAACCCTGCCAATTATTCTACCTGATGGTACCTCATCACCGACCTTTACAAATATCTCGGAAAGATGCCCATAGAGTGAATAGAAACCATCCAGATGGTCAATCAAAATTAAATTTCCATACCCCATAAACTTTCCTGCATAAACGACCTTACCCTGGGCAACCGAATATACATTCTCTCCATAAGTGCTTAAAATATCTATTCCGTTATTTTTGGTCGTTGTATTATATTTAGGATGAACTACCTTTCCGAATTTTGTTCCTACTGAACCTTTACAGGGCCAGGGCAATTTACCTTTATTGGCTTCAAAATAACTCTTAGCACTCGCAGTCTCTTTTTCTTTTTTCTTACGCAAAGACACAATCAAATCTTCAAGTTTGCGTTGTGCACTCTTTAATTCTTTTTCAATTTTCTTCTTCTCTGTCTCTTTTTTTGCCATTTCATCAAGAAGTTGTTTTTTTTCTTTGCGTTCTTCATTGAGTTGAGCGAGTTCTTTCTCTTTCTCCTCTCTTCGTGCTTCTAAAAGAAGAATTAGTTCTTCCCGCATTTTTTTATCAGTAAGATATTTATTCCAATCATTTTTACATTCAAAGAATAATTTTTTATCATTTTTGGCAAGTATTTGCAGATAATATGAAGTAGAGAGAATTTCAGGAATTGATTTTGAAGACAACAAAATTTCCAGCCGATAAAATGGAGTCCATTTATAGAGCCGAATCAATCTATCGCGCAATTCATCCATCTGAAACTTCATCTTTGCTTCAAGTCGGGCAATCTCACGATTCAATTCTTCTACCCTAATTTTTTCTTCATATTCCTGACTGGTCAATCTTTCTATATATTCGGTGGAAAGATTAATTGCCTCATCAATCTTTTCAATGCGTGCAAGTGCTCCAGATTTTTCTT
>JBBILZ010000068.1:0-10580 GCA_037444665.1 Caldifarciminota bacterium
ATTTTTTGTAATTATTTATCGCTCATTAGCAGGGGTTATTCAGGCACTGGGCAGGGTATTTTCTTCAATCCATAATGGTGACCTACCTGGTTATCTCGGCTGGATATTTCTGGGTGGAATAATTATTTTGATTTTAGTGGGACTATTATGAGCAATGGTTGTAAAGGATTAGCACGGGTCATTCTCTTGGAGTCTTTATGATTGAAATATATCTGTTTTTGGTTTTTATGATTATCGCCGCAATTATTGCGATTGAAATAAAAGATTTGCTTGCTGCTGAATTGCTGTTGGAGCCAGTAGGTTTTTCTGTGGCGATTCTATTTATCATTTTGCAGGCACCGGATCTGGCTATTGTGCAGATTGTGGTAGAGATTCTTACAGTTATTATCTTTGTTGCAGTTATTTTCCGGACCGCGGATATTGATGAGACACTAACAAAAAAATTCTCACCTTTTCAGACCTCAGGCATTGTCTTTTATGGATTCTTTGTGGTGTTGTTTATATTAATAATGGAAAAACTTTTCACTCAATTACCAACATTTGGTTCACCAATAATGAAAGTTGCGAGTGAATATATTAAAATGGGACTCTATAAAGTTGGTGGTGCAAATATTGTAGCAGATATTATTCTTGATTTTCGCGGTCTTGATACCTTAGGTGAGGCGACTGTGCTCTTTACCTCGGTCATCGGCGTGCTCGTGGTGATGAGGAAGATAGGGAAGAAGATATGAATAATAAGGGTAATCAAGGGTTAGCAAGGGTCATTAAGGGTAATCAGGGGTACAAAAAATTAGTAGTATGGCGTAATGCATGTGAATTAAGGATGTTCATCTACAAACTCACCAAAAACTTCTCCAGACAAGAATTTAAAAGAACTTCGCAGATGAACGATAGCGCAATGTCAGTAAAACAAAATATTCAGGAAGGTTATGCCCGTAGGTCTCTTGCTGAGTATATTCATTTTCTTAGCATCGCTCAAGGTTCATTAAGTGAATTGTTGGGTGACTTAGAAGATTGTTATGTAGATGGACTAATCTCTGAAAGTGATTTTAATTATGGAGAAAAACTGATAGGAAGAACAGATTATCTTTTTATGCGGTTAATCCAATCATTGAAGAGAAAAAAGGAGCAATAAACTATGGATTATCAGCACCTGTTATGGTTAATCAGAAACTCCGAGGGTGCTCTATTTGCTCCCTTAATTACCCTTGATTCCCCTTTATTCCCCCTTATTCCCCTTACTTGGAGGTTTTATGAGTTTGATCGTTAAACGAATTACAAATCTTATCAGTGGATTTATATTTATGTATGGTATTTATATTATTCTTCATGGTCATCTTACACCGGGTAGTGGATTTGCCGGCGGAGTGATAATAGCAGGTGCATTGATATTAAGGGTATTTGCCTTTGGAAGTGGTGCTGAAAAAGAGAAAAAGTCTTCAATTTTTGGTTCAGTATTTGAAAGTATTGGTGGTCTTATTTTCTGGGGTGCCGCATTTACTGGTCTTTTGGTTGCGGGTGTCTTCTTTTTGAATGCACCCATATTTGGCCTTGGAAAGCCTTTGCATTTACTGAGTGCGGGTTTGATACCAATATGCAACATTGCCATCGGTATAAAGGTTGCTGCGGGTCTATTCTCTATTTTCCTTGCCTTTGCTGCAATAAAATATTTGATGGAGGATTGATGATTATCTTTGCCAGTTGTGTAATATTATTTCTGATCGGTCTTTATGCGGTGGTGGTAAAGCGAAATTTAATAAAAATTGCTATAGGATTTGCGATTATGGAATATGCAGTGAACCTTTTATTTGCGCTGATCGGCTTCAAAAAGGGTGCGATTGCACCGATCATTACAAAACTTGATATGCCGCATAATTTTGTTGACCCAATCCCGCAGGCACTTGTTCTTACTGCAATTGTGATTGGTCTGGGAACTACTGCGCTACTACTCTCATTCATCGTCCGCATATACGAAAAATATAAGACAATGGATGTGGGAGAAATCAAAAAATTAAAGGGCTAAAAAGAAGGGGTGAAGAAGGGTAAAAAAGGGTGAAGAAGGGTAAAAAGGGGAGAGAAAACAAGAATGGGTGAAGAAGGGAAAAGAAGGATTAAAAAGGGCGAAGAGGAGAAAAAAGGCTTGATGGGAAAGGGGTATATGAAGCTCATTGTCTGGAGGAATGCGTGTGAATTGCGTCGGCTCATATTTAACATCACCAAGAGGTTTTCTTATAAAGAATTTCGCCGCGCATCGCAAATGAATGATAGCGCAAGGTCTATTAAGCAAAATATCCAGGAAGGATATAAGAGGACATCTATAAAAGAATATATACATCACCTGTCAATTGCACAAGGTTCATTGGGTGAACTTTCCGGGGATGTAGATGATTGCTTTGAAGATAAACTTATAATGGAAGAGGAATATAATAGAATTGATAACTTAATTAAGAGGACTGATTATCTATTTATGAGGTTAATTCAATCATTAAACAACAAAATAAAAAGGGGTAGACAATGTTTGGATTGAAATCCGGCTTTCCCCTTGTTTATCTATCATTCCCCCTCTTTACCTCTCTTTACCCCTCTTTCCCCCTCTTTCCCCGTCTTTACCCCTTTTTACCCCTTTGTAATTGGAGGTATTTATGACTTTTCTGCCACTCCTTTTTGCTTTGCCCTTATTGGGTGCATTTTTAATACCGCTGCTGTCTAAATTATGGAAACCTTTTGCTCCACTTATCGGAAATGTTATATCATTTGTGTTATTTATTCTCGCACTTTATGGTATTGCAATTACCCAGGCAGTTCCTATGGTTGTGTACAAGTTTGGTAACTGGCCACCACCCATTGGTATTGTCTTTGGTTTTGATTCATTTTCTGCTTTTATGGTTCTTGTTATTTCAATTGTTGTTTTCACTGGGGCTATTTTTGCTGTCAGTTATTTGAAACATTATACGGGTCAATGGAAGTTCTGGACCCTTTATATGTTGATAACAGCAGGGTTGATGGGAATCTCAATTACCGGTGACCTATTCAATATGTTTGTCTGGATTGAAATATCTGCTATTGCATCCTATGCCCTGGTCAGTTTTGGTATTGAACATGAAGAACTTGAGGCGGCATTTAAATATATGGTGATGGGTGAGATCGGAGGTATGACATTACTTTTGACCATCGCCTTGATCTACGCAAAGACCTCTACTCTAAACCTCGCAGACATCGGAAATTCATTACAGGAAATTAAAAATACTACATTCTACTGGTCCATCCTCGGGCTTTTATTATTCGCCTTCTCAATCAAAGCAGCACTTGTGCCATTCCATTTCTGGCTCCCTGATGCGCATCCATCAGCACCAGCACCAATTTCAAGTTTGCTCTCGGGAATATTTATTAAGGTTTTAGGGATCTATACGAGTGCCCGACTCATATTTAATATCTTTGGGCTAAGCAGGGAAAATGCACCATTCTTTTTTAATATATTGCTCGGGATTGGCTTATTGTCTATAATCTTTGCTGGTATCACTGCATTGAACCAGAACGATTATAAGCGCCTGCTCGGTTATTCCACTGTCTCACAGATTGGTTATATAATGCTTGGGCTGGGGATTGGTAATTTCTATGGTGTGGCAGGTGCAATACTTTATATCCTGGCACATGGTGTATCAAAGGCATTGCTCTTTTTGACATCTGGTTCAGTAGTCTATGCAACAGGGGAGAGGGATATAAATAAACTCGGAGGTCTGGGTGAAGCAATGCCCACAACTGCTTGGAGTTATAGAATTGGTGCACTTTCACTCATTGGATTGCCACCACTTGTAGGATTCTTTGCCAAGTTTCTCATTGCCCTGGGTGCAATAAAACAGGGATTTTTGTGGCTGGCAATCGTTGCCATAGGATTCAGTGGAGTTACACTCGGTTATCTATTAAAGATTGAGAATAATGTCTATATGAAAAAGAATGGAGCGCAGGTTAAAGAATCACCTTTTCTTATGCGTGTAGCAATGGTATTACTTGTGATTCTGATAATTATCCTTGGTATTGGTTATAAGCCGATATTTGATTTTGTCATTCAACCAGCAACCGAAGCATTGCTCAGGGGCACTGAATATATCAACTTAATTTTTGGTGGATGATATGAAAAAGGGAGAAGTGTAATGAAGTATGTTATCTATTTCATAGTTAGTTTTGCCCTGTGGTTATTATTGACATTAACGACAAATATAGACCATTTGATTGTAGGTGCCATTGTTGCGCTTCTGGGAACCATATTCTTTGGTGGTTATTTCACAGATAGACCGAAAAAATTATTACAACCGCATCGTCTATTCTGGTTAATTGTCTATATTCCGGTATTCATCTGGTATATGGTCAAGGCAAATCTTGATGTTGCATACAGAACACTCCACCCAGAAAGGCCCCTTAATCCAGGAATTGTAAAGATAAAGACAAATCTGAAATCAGATACTGCAAAGGTCTTTCTCGCCAATTCTATTACACTTACACCTGGCACGATGACCGTGGATATTGATGGTGATTATCTTTACATACACTGGATCTATGTGCAGGCAAGTGATATTGATGGAGCATCAAAGATTATTGCCCGTCCTTTTGAGAAGTTTTTAAGGAGGATCTTTGATTGAAATTCGAAATTCGAAATCCGAAATTCGAAATAAATTCCAAATTCTAAATTCTAATCTCCAAAGCAGTTTTGGATTTAAATATTGTTTCGGATTTCGTGCTTCGGATTTAGGATTTTATAGCAGGAGGATCTTTGATTGAAATTCGAAATCCGAAATCCGAAATTCGAAATAAATTTCAAACCCGATTTATCGGGAGTATGATAAGGAGTTCGTTATGATTCTGATGTTAATCGTCCTAACTTTCAGTGCCTTTTTGTGTCTTTATAGAATTCAGCAGGGTCCAACCATTCCTGACCGTGCAGTTGGTGTGGATATAATGGGCACAATATTTGTTAATATTACTGCACTCACTGCGGTCTTTTATAATCTGCCTTACCTTATGGATTTGGCTATCATCATTGCACTTTTCAGTTTTATTGGCACCCTTGCCCTGGCAAAGTATTTAGAAAAAAGGAGCCTTGATGATTAACCCTATAGGTTGGATAATAATCTGGATTGGCATTCTTTTCAATCTTCTTGGAACCATAGGCCTTGTGAGGTTCCCTGATATTTATAACCGCCTCCAGACTTCAACAAAGTGTGTCACACTCGGTTCATTTGGATTAATGATAGGAATCTTTTTACTTTACGGTTTTACCCAAACTGGAATCAAGGCATTGATCTGCGGTGCATTTTTATTATTAACCAATCCTGTCGGTGCACATGCCTTGCTCAAGGGTTCGCTACATTATGGTATAAAATTGTGGAAGGGTTCGGTTGTTGATAAGTATGGCGAAGAGAAACTCGGTGGAGAACGAATAGAAAAGGGTGAAGATGGGTAAAAAGGGGTAAAAAAGGGTGAAAAAGGGGAGGAAACAAAAATGGGTGAAAAGGGATATAAAAGTAGGGACAAGGCTTGTCCTTGTCCGAGATGAATGAGGATAAACAGGAGGCAGAATGAGAAAGCCTAAGTTAAGGGAACTCGGTGAGGCAATAAGAACATTAATCAAGGGACCATATACAAGTAAGTTTCCTTTTAAGCCATCACCAGCCGCACCAAGATTTCGGGGAAAGATAGAATTCAATTTTGAAAAATGCATCCTGTGTGGTGCCTGTGTTGAGGTCTGTCCGGCAAATGCTCGTGCCCAGATTGATGATAAGATAAAAAAGGTCCGCCGAGAAATCCATTATCAGGAGCGATGCATATATTGTGGCCAATGTGTAGCATACTGCACGACAAAAGAAGGTATTAGACATACGCAGGAATATGACCTGGCACAGATAACAAAAGAAGGTTATGAAAATGCCATCGAAAAAGAATTGATTCTCTGTGAAAGGTGTGGGGAGGTTATCACAACCAGGGCGCATCTATTATGGATTGCACGGCGAGTTGGTGAACTTGCCTATGCCAATCCCAATCTGTTTTTGGTTCTGTCTCAGGAATTTGGTGAAGAATCCATTCCTAAACCAAAAGATGCACCGCCATATAGGAGTGAGCATTTAAGATTCTTGTGCCCTGCGTGCCGACGCACGGTCTATCTCAAAGAAATCTGGGGATATTAAAAAATAGTCTAAGGTTATTGGGTGGGGATGCTGGTTTGGTTATAGGGCATGGTTTATGGTCAAAAAAATACCTATTGAGGAGAGTACTTTCATTCAATAATTTTAGGTATTTAGGTATTTTGGACTTTTAGGTATTTTAACTTATTGGGCATAGATGCTGGTTTGGTTAAAGGCATCCTTCCAATATCACCCTGAATTATTTCTGGACTTGTTTTAGGGTTTTCTTTGTGCGATGAATCGCACCGCTACGATGAATTTATATTGTAGACAAGGCTTTTCCTTGAAAGCCTGCACAAACTACTTGACTATATCATAATTAAGCATATAATCAACCATAAGGAGGTCTTTAATGGGCATATCATTGCATAT
Source organism: Caldifarciminota bacterium (assembly GCA_037444665.1). GTDB lineage: Bacteria > Hydrothermota > Tepidihabitantia > SM23-42 > JAOAFX01 > JAOAFX01. Next base: position 6,549 of record JBBILZ010000068.1, read on the forward strand.
ACCGGACATAAACCTGAAAGAGGATGAAGTCAAACTTTTATTAGCGATAAAGCTCTTTGAAGAGGGTATAGTTTCTCTTGGTAGGGCGGCTGAGATAGCAGGGTATTCTGAAAAATCCTTTGTTGAAATTTTGCTTCATAGAGGGATATCCCCAATAAAGTATGAAGATATTTCAATTAATAAAGAGTTAAGTAATGCCTGATGCCATAGTAATTGATACATCTGCGCTAATTGCCCTTGAAAAACTTGGACTCCTATCATTACTATGTAATATTTACACTGAAGTTATTGTTCCGGAATCAGTTATAAAAGAATTTGGAGATATTTCTTTGCCATGCATTTCAGTTAAAAAAGTGGAAAGTAATCTGGTTAAATTACTGGTTACCGATTTAAATTTAGGGGAAGGTGAGGCAGAAGCAATTGCTTTAGCAAATGAGTCTGAACTAAGATTGATGATTGACGAGGTAAAAGCACGGAGAATAGCAGAGGATATGGGATTAAAAATAACCGGAACAATCGGTTTCCTTATAAAAGCCCAAAAATTTGGTCTAATCAAAAGTGCTTACGAAAAAGTAAAAGAACTTAAAGAAAAAGGTTTTTATATCGCAGATAATTTAATAGAAGAAATTAAAAATTTATCTTAGTTGAATTTTTCCTTTTAAATTACATTTCAGTGCTTTCATTATCTCATAGATACTTCTGAATGTTGAGATTCTTCGCCCGCCACTCTGTGTGGCGGGCGAAGAATGACAACCTACCTTTTTGTCATTCTGAACGAAGTGAAGAATCTATGGGGTTTTCAAGGGGTTTACCCCTTGATGATGTTCTTTCAGGCTTTCCGCCTCCCTCTCGTCACCCTGAACCCTGGCCTGACGCCAGGACAGGCTTGTTTCGGGTCTTCTTTGTGCGATAAATCGCACCGCTACAATTCTCCTGATACCCTGCTCCCCTGATTCCCCTTGATAACCCTTGATTCCCTTTTAGGCATTTAGGTATTTAGGCATTTTGGACTTTAATCACCATACCGGTTGCCACGCCCTATAACCATTTACCATTTTCTTGGGGTTAAACCCTGCTCAAAACCCTTGACTGCTTTTATTTTTTTTGTATAATAATTTTAATTATGAATAATGCCAGAGATTGTATAATGAATTTTTTTATTTGTATCATTTTTCTCCTTAACTGCTCACCAAAGGAAAAAAGACCATTGCCTGGTGGTGAGATAAGGATTGCCTGGACCGGTGGACTTATTGGATTTGACCCCAGTAAAGATTGGGGCTGTGCCGGGGCAATGAAACTCATAAAATTGCTCTTTTCCCCTTTATATGACCCAGACAACCCTGGATTGGGCATTGCCGAAAGATTTTCCTGTTCCAAGAACGATAAAGAATGGATATTTTATTTAAAAAGATTTTGTTACTTTCATAACGATCCATGCTTCCAAGAGAATTTCAGAAAGATAAATGCATATGATATTAAATATTCGTATGATAAGGCAAGTAATTCCTGGTCTCAACTTGCGCCACTTGATAATATTAAAGAGACAATCGTCCTTGATTCATTCACACTAAAAATTATACTTAAAGAACCAGACAAAGATTTTTTATACAAACTTGGTGAAGGATATCTCTATATAATCCCTTTTGAGGCAGTGGAGAAATACAAAGACAATTTCAGTTTCCATCCAGTTGGCTCCGGTCCTTTTTGTTTCCAGTCCTGGAATGAGAAAGAGGTTATTTTGATTAAAAATAAATACTTCTGGGCAAGGGATAAATGGGGTCAGCAACTACCCTATTTAGAAAAGATTCGGATATTATTCTTTGCCGATGCCAATCAGTGTGTAACGAGCCTCTTGAATGGCACAATTGACCTATCGTCCAGTATTGGAGATGCGGCAATGGATCTCTTTACAAAAGCCGAAGGTGAGATCGTTCTTAAGCGAGAATATGCCCAGAGAATCAAGGTTATTCACTCCCCTTTTCCTTCCCTTACTATCCTATTGATGAATAACCGAGATAATCCAATCTTTGATAATAAAAATTTGATGATTGCTTTGAATTACGGAATCAATCGTGAGGAATTAAGCAATCTGCTTTTTATGCCCCGGGTTCGGTTTGCAACCGGACCAACCCTACGCAATATCAGTAACTTGAAATACGAATACAATCTCAATAAGGCAAGGGATTATTTAAAAAGGGCAGGATATCCCGAGGGCTTGCGTAATTTAGTCTTCCAATATTATCCCTCTCCATTTGCCAGGGAACTTGTAATGGTTCTCCAAAAACAGTTAGAGGCGTTAGGTATTAAGACCAAACTCAGTTGTGCCTCAAGGCCTGCAGTATTACGGGGTGAGCCCAAATGGGACCTGGGCATTGTCTCCATTATGTATGCTGATTCTACCCCTTCATCCCAGCTTGGTATCTATAGCAGCGAAAATGCCCCCTGGGTGCCCTTCCACTCCTCAATATTTGATTCTTTGTGGAAATTATACAAATCCCGGGATAATCCGGATAGTAATCTCCTTGTCCGATTGGAATCACTCGTCTTTGAAGACCCACCATTTGTCTATCTCTACTGGAGTTATCCCGCATTCCTTGCAGACAAAAGACTGAATAATCTTGACCCGCTCTTTTTAATTAGCTGTTATACCTGGTGGAATAATGAATAGAATATTCGCTTCTTTTGTTTCTTTTCTATTTTTGCTCCTTTTCTTTATTATCATCGTCCCTGTAATAATTATTCAATTTGTCACTACCAATACCACAATTAAAAATCTCAGAGCAGATATTGACTTTAGACTTAATGAATATGCAAAAGATCTATTCTCTTCGTTCACAAAAGAGTGCCAGAGGTGTGAGACCTGTTTGCTTTTTGGCCGTGATATTATTTCTAAAAATAGAATAAAAAAAGAAATACTTGGTTCATATTTTTTCGGCAATGAAGAGTATTTTTATAGAATCAGTCTCCTTGATAATCGCGGTGTAAACATCTTCTCCTTTGTTGCCAATCCGGACCAGACCTATCTTGCACCAGAACCTTATGAGGAGTTCAGAAATCTGCCCGCAATTGACCTGAAAGGGATAAAACCCGTAGGTGATACAGCAATTATCCCGCTGGAATTGATGGCAGTCCCTGGAGGATTTGCCCAGCGCACATTGGTTGTTCTGAAAGATATGAATTTCATCCTTGCTGATATAAATATCTCAAAAATCTTGAGTCGTGCGATGCAGGACTCAAACTTTTCCCCGGGCACATTCCTTGTGGTATTAAATAATCATAATGATCTGTTATTCAATAGTGCTACAGAAATAACAAAGCAGGATGCGATGAAACTAAAAGATTATTTGCTGCCCGGCGATTATAAATTAAAAAATTCCATCTACCGTTCATGTTCATTTATAATGAAGACCCCATCATCATTTTGTAGAAATATGGAAAATATCAAAGTCATTATCGGGATTGATTATGGAAATATGCTTGTGGGTATCAATAAAGGGCTTAATCGGGGATTAACATTGACCACGATTTTTGCCATTTTAATCTGTGTTGTCTTTGCCCTTGCGGGATTATACATCAAGCACAAAACCGATATAATCTTAAAAAGGACTGATGAGATTGCCACGGGTGAGTTTGATAAGAGAATCTCAATAAGGTTCCCCCTGGAATTTAGCCAGATTGCTAAAAATATTAATGAATTGAACATTAAGTTAAAGAATCTTACTGGCGAGAAGGTTAAATCGGCAAGACTCTCGGCAATCGGTCGTTTTGCTGCACATATGGTTCATGACCTGCGCAGTCCGGTCTATGGACTTTCACTTATTGCCTATGAATTAAAAAAGAGGATTAAGGAAGATGACCCGAAACTTCGTTATTTTGATGAGATTGTTGCAGGTATCAAGAAACTCGGTGAGATAATAGATAAGATAGCAGAACACGGCAAAATCTACGAACCCAAAAGAGAGGATGTTGACCTTAATAGATTGATTAAAGAGACAGCAGATAGTTTTTCAAAAGAGTTTCCTTGCAAAATCA
>JBBILZ010000069.1:0-10388 GCA_037444665.1 Caldifarciminota bacterium
TGAAATTCATCTACTTCATTTAGGTAAATAATTAATCCAGCATAAATCATTAGTAAAACGTAAATATTTGTGTTTCCCAAATTACTTTTTATTAAAATTGCATATTATAAAACTGGGGGATGGCAAGCTGCACCTGCCTATTGACTTTTTATTTCTTTTGAATATAATTCTGGTTTTATGAATTTATTTTTGATGACCCCTGAAAATTTTTCTTTATTTATTAAACGATTATCCGCGAAGGTGCAGATATTTTATCCATTTGTTGAGAATGGGAAGAGCCATATTATTGAATATAATCCAGATACCAAACATTCATTTGATTTTACTAAAATCAGAACTGCTGAAAATATCAAACATTTCTTTTTTCCAAGTCGCGATATTGTTGCAAGGTTTACCAGGGAATTAAATATAAGAGCAAAATCACAGGTTATAATCGGGGTCAAAAATTGCGATTTACGGGGCGTGGAAGTCTATGACCGGGTCTTTTTAAACTGGGAGCCGAAGGATGATATATATAAGGAAAGAAGGGAGAATACACTAATTATCTCTGCTGATTGTCCTGAGCCTGAAGACAGTTGCTTTTGTAATCTTCTTGAATTAAAACCTTATGCCACTGGAATTAGCGATGCCAATATATCTATGGTCAGTAATGGATACCTGTTTGAGATATTTACTGAAAAAGGGAAGGAGATATTGAATGAATACAGGGAACTATTCAGCGAACCAAACCAGGAGATAATTAAAGAGAGAGAGATGAATCGGAAAAAAGCGGAGACAAAATTGAGTGAGATAAACAAAAAGGGTCTTGGAGAGCCGATATTTGAACTTATTCCCTATGTAGGCAAAAATGAAATCAGAAATTTTCGTAATGAATGTGTTGAATGTCATTCTTGCTTACATAGTTGTCCAACCTGTTACTGTTTTCTCTTAAATGATTATAAAAAAGGTGAGGATATAGAGAGGATAAGGACCTGGGATGCCTGTTATTATGCAGCATATGCCCGGGTTGGTGGTGGTGCCAATCCCCGTAGCCGGATTGATGAAAGGTTCTGGAATAGATTCCAGTGCAAATTTGATTTTTTTTATCAATATGAAAAGATTTATGCCTGTTCAGGTTGCGGCAGGTGTTTTTTGGGTTGTTCAGCAAAGATTGATATCAGGGAGATATTGATTAATCTATGAATCCGTATGAGCCTACTCTAACAAAGATCAAAAAGATTATTCCAGAAACACCGACCATTACTACATTTGTTCTTGAAGGAATGCCCATAGAATTTCAGGCAGGACAGTTTGCTGAGCTCACAGTGCCGGGTGTTGGTGAGGCACCTTTTACGCCGTCTTCATCACCGTATGCTAAGGACCTGGAATTTACCATTATGAAGGTTGGACGGGTTACTCAGGCATTGTTTACACTTAAACAAGGTGATACAGTTGGCGTGCGCGGACCATTTGGCAAACCTTATCCCTTAGCAAATTTTAAGAAAAAGGATGTATTTATTGTTGGTGGTGGTGTTGGTTTTGCGCCATTACGTTCGCTTTTTCTTGCTTTGGTTGAAAACATAAAGGATTATAAAAAGATTTATATACGATATGGTGCAAGGACGCCGAAGGATATCGTTTACAAATATCTTTTACCTGATTGGCATAAGATAAAGAATGTAGATATACTTCTTACGGTTGATGTTGGTGATGATGAATGGAAGGGCAGAGTTGGTGTGGTGACAACGATTCTTGATGAAATACCCGTGGATATTAAGACAACGCCGGCAATTGTATGCGGACCTCCACTAATGATGAAATTTACGACGCAGAGGCTTGTTGACGCCGGGTTTAAAGATTCAAATATCTATCTTTCAATGGAAAAGAATATGTCCTGCGGTATTGGTAAATGTAATCACTGCCGGGTTGGTAAATTTTATGTATGCAAGGATGGACCAGTCCTGACCTGGAAGGATGTTAAGGATATAGAGGACCCCTTCCTATGAATGAATCAAATCCGAAATACGAAATAGATTCCAAAAGTCAGATTAGAAAGACTCTCTGCACCTTCTGCGGATTCGGTTGCGAATTAGGAATTATCTCTAATGACTTCGGGCTCAGTGGTGTGGAGTATTTGCGAGATACACCAAACCAGGGCAGGGTCTGTCCGCGCGGCAGTGCCTCAGTGTTATATTTAAACCATCCCCGTCGCCTCTGTGTGCCGGTAAGTAAAAATAAATACACTGGCTGGGATTGGGTAAAGGAAGAGTTTAAGAATATGCTGAAGAACCCGAATGAAGTGGCGATAACCGTGGATAGGAATATTACCATTGAAGAAGAGTTAGCAATTTTAAATTTCAGCAATAAATATAAAATAAAAAATGTAGTTTCAACCTATTTTGAACCAGAATCATTATTGGACCGTTTTATTGATGAAAAAGCTCCAGCTTGCCTTGAAGATATTGAGAGGAGTCAGATGGTGATTGTGCTGGGTGATATTTTCAATTATGCACCAATGATTTCTAAGAATCTAATTTCCTGGAAGTTCGCCGATAGAAAAAATCGGCTCGTGGTGATTGATTCCCTGCATACGCATACTTCTTACTTTGCTACTGATTTTCTCAAGACAGAACCAGGAGCCGAGGCTCTCGTCCTGCTCAGCCTTGCTCGGGAAAAATTATCCGGCATAGATTTTCAGAAATTGACGGGTGTTTCGGAAAGTTCTATCCTGAGTATTGCCGAAGATTTTAAGTCAGCAAAGAATGGTTTGATTATTGCAGCAATGCCATTTAGCCACAGTTATGAGCCACTATTAGTGGTTGAAGGGCTCCATAGGTTGAGTGAATTTAGTGGCAAAAAAGTAATGCCCATTTTTGAATTTGGTCATTACAGAAGATTGAATCCATTTGGCAGGGTATTAAATTTAATAGAAGAGGGTGAGATAAAATATATAATAAATTTTGGAGAACTATTTCCTTTCTATTATCCACAATTTAATAAAAAATTTTCTAACATAAAGATTTATTCTACATCAACACTGCGATTTAATAATTATGTTCAGTTGCCTGCTGCCTTAAATATGGAAAAGTCAGGAACGATTCTGACGACATTTGGTAAGAAGACATTGGATGGTTCTGTATCAGCAGTGAGTGGTGCGAAAAATATTATTCAATTATTTGATTTACTTGGTGTGGAAACAGGTAGTTCAACATCAGAGTCTGCTGATGCAAAACGGATTGATATCAAAGATGGATTGAAGAAAATGACAGAAAAGATAAAACAAAATAGAGATGGAAAATTTATGCTTTTTGGAGAAAAAGTTTCGTATTATTATTTAGGCTTATTGGAAAAACCGATTTTGAAAATTAATCCCCTGGATGCCCAGAAATATGGTATAAAATCAGGGGAGACTGTTTATGTTGAATCAAAAAATAACAAGGTAAAGATGCCAGTTAAGATAACCAGTGATATTCCGCAGGGCACTTTATTTAGTCAAGCCGAGACACCTGAAGTCTGTGGTCTTTTTGACTACGAAATTTTTGATGATTATCTCTATTTTAATCCTACTGGAGTAAGGATATGGCAAGAAGAATAGTGCTTGACCTTGACCTGTGCTGTGGCTGCCGTTCCTGTGAGGCAGCATGTAAGGTTGCATTCAAAGGTGAATCACGGATAAGGCATGCAGATATTGAGAATACAGCATATCTTCCATTAGCCTGTAAACACTGTAAAGAAGCACTGTGCCTTGCTTCTTGCCCGGTAAATGCAATAACTCGTGATGAAAAGACCGGGCTTGTAACAAGGTCTTCATTTGTATGCATTGGTTGCAAAAGTTGTGCCTATGCCTGCCCATTTGGGGTGATTGATGCACCACTTGTGCGCCATATTTCTCAGAAGTGTAGCCTCTGTCAAGATCGTGCAGAGGGTCCGCGATGTGTTTCTGCCTGTTCCTCAGGTGCACTCCAGTTCCTTGAAGAAGCAGAGATTAAAAAAATGGAAATTGGTGTGCGTATGGTTTCTAAAGATACTTTTGTGCGGAGACGATAATGAATGTTATAAGACTTTTGTTCAATTATTTTATTTTTCCTGGTTTTCTGTTCACTGCAATTGTTGGTATGCTTTTGACTTGGATTGACCGTAAAGTTAGTGCCAGGGTTCAGATGAGGGTAGGGCCTCCCTGGTTTCAACCTTATGCTGATTTTTTCAAATTATTATTAAAAGAAACAATCGTGCCTGAAGGTGCTTCAAAAATTCTCTTTTTTCTCGGTCCGATACTTGGGTTGGTTGCAATGACAATCTTTTCCGTAATGTTATTCACTATGAACTTTTCTTCAGCAAGATCTTTTGCCGGAGATTTGATTGTGATGATCTATCTACTCGCTCTACCACCAATCGGTGTAATAATTGGTGGCTCTGCATCAAAGAATCCGCTGGCGAGCGTTGGTGCATCCAGAGAGATGACCCAGTACTTTGCATATGAATTGCCATTTTTAATTGCCATCGCCGGTATCGTGCTCAAAGCAGGAGGCATAATTAAGGTTGGTGAAATTATTGAAGTCCAGAGGTCAGCCGGACCATTCCTGTATTCTATTTCAGGAATAATCTTTGGCGTGGTTATGTTAATGGCGGTCCAGGCAAAATTGGGATTTGTGCCTTTTGATATTCCTGAAGCAGAGCAGGAGATAATGGCAGGTCCATATATAGAATATTCTGGCGTTGCCCTGGCAATTTATAAAATTACAAGGGCAATGATGTTGTTCTTGTTACCGATATTTACGATTTCACTTTTGTGGGGTGGTATTGGAGACTGGTGGGCAATTTTAAAATTTTTATTAATAATTGTGCTCGTGATACTGATAAAAAATACAAACCCGAGATTGCGCATTGACCAGACACTGAAGTTTTTCTGGATTGGTATGGGAATTTTATCAATTGTTGGACTTGTTTTGGCAATCTATGGATTATAAAAAAGAAGAGGCTAAAAAGGGCAAAAAAGGGCTCAAAATGGCTATATGGCTAAAACAGCATATGAGTAAAAAAGGAGTAAAACATGGCAAATCTTAAACTCTGGGGTTTAAAAAAGTCTCCCTGGGTATTCCATGTTGCGGCAGCGTCCTGTAATAATTGTGATATTGAAATTCTTGATGTTCTGACCCCAAGATGGGATGTGGAGCGTTTTGGGATTGTGCTTGTTGGTTCACCAAGGCATGCAGATGCCCTACTGGTGACCGGTGTGTTAAATCGCAAAAGTTTGCCCCGTGTCTTGAGGGTTTATGAACAGACACCCAAACCCTGTTTGGTTATTGGTGTGGGCACCTGCACCTGTCATTGCCATATGTTTGAAAAATCTTACAATGTTGTTGGTCCTTATGATAAACATCTGCCCGTAGATGTGTATATTCCGGGTTGCCCACCAAAACCTGAAGCAATTATTATGGGTGTGGTAAAGGCATTGAAGAGGCTATAATGGAAAACATAAATTTAAATTCTAATTTCAAAGCACGAAATCCTAAACAATATACAAATTTCAATTTTTCAAACTTGTTTTTTTGCATTGGGTATTAGATAAGATGAATAAGGAATATTCAAAAGAACTCTTAGATAAAATAAAAGAAAGATTTCCTGAAGTGGAGATAAAGATTCATTCACCAAGGCGCACCTATCTAAGGATTGAACGCAATAAGGTTTATGAGTTTGCCCGTTATCTTTTCCTTGAATTAAATATGAGATTATCAATTGCTACGGGTATTGATACGCGCGACGGCATTGAAATATTATACCATTTTTCTCATGACCCTTCAGGAACATACTACAATATAAAGACTATTGTGCCCAAAGATGATCCCAAAATAAAGAGTCTTGCTGATTTTCTGCCTGCCGCAAACTGGATAGAAAGAGAGATTCATGAATTACTGGGAGTTAATTTTGAGGGACATCCAAATCTTGTGCCCCTTTTGACTGCTGAAGACTGGCCCGAAGGTGTTTATCCATTGAGGAGAGATTATGAATAATTCAAATTCGAAATTCGAAATCCGAAATCCTACGCCAAAGGCGAATCTGCCTCAGGCAGAGAAACAAATTCAAAGTCTCAAATTCCAAACAAATCAAAAATGTTTAAATATTGGAATTTGGATATTGTTTGGTTCTTGGTGCTTGGGATTTGGGTTTTCAGACGAACAAGGCGAGGTTATCTTTTTATGAGGCGGATTGTTCCTATTGGTCCTTATCATCCACTGCAGGAAGAGCCTGAGTTTTTTAAATTGATTGTTGAAGGAGAGAAGGTCGTTGACCTTGAAATAAATATTGGTTACAATCACCGCGGACATGAATACATCGCCCAGACAATGACCTTTGACCAGGTGCCATTTTTAGTGGAGCGTATCTGTGGAATTTGTTCAGATTCCCATCCATATGCCTATGTCCTTGCTGTTGAGGATATCTTAAAGATAAAACCACCAGAGCGAGCACAGTATATCAGAACAATAATTGGTGAACTGGAGAGGATCCATTCCCATTATCTCTGGCTTGGCCTTGCCGGACACTTTATTGGTTATAATACGGTCTGGATGTGGGTATGGCGTTATCGTGAGCCCCTACTTGATCTATTTGAATTGATAATGGGTAATCGGAACCACTATGCAATCAACAAGATTGGCGGGGCAAGAAGGGATATATTGCCCGAAGACTATCCAAAGATTGAAAAATATCTTGATTTGATAGAGGAGAAGACCGAGATGTTCACAAAGGCAATCCTTGATGACCCGGTAATTCGGGCAAGGCTTGAAGGTATAGGGGTCCTTCCTAAAGAGGATGCTATTGCTTATGGAGTCTTAGGGCCAACTGCCCGTGCCTCTGGTGTTGCGATTGATGTGCGTAAGGATGACCCTTATGATGCCTATGATAAGGTTGACTGGAATATTGTAGTATTTGAAGAGGGCGATGTTCTGGCAAAGGCAAAGGTGAGATTATTAGAATGCTTTGAATCAATAAAGATAGTCAGGCAGTGCCTTAAGAATATGCCTGAAGGACCAATAGAGGCACGAATAGATGATATTCCTGCGGGCGAAGGAATTGGCAGGCATGAGGCACCAAGGGGTGAGGTCTTCCACTATGTCCGTTCTGATGGTTCAAATATACCAATAAGGCACAAGATTCGGGCACCAAGTTATATGAACATTGCTTCCAATGTGGTTGCAGTAAAAGGTTATTCAATTGCGGATGCAGCACTTGTGCTTGCTGCAGTAGACCCCTGTTATTGCTGCACAGAGAGAACAATCGTTTATGAGAATGGAAAGCCTAAATACACAGGTAAGGACCTACTCACCTTATCCTGTAAAAAGACTGAAGAACTGCGCAGGAGATATAGAAGATGAATATGGAATTTAATTTTCTATTTGACCGATTTGGAATATTTTTATCCATCACATTTATCTTTATTGGGCTAATGTCTTTTATCTATGCCCTTGCTACTATTAAACAAAAAGGGCACAAACTTGAATACTATATAATGCTACTTTTGATTGTTCTCTCTGGTGTTGGTGTTGCACTCTCTAACAACATACTGTTTATATATATCTGCTGGGAAATCGCAACATTTGCAGTATGGAGGGCAGTTGTTTTCTACCGTAATCCTGACCAGGTCTCTTCAGGTAATATTGTCTTTATCACAAATTTTATTTCAGGTGCAATAATGCTCATTGGTATTGGAATTTTGTATCTGGATAATAATTCACTGGTAATTTCTCATATTGGACAGTTAAATCTTACTGCAATTATACTGATTACGATCGGAATCTTCACAAAATCGGTTATCCTACCTCTACATTTTTGGCTCATTCCTGCGTATTCTTCAATCCCATCAGCAATTGGAGGTTCGCTTGCCGGTATTGCTGAAAATCTCGGTCTTATTTTATTTTACAGACTCTTTTCTACAAATGTATATGTGCCTGATGAATTTTTTGCTGTTGTAGCCTGGCTTGCAGTCATCTCCAGTTTGATTGCTGGTGGTGCTGCATACAGGACAAATCGTTTGAGATATCTGCTTGCCTATTCAACCATCAGTCAGGTGGGTTTTATTCTGTTAGGTTTTTCTGCCAGAGGACAGTTTGGTAATTCAGGGGCAATGTTATATATCCTTGCCCATGCTCTGGCAAAATCAGGGCTATTTTATGGAGTGGGCACAATTGAAGATATAACGGGTGAGGCAAATATAAAAAATATTTCCTGTATGTTAAAGGTTTCTCCTATCTTGACTGTGATGATGGCATTGTTATTCAGCTCTCTCGTTGGCTTTTTCCCGATGATTGGTTTCTTCTCAAAATTGATGGTAATCATTGGCGCCCTACAGAAAAATATCTATTTTGGATTCTTTGCAATTGCTTCTGCAATATTTACCCTTTTATACAGTGACCGTTTCTATCATGAATTATTCTATGGCGAGAAGTGTGATATTAAGGAAATTAAATCAACAAGAAAGGTGGGTATTGTGGAGATTATTGTGGTGTTCATTCTAATGCTATCTTCATTATTATTGGGAATATTTTTCTATGAAATCCTGGCATTTATTGGAGGTTTCTGATGCGTGAAATATATTATGTTCTGTTACTGCCAGTAATGTGTGGACTTTTAGGGTTTTTAATAAAGAGATTGCGTAATGAAATGGGCTTTTTAGGTTTTGTTCTTACACTATATTTTTCATTAAGGTTCTTTCTCCTATTCCAGAATCAGTCATTTTCTTATGATATTGCCAGTATTGCAGGTATTGATTTCAGAATCTATGTGGACAATCTCACAAGATTTATTTTATTATTTAATGCGCTCTTTGCCTTTCTTATTTTGTTATATTCAGTTGTGGCAATGAGAAAGATGCCAGGTGAATCTGTGTATCAATTGTATCTTGGTTTGACCCTTTCTGGTGCAAATGGCGTTGTGCTGAGTGGTAATCTTATTATGCTTTTAATCTTCTGGAATATGTTGGTGTTTTCGCTTTACGGAATTCTTCTTGTAGGTAAAAAAGATAGTGTTCTTGCAGCAAGAAAGGCATTGACGATTATTGGCGTTTCAGATTTTATAATGATGTTGGGAATTTTGATAATTTATGTGCTAATGGGTGATGCCAATTTTCCGGTGAGCCAAAAATTGCCCTTGGGCAATGGAATTTACATCGCAGTATATGTTCTCTTGCTTGTTGGTGCCCTTGCCAAGGCAGGAGCAATGCCACTACATACCTGGATACCTGAATCTGCAAAGGTCGTGCCCGCATCAACTATGGCTTTTATCCCCGCAAGTCTTGATAAACTATTAGGCATCTATTTTCTGGTGCGTATCTCTTATTATCTTTTTGATATCAGTCAGTCAATGCCCATTAGAATAACACTTATGGTTATCGGTTCAATTACCATAATCTTTGCGGTGATGATGGCGCTGGTGCAGAAAGAAGTGATGAGATTGTTGTCTTTCTGCGCAGTATCCCAGGTAGGGTATATGTTTTTAGGCATTGGAACCTGTATTCCAATTGGAGTAGCAGGTGGGCTGTTCCATATGATTAACCATACAATATATGATGCCTGCCTGTTTTTATCTGCAGGTTCTGTTGAATACCGGACACGGACTACAGAACTTGATAAACTTGGTGGTCTTGGTGTGAAGATGCCGCTCACAATGTTCTGTTTTATTATTGCTGCATTTGCCATCTCTGGTGTGCCACCATTTAATGGATTTTATTCAAAATGGATGATTTACCAGGGTGTGATTGAACTGCATAAACAAACAAATCTCTGGGTAATATTTTTGGTCGCTGCAATGTTCGGCAGTGTTCTGACCCTTGCTTCGTTTTTGAAAATGATACACTCTCTGTTTTTAGGTGAAAGACCAAGAGAACTGGACAAGGTTTGTGAAGCACGATTTGGTATGGTGGCGCCGACACTAATACTTGCCTTATTGTGTATTATTTTTGGCATATTTGCTGAACAGATTCCCCTTGCGCATTTAATCTATCCATCTTTGCCTTTTCTAAGGGTAGAAAAGATTGGTTTCTGGTCAGCAGAACTTACTACAATCTTGATGATACTTGGTATTGTCATCGGTTTGATTATCTTCCTGTTGGGCACAGGGCTCAAGCCCAGGAAGTCAAAGGTTTTTGTCGGTGGTGAAGTTCTTGATGCAGAACAGGCGCGTATCACCGGTCCGAATTTTTATTCTTCAGTCCATAATATTGATATGCTGGAGAAGACTTATCAATTTGGTGAAGGAGGTGCGTTTGACTTCTACAATTATCTGCGCGGTATATTCGGTGGTTTTTCTGTTATCTTTCGTGATGTAATAAATCAATTTTTCGTAATTTTCTATCGCTCATTAGCAGGGGTTATTCAGGCACTGGGCAGGGTATTTTCTGCAATCCATAATGGTGA